>NZ_CP036267.1:1806540-2141540 GCF_007744255.1 Thalassoglobus polymorphus | reverse complement strand
CCGCGGAGAAGCTCCAATTCGCCTGGGGCGTATCGAGCGATCGGAACTGCAATCACTTTGTGCTGAACTCGTCGAACGTGGACTCAGCGAAGTCGCAGAAGATGGAAAGTGTCACGAAGCGGTTATGGGGCTCGTGGAGAGAGAGTTGATCCTCCAGGTGCTGAGGAGCTGTCAGGGAACCCAAACAAAAACCGCTACGAAGCTGGGAATCAATCGAAACACGCTACATAAAAAGATCGACGATTACAGCCTGCAAGATGACGCACGATAGTTTTCTACGATGGAAATCGTCTTCGCGACCTCCATCGTAGATGGGAAAGACTGGCTGATTCACTAAAACAGCTGACTCCAAACGAGCGACCGCGCCCGATGGGACGACTCACCCGTCAATCTTGGTCCAAATTTGAAGATCACGCTCTTCGATCAAATCTGGAACTCTTTCGCCGGTGATCGCTGAGTGCGGGCTGTTCTTGTGAACTTCAAACGCAGCTGCATCGTCGTAAATTTCATAGACAAAAAAGCGGGACGGGTCGTCTTGCGAAATGACAACATCAAACTGTTGACAGCCCGCCTCGTTGTCCCGAGAACTTTTTGCCTGAAAGAGAATCGCTTCGCGGAACTCTTCGATTTTGTCTGGCTTGGCTTTGAAATTGACAGTGACAATAAACATGGAGCATCTTTCGAATTGGTTTTCGGGTTCTGCCTCGTGGCGAACATTATTTTCATTGGAGAAATGAGTTCTTCACGGGCACACGGTCGAGCAAACTGCTCTCTTGAGCGGTTTTGATAAAGGTGTCGCAGTCCTGTCTCGTGGCACACAGCCAATCACCTGACAAGACGCTCAATTCGCGGACACAAGAAACACGAAAGTGTTCTAGAATTTGACTCTGTTGGTGGATTGGAGCAAGGAATCTAACACAGAAGAGACGCAGAAAAAAGTGAGTTCAAGAACCTCACCGACAGAAGCAGGCGTCCGGTCTCTGGTCACGGGGAACTCTATTCAAATTTCCCCTCATCTCCCTCCATAGCGACGCCTCATATGAATGCATAATCGAGTACGGAGAGCATCGTCATTCGTGAGTTGACTTGCTCGTCGCATCCTGTGGAGCAGGGGCCGTTTTTTTCTTTCCTAAGGTCAGTTTCGATTCTGATCCATTGAGTAACCGGACGACATTTGCTCGATGTTGAAAGATGATCAGGCAAGGAACCCCAATACTGAAGACAGCCAAGCTCCAGAGTCGTTCGGAGAAGAGTTCAGATTGATATCGCACAATTTGCGTCACCGCATAGGTGACCGCTGCGAGCATCGATGCCAATGAGACAAGTTTTGTCGGAACGAACACAATCACAAATGCAATAAAGGCAATGAGTGTTGTCCAGGGAGAGAGAATCACAACTGCCCCCAATGCCGTCGCAACACCTTTCCCGCCCCGCATTCCAAGCCAAATCGAAAACATGTGCCCGAGGACCGCGAAGATTGCTCCCAGAACCTGTTGATGAATGATCAATGTTTCATCAACCGGAAGGAGCAATGGAATCAGCCCGACCGAAACCATGCCTTTGGTGGCATCGCAAAATAGCGCAAGCACTCCCCACTTAGCCCCCATCGTTCTGGCAACATTTGTCGCACCGACGTTGCCGCTTCCTTGCTCGCGTAAGTCGATCCCGCGAACAAATTTAGCGATCAACAAACTGAACGGAATCGCTCCGATCAAATATGCGATTGCAGCAGTGAGCATAAATGCAACGCCGGGGGACATTCTTGGTTCCTTCTTTGGGTGCTTCCGACTTGAGAGTTTTACTTAAGGGTGGTTACTCGGCAGAGTTCGCCAGTCCCATCAGGCAATCAACGACCGTCGTAACATCAGAGAAGTCGTCAAACAGATAATCGGGTTTTGCGTCTTTAAGAACTTTCGCATCATAGATGCCTGTAGCAACCGCAATCGTACGTGCTCCGATGGCGCGTCCACAGGTGACGTCAGAAGGAGTATCTCCGATTACCCAGACAGTTTCTCCGGGGACGTCACAGTCCAAATGCCGGATCGCCTCCTGGAGTGCAAATCGAGCGACGTCATCCCGGTCGTGATGCACATCTCCAAAGCCGCCGAACTTGAAATGATGATCCAGTTTGTAATGTTGCAATTTCACGTCCGCACCAACCCGAAGATTTCCCGTCAACAGACCGAGCGATACCGATTCGTCTTCGCTTAGCCGATTCAGTATGTCCACGATTCCGGGGAGCACGCTCCCCTTTTGAGTTGCCAATGAATTTGGAAGATGAGCCACGTACGATTCAAGGAAGCTGTTCCAATTCTCCTCGGAGAGCTCAATCTTGTGGTGATTGAAGAGATCCGTGGTGATCGCTTTATCGGTCCGTCCAGCAGCGCGAATGTCCTCGTACGGACCTGTCACCCCGAAAACGTCCAGAAGCGCCTGCTCCATCGCATGTTGCCCCGCTCCACCGGAGTTGAGTAATGTTCCATCAATATCAAAAAGACACACAGTCGACATCATTCATGCAAACTCAAGTAAGGGGTATCATCTGAGCCGTTCCCAGAGACCGAGATCGTCTGGTCAGGCTCTCAATGTTCAAAGCAGAAAAGGCTCAATTCAGCCTTCCGGGTCAGTTCTTTCGGAAGTTGCCTAGCCTTCGATTTGTGAGAATAGTAGTCTGCAAGTCTACAGGCGAGAACCAAAAGCGTGATATCATGCTCGAAATCGTTGATTTCCCAAAAGCGAACAGAAATCTATCCTGATGAAACAAAGTCTTTTCCATATCTTTGCAGTGATCGTGCTCTCCATTTCGAGTTCTGCCTTCGCAGCTGAGAAGCCGAATATCCTGTTCATCTTTGCAGACGACCAGTGCTACGACACAATTCATGCACTTGGAAATGACGAGATTCGCACCCCAAACCTTGATCGACTTGTGTCGGAGGGGACAACCTTTACCCAGTGTTACAACATGGGTGGATGGAACGGTGCGATTTGCGTTGCCTCCCGAACGATGATCAACACCGGTCGCTACATCTGGCATGCGAACAAAGTGAATGCCGATCTCAAAGCAGAAGTTGAGAATGGCCGGTTCTGGGCGGAGCACATGAAGTCCGCAGGATACCGGACCTACATGACCGGCAAGTGGCACGTGAAATACGACGCTGCGAAAACGTTCGACATCGCTGACCACATCCGTGGTGGAATGCCTAAACAGACTGAAGCAGGCTACAGCCGTCCGGTTGAAGGACAACCAGACAAGTGGAGCCCGTATGACAAAAAATTTGGGGGATTCTGGGAGGGAGGAAAGCACTGGAGCACTGTCGTCGCCGATGATGCGCTTTCGTTCTTCGAAGATGCCAAGGCGCAAGACTCTCCTTTCTTCATGTACATCGCCTTTAATGCTCCGCATGATCCCAGGCAGTCGCCTAAAAAATATGTCGACATGTACCCTGAAGACAAAATCAAAGTCCCGACAAGTTTTCAGCCGCTGTACCCATATCACAATGAGATCGGTCTCGGGAAGAATCAGCGCGATGAAAAACTCGCCCCTTTTCCCAGAACCGAATATTCCGTGCGAGTGAACCGACAGGAGTATTACGCAATCATTACCCACATGGATCACCAGATTGGTCGTATCCTGGATGGGCTGGAGAAATCGGGCAAACGGAACAACACCTGGATCTTCTTCACTGCTGATCACGGACTGGCCGTTGGTCATCATGGAATGATCGGCAAACAAAATATGTACGACCACAGTATTCGAGTTCCATTCATGGTGGTCGGCCCAGGTGTCCCCAAAGGCAAAAAGATTGACACATCGATTTACTTACAGGATGTGATGCCAACGACTCTGGAACTTGCAGATCTCAAAAAGCCGAAGCATGTGGACTTCCATAGCCTCCTGCCGATTCTCAGCGGTGAACGAAACAAGACGTATTACCCTGCGATTTATGGCGGCTATATTGACCTTCAACGCATGGTCAAACAGGATGGATACAAATTGATCCTGTATCCAAGAATCAGTAAAGCCCGTCTGTACCATGTCGCGGAAGATCCGAACGAACTTGATGATCTTTTCGACAATCCAGACACGCAAGCAACGTCTCTTAAGCTCTTTCAGTCGTTGCTTGAACTCCAGAAAGAAAATGGTGACACACTCGACCTCAAGGCTGCTTTTCCACACTTAGCAGCTGGATGACGAGGGATCGTTCACAAAGCTATCAGACCACTGTCATTCACACGATTGACGCTCACTTGATCAGCTTTGTTAAAGCGAAGAAGTCCCGCCAATTCTGTTGATTCTGAACTCTGGAGTGAATTATGGCAAACAAATATGTCGTGCGTTACGGAACAATGCGATTCCTGGGTGAGTTTAGTGCCAAAGGACCGCAAAAATTCCAACGTGGCAATCAGGTGGTTGTTCGCAGCCATCGCGGAACTGAATGGGGAGAAATCCTTTGCTCTGCCAACGAGCGAACAAAGGAGTATCTTGGCAAAGAAGACGCAAGTGGAAAGATTCTGAGAGTCGCTGGCCAGGAAGACGAAAAGACTCGCACAGAAGGTTGGGCTCGCGAGCAAGAATCTTTCCTGAGTGGAAAAGAGACCATCGCAGAAATGAAAGTGCCGATGCAACTGGTCGATGTGGAACGACTGTTCGGCGGCGAACGGGTAATTTTCTATTTCCTGTCTGAATCGAGAGTCGATTTCCGCGAGTTGGTGAAAACACTTGCCCAAAAATTCAATACGCGCATCGAGATGAGGCAAATTGGAATTCGGGACGAAGCCAAACTCATGGCAGATTACGGGGATTGCGGGAAGCCTGTCTGCTGTAATACGCATCTCACCGAGATGCCACCGGTTTCAATGAAAATGGCGAAAATGCAAAAAGCTTCGCTGGACCCAAATAAAATCTCAGGGCGCTGCGGACGACTGAAGTGCTGCCTGCGGTACGAATACGACACTTACGAATCGTATCGTCGAGAACTTCCCAAGATCGGCAAAATGGTTCTCACGAAACAAGGCAAAGGGAAAGTGATCGCACAGGAAATTCTTGCACAAAAGATTCTTGTCTCATTCGAAGACCACCGTAGAATTCTTGTCGATTCTGCCGATATTATTACCGTGATTAGCGGTGGTTCACAAAAAACATCGTCAGAAGAAAAGACGCCTCCCGAGGATGCGAAATCTGCCGAATGAGAGAGAACAATTCCACGGAAGACCTTTCCTCAATTGCACCACACGTAGTATAGTTAGTACAGAGTATCCTCAGAACATGATGATATTCATTTCCCCACTGTCACAATCATCCCCGCCAATCGGTGTTTCAAGAGACGGAGTGGCTCAATGAGTCTGCCAAGCCCAACTGCCCCCTTAGAAACGAAATACCATCAGGACGCGTACCGCTTTATCTACGAAGCGCTGCATCATACCCAAAATAAATTGGACCGCAGTTCTTCACTCAACGATGAAGAGGACGCTCATATTACAGGTCAGGAACTCATGCACGGTGTGCGTGAGTTGGGAATCCTTCGATATGGACTTTTGACAAGTCATGTCTTTGCCCATTGGGGAGTTCACAGCACTGGCGATTTCGGACGCATTGTCTTCGACATGATTGAGCGAGGAGAAATGCGAAAAACAGATCGAGACCAGTTGAGTGACTTCTTCGATGTCTATGACTTCGAAGACGCCTTTGATCACAACTACAAGATTGTTGCCCCAAAGAGTGAAGATTCAGAGTAATTACCCGGAGTAACAACTCATTGCCAAGATGACTCATCGTGTACTTTCACGGTGAGTCCATCGAACCGATTCAGGTTTGAACCAGTCCTGAAAATTCCGGAATGGTTATTTTTCTCAGTGCTTGAGAGCTCAATTTAGATTCTTGGATCGATTCTCCAGCATTCATCGAATTGATGTTTTTGTGTTAGCGTTCAGCCTCGTGGCGAACAATCATTTCGCTGGAGAACGTGTTCTTCACGGACACATGGACGAGCGAACTGCTCTGAGAAGTCCCCTCAGACTCTGTAGTGTATTCAGTCTGTGATGATTGAATGCGAGAATTGAACTCAACGAAATACCCAACGACTGACGGAGTCCGTTTGTGCCAGCGAGTGATCGACCACAGGTTCGCCCTCCGTCTTCCCGGCTGACGATCGCGATTCTTATAGGAGCAATCTGGCTCTCTATTTTGTTATGGATGACGCTCACCACAGCGAACCCAACGACTCTGAACCGTTTTCAGGTTCAAAACTCTGACTTAATTGTCCAAGGACAATTTAACGATGGACTCAAAAAGTTCACGATCGAGAAGTCCTGGCCCGAAAACATAGATCAAGACTCACTTCGATTTCACAATGTCATGGAACTCTCAGCGAGTCCCGGTGTGAAATATCTCGTTCCGGTCGTGAAGATCGAAAACGTCTACTACGCGACTCCAACAAAAGTCCGCGGGAAGCCGCTCATCTATCCCGTGACCGAAGATGCGACTCATCAATTGGAGTCGCTCTTGAACGAAGCCAAAGACTAAGTCAAATCCTCTGTTAGTCTCGACGTTCTTCATCCCTCACCAAATCTCATTCGAAACTGAATCACGAATCTATTTTATTCGACATCGAGGTCAGTCTCTGCTGATTTTAAATCCAGCTCTTTGATCCAGATGTTTCGATAGCGAACATCGTGGCCTTCACACTGTAGCTTCAGACCACCGGGGACGTCAGTTATTCCACGTCCACCGTCGTTGCCACCATCGATTCCGGAATTCGGTCCGCCCCAAACCTGATTGATTTCCTGGTTCACGTGTACCTTCTTCCCGTTGAAGTACATTGTGACCATCGCTTTTTCAGATCGCTTCCCATTTTCGAATCGAGCTGCGCGGAAGATGATGTCGTAAGAATTCCATTTTTTGAGACCGTTGTATGCGTCGTAGGGTGATTCGGTTTCATTAATCACCGCCCCCAATCCATGCTTTGTTTTGTCGCCATCCAGAATTTGAATCTCATAGCGATTCTGCAAATAGACTCCACTGTTGCCTCCCGGTTTCATAATCAGAAACTCAACGTGGGCTCGAAAGTCTCGAAATTTTTTCTTCGTAACGATGTCAGCAGTTCCGTACTTCCCGCCAGCAGCGACCGGGTCGTCTGTCATCAGAACCGTTCCGTCATCAACGGGATCGTCAACAATTTTCCATTTGATTGGCAACGAAGAGGCAAATCGTGGCCCCTTCCAATACGTCCATTTCTCATCGAGCATTTCTCGACTTCCATCGAAGAGAACTTCTGCACCTTCGGGAGCCTGTGCGCCAACGCCAATTTGCTCCTCAGCTTGCAGAGGCATATGAACGAGAAAAAGGATGACCGACATGGAAATGGTGAAAGGCTTCATTGAGAGTCCTGATTTTTTGAGTAACGTCCTGACAAACCTGAATGACCACGAGTCGAAAGGTCAGATCGGCATTTCTCCTCGCTCCATGCGTGCTTCGATTTCGTGAACGACTTCGACGATATCCGCAACTGACTCAATGATAATGTGCGCACCCGCTGCATGAAAACGTTCTTCGGCAGCCTGACACTTCTCTTGAAGTTCTGCTGGTGAAATCGCTTCGACTTCCTGCTCGCTGAGTCCGACACAATTTCCGGTTCGAGTGATTGCGACTGTCCAACACCCAGCATTGCGCCCCGCTTCGATTCCGACTGGCGTGTCATCCACTTTGATCATCGACCACAACGGATAGACCTCCAGTTGCTTCGAAATCTCGTAGAGAAGATACGGGGCAGGACGGCCAGCGGGGGCATCTTCCGAACAGACAAGGCAATCGGGTTCGTATCCTTGCTCCTTCGCCGCAACTGTGACAGATTCCATCAACTCATGTGTGTATCCCGTCGACGAACCAATCTTCAAGCCGAGGGCGCGGCACTCCTGAATGGCCTCTGCTACACCGGGAATGAGTTGACTGTGATCTTTGAGCGTCTTCTTTTGCAACGGGAGAAAATCTGCATACATCGCGTCGATATCAGCGTCGCTGCAAGGGCTGCCATATTTTTCTTCCCAGGATTTGGCAACGCTAGGCATGGCAACGACCGTGGCGATGTGTGCCCGCTTGGCCATTCCCATCGGCTCGCGAGCCTGAGCGGCTGTCACCGTCACTCCACGTTGGCGAAAAATTTCCTGAAACACAATCGCCGGAGCACAGCTCCCGTGGTCCACAGTTGTCCCTGCCCAGTCAAATACGATTGCATTGAGATGTTTCAGCTTCTTAGGCATTCTGTTTCTCCACTCCAGTCCAGTTATTCCATGCTCGATCGGCCAATCCGAACGACATTGTCATTCCGGCCCCGCCGGGGCCAACAAAAATTTGTACGCCATCCTCTGCTTTCGCTTCAAAGACCGGCAACGTCGGATGCTTGGCGTAAATCCCGTGCCAGCGTTCTTGAATCGTCCAGTCTTTCAGTTGAAAAACCTTACGAAGCTCTCGCAGCATGAGTTCATCGATTTCTGATTTATCAAATGGAGTGATCGCATCTCCATATTCATGTGAATCACCAAGGATAGTTTCTCCACTCGGAAACGTCGAAGTCATCACATGAATTCCAAACGTGTCCAGCTCAGGGGATTCCTCTGCGATACGTCTTTTCAATTTCTCAAGCGAGGGGCAAGACTCAAATGAAGAGTAGTGCCGCAGTGTTAATCCGCTTGCCAAGTGTGGCGTGCCAGACTTGATCTCTGGTTGGGCTACCGACTTGAGCATTTGCAGCTTACAAAGTTTGAGTCCCGAATTTTCAAGAATCTCGCTATATAAAGTTTGAAGATCACTCCCACTACAAACGACGATTTGGTCTGCCTTCCAGCGTTTTCCACCGGCACTCTGGATTGTATTTTCGTCGATTGAGATAATTTGCGTCTCAAAGCAAGCCTCAACCCCTTGTGTTTTTACTAACCAATCAACGATCTGAGCGCTGGCAACCCGAGGATTGACTCGCAATTCGGTCGGGCTGAACATTCCGCCGAGTAAACCAGTCGGATTAGCAAGTGGTGAGCGCTCCAGGACTTCCCGTGGAGAAAGCATCTCGCATTCATGCGTTCCTTGTTCACAGAATTCGGTGAGCAAGTCGAGCTCGTCCTGATGATGGGCGAGATGAATCGAGCCGCATTCCTCGACTTCCAAGACACCCTCTTTTCTAAGCATGAGCCAGTAGTCGCGAGATTTCATCGCGACTTCGTAAAGCTCGCCGGCCGGTTGTCCTATGGGCCAGATCATTCCAAAGTTTCTAACGGAGGCTCCTTGTGCGATCGGACTCCGTTCAAACAGAATGACTTTCAAGCCACGTCGAGATGCCATCAAGGCATGAGCCAAGCCGACGATCCCGCCTCCAATCACAGCAACATCATATTGAGGTGTCATTCTTCACTTCCTTTGAGAGCGACTTCACTCAGGTATTTTTCAAAGTGTGAGAGTGGTGGTGTTTTCAATGCGGGATCTTTGGCGGTATCGTCCCAACGTCGCAAACGAACGGCATCGTGTGCAAATGGCTTCCGTTCAAATTCGGAAACTTCACGTTCATTCATCGGTCCGCCTTGCAGTTCAAGACTGACAACCGATGGCTGGCTCAACGTGCTGAAGTAGTCAGGTTCGACCGCACAGAGATACCGCTTCGCCACAACATGCATGCGGATCGGTTCGGTCACAGATTCCGGAAACAATTGACAAGCAAATCGATAGCCCAAACTTTCGTGGTGATCGTCAATCCCCTGATCGGGAGCATTCTCCGGGAGATTGTGGAGCAAGTGCCCGACATCGTGGAGCAGGGCTGCGACGATCAATTCAGGCGACGCACCTTCTTTCTCTGCAAGTGTCGCCGCCTGAAGTGCATGATCAAGCTGAGTGACATCCTCCCCGCCATACTGAGAGTTGCCATGTTTCTCGAACAGTTCCAGAAGTTTATGAGTTGTCGGTGTTGCCATGGAATCCAGGCCGAATTGCAATGCGAACCGGTTTTGCGTTCTGAGCAAACTCAATCGCCTGATTCACATCGGTGAGCGAAAATATTTTTTCAACCAACTCACTAAATGGAAATCTGGAATGAGAGTCACTGAGGAATTGAATTGCTGTGAGTAAGTCCTCAGGAGCATAATTATGGACTCCACTGATGCAAAGCCAGCGTCGAACGATGCTTTCCGGATCAAGAGAAACCGTGGGTGACTTCATCACTGATCCCACCAACACAACACTGGCTCCGATGGCTCCCAATCGGCAGGCCGCTTCAACAGCTTTCGAGGAACCGGAGAGTTCGAGAATCAGGTCGAATTCCCCATCGACGGAGCATGCAGAAGCACGCTGGCTAAACTCTTGGGCGTCGTCGCACCATTCGATGGTTGAATCAGCTCCGAATCGTTCCGAAAGCTGTAATCGTTCTGCATTGGTATCACAAACAGTCACATGAGCGGCAGCATTGAACTTAGCAAACGCGGCAGCTGTCAGCCCCAGCATTCCTGCTCCGAAGATCAAGACGCGGCGACCTTCGATGATTCCCCCAACCCGATAGGCCGCTGTCACAGTGGCTGTCGCGCAGTTGACAGGGCAGATAACTTCCGCAGGGAGCGCGGGATCAACCTTCACGATTGCCGAACCCTTGCGAAGTAGAATAAATTCTGCCAGCCCTCCGCTGAGTGCATATTTTCCTTCAGCGATGTCATGCCCATACTTGGCGATGGAAAAACACTTTTGCGGCAATCCAGAAAGACAACGATCACATTCTCCGCATGAAATACATGTCGACCAGGTCACTCGGTCACCGACCTCGAGTGAATTTCCTGAAACATCGCATAACGGTGGAGAACCAATACGTTCAACGACACCGAGAATCTCATGCCCCAAAATTGAGGGGGTCGGCTCTTTTCGTTTCCCGCTGATGGTGTGCAAGTCGCTTCCGCAAACGGTGCAACATTCAATGCGGACCAAAGCTTCATGCGCGTCGAGTGTTGGGATCGGAAACCGCAACAGCTTTAATGGCTCACCAGCTACTTGAAAGATGGCAGCGAGAGAAGATTCTGACTCGGGATCGAGCGGGCCTGATTCCAACAACGTATCTCTTTCACTATTGCGATTCAACGAATCGATTTCTGATTATGACTCTGGTTGAGGAATCGGTTCAGGAAGAACTTCCATCTCGGCGAGCTCTTCGCTTTCCAGAGTCTTGCTGAAGAAGAAAACTGCCCCGATCAAGCTGACAATAGAAAGGGCAGCCATAAAAATCATCGAAAATCGAAAGAATGGCAGAATCTGGTCACTATCTGGAACCTTCGATTTCACCATCAAGAGAGTTGCATACCCCAGGTAACCAATAGCATCGGCAAGGTACATGAGAAACCCCAAGTTACAAGGATGTTTCGAAGCTGCGATCAGCCGTTCGAAGACAGTCGTATGAAATGCCACATACGGAAGATACATCCCGACCCCGCACAACACCATAAATACAAACGGAGAGATTTGACTGCTGGATTGGAGAAACGCAGATGCAGCCACCAGTAGGAACGCAAGACACATCATGGCGACGGTATTTCGAATCGCCGTCACGTTGTTCACAAAGCAGACAGCGAGGCCATTCAGTGCCGTCACACATAACCCGACAACCATTTCCGATCTGGCAAAAACGGACGGTGTTTCAGTGACTCCCATGGCCTGCCAGATTTCGACACCGAAGTCATCGCGAATTGTTCGAACGACCGTTAAGGCAACATACACCAGCACCATCAAGGCCAGCCCGGGCCAATATGCCGCGAGGAACTGATTGCGTTGCCTCCGGTCCATTGCACTTCGAACTTTACGAAGTTTTCGATCTGTCTGGTCAGGGGGAGGCGTGAGCTGCAAGGCCAGTACAGAGAGAAGCAACGGGACAAGAAAGATCACCCCGGTCATCATCGGCATATGAAATTCACTCACACCGCGAGCTTCAATCAGCCAGCGTCCTACCGATTTCACGACACCCGATGAAATAATAAAGCTGGCACAGAGTACCGCAGAGAGTGCTTCGGTTTGCTTTCGTCCTTCCAGGTAAGAAAGCACGATTCCGAAGATCATGCCCAGTGGTAACCCGTTAAAGAAGAGCATGACCACCTTGACTGGATCTGGGGCATAAGCAAATCCGACCAAAGCTAACTCAGCGACCAGAATCAGTCCAATAATCGAAGTGGCCCGGTATTTTGCGGGCATCTCTGCCACAACTTTAATCCCGATGAACTTGGAGACCATGTAGCCAGCAAGCTGGGAGATCACCAAAACAGTTTTCAGCCCAAGCCCCAGAAACTCTTGCCCTTCGTATGTTCCCGCAGCGAATGGCTTTCGAAACGCATACATGCAGAAGTAAGTACAGAAAGCTGCGGTCGCTGCCAGGATCAGCGAACCAACGTGGTTTCTGTTCGCATGTTCTGAAATTTGGTTCTCAATCATATTGCGCCGTTTTGCTCACGAACCTGACAACGAATTGATGAAGACATCACAAAAAAGATTAGTAAATTGCGATGAATTTTGCGTGAAGAATGACCAGCAATTTCAAAGTTCATACTGATTTTTTCAATCGAAGACTTCCCGCAATCTCACTGAAATTATTGCTTGAAATCATTTTCGCGTAGCTTGTCTGAGTAAAAAACTTTTCACGAGACAGGCTCCCAGAAGACTCGCACTGTCGAACTTCGAAATGATAGATTGTGTCGCCTCAATGAACTGTTACGCCGCTCGATGATGGATTACCGCGATGGTCGAATTACTGGATGTATTATTTGAAAAGCTGGAGGACCATTGGGTCAAGATTGTGACAGCTGCGATCTTCATGTTCGTCGGTTGGTTGTTCGGGAAACGTCGTGCTGCAAAAAACTGGGAGAAGCGTGAGTTCTTTGATCGCCTGAATGTTTCGCTGAATATCATTCGAGACGGAAACCTCAAAATCCGGACACTGAATGAAACTCGCTGCGAACTGCTCTTTCCTAATTCTCAAGCGGCACTGGCAGTCATCGAAGCAGCCAAGAAGACAACTCTTGAAGACCCAATTCTGCCATTGCCAGAGAAAGACTACTGGTATTACCTGAATGCTGTGCTGAATGAAATCTCCGAACAATTCGCAACCGGGGCTCTTCGGTCTGACTTGGGACTTCCGGTCTCGTGCGATCAGTTTGTCATTTGTCTGACTAGTGAGGCCGATGGCAATATCCGTATGCGAAAGATCCGCGCGATGGTAATCCGAAAATCTCTCCTGGAAAATCTTCCTAAAGAGTGCCCCAAACTTGCACGCAAGCAGCACAGCACACGCTGGAGCACTCTTCAAAAACTGGCTGCCGCATACAAGGCAACTCCTGAGCGTTTCATGGTTGTTGAACTGTGCCAATAAAAAATCGCCACGCACTTTTGCTGTGCGTGGCGATTCTGAATAGTCATCTAGAGCATCTTTCGAATTGGTTTGCAGGATCTGCCTCGCGGCGAACAGTATTTTAACTAGAACCAGTCCGAAAACTTCTGAAATGGCCGCTTTCCTCAACGTTTGACAGAGCAGTTTCAGGTTTCAGGATCAGTTCTAGAGAAATGCTTTCTTCACGAGCACACGGTAGTGCAAACTGCTCTAGAACTCGCCAATCACCTCATTTCCTCTAGCGGTGCTCAACCCGCGCCAAAGATCCAAGTCAATATTCTCTGAAACAAATCGCGTTGAACCATCAACCAAAACGGTTTGAATTCCTCCAACATGGTTGCTTCTCGAGGCAAACATTGTCGGATTGGCACTCGTGGAAACTGCACACGGCAAATTCTGCTCGGGCTGATTATTACAGTAGTAAGATGAATAAATTCGATCTGGAGCTGAACTATTCGGTGGTAAGTATGTAGTGAACTGAGTAGCATCTCCCCACCACAGGAAACCTCGCAAATCTCTGCCTTGTCCCTGAAGCACTTCGGCGACCATCATCGTGGATGAAGTCCCGTCTGTCACATCTCGGAATCGCTTATTCCTGGCTGGTGTGTTATTCCCGGAAATTCGAAATGGAGCATCCCCAAATGTGACTCCATTTAACGTGGACTGCTGACCATAACCTGTATTCCCGAAATTCACGGCATAGCTGTGATTCGTAATGCCTGAAAAGGGTGCATTATCAATATCACTTGGGCAAGAGAGTGCCTTAATCCGAGTACGGACAACAGGTAAATTGACGGAATGGTTATAGCGGGCTGTGTCTGAAGGAATCCCATACTTTCGATTTTTTTCGTACCTATCGTAAAGAGCAGTCTGCTCAATGTAAGGCATGATCCCCACAACCCAAGTTCCCCAGCAACAGCTATACTGTGCAACCGGAAGGCCGTTGTTGACCTCGTGGTAGTTGTGCATCGCAATGCCAATCTGCTTCAAGTTATTTTTGCACTGAGTCCTCCGTGCAGCTTCTCGAGCTTGCTGGACCGCGGGAAGCAACAGTGCGACTAAAATTGCTATGATTGCAATCACCACTAGCAATTCGATGAGTGTAAACCCATCCATTTTTCGTCTACGGTAAGGCATGACTTAAACCTTTTATAAAGGGACCGAAATATCGAGATCTTAATACAAGACCTACTCATTGAGAATTTCGAAATCAAAGACGTTATCCTTGCCCGCATCAACGCTTTTACTAAGAGTACTTTCCGTATTGTATTTCGCTGGGATTTTCTCGACCGCCAACTTATTGGATTCCCCTGGCACTTCTTCTCTTTCCGCAGTCTCATCGGCAGAGAAAATTCGCACAGTGTAGGTTCCGGGAGGTAATCCTTGTGCTGTTGCGATCGAATACTTTCCATCAGCGATCACGGCCCCAGACATTGTTCCTTTCGTTCCCTGGGGATGGAACTCAATTGAACCAGCCTTAACTGGTTGCCCATTCAATGTGACTGTCCCTGAAACCGACTGCCGGTTGAGGGGATTCTTAGAACCGCAGCCGACCAATAAAATTGATACTAAAAAACAAACAGCAAAGCTCTCGATTTTTTTGTAAGGCTGCATGAATTGTCCTGTCAGATCTAATTGAAAATTATTGAATTACTTCAGTGAACAAGCTCAGAGATGAAAATTTAGAAGGGGTGATCAAGTTTCGCGATAGAATTGAATGAAGAGTGTTGATTCAGTAGCAGAGAATTCAGCTACCATTCGTCCGGGTTTCACCTATTTTTTCGATACTGAGGCCTCCTATACTAGAACTGATCCTGAAACTTGAAGTTGCTCTCTCAAACGTTGAGAAAAGCAACTGTTCCAGAGGTTTCCGGACTGGTTTTAAACAATTCAGCCCTCATTGTTTCGTAATCGGGAAGAACCTGTCAAGACACATAAGCGATTGTCGATCATCCAGTTTGAAAATTGATCGCAGAACTCCAGATATATGGGCCTGAGGAGCTACACTTGGAGAGAATCTCATCAATCTGAAGTACATCTGGCAGCCATCCCACAACCAATACCTTCTTCAACGATCTCAATAATTGTCCCCTCATCGTCATGCTCAATACTTTTCGTCTTTAAACAGAATCTGTTGGTAATCTGGAAGTTGACGCGATATTCTCGACCTCAACGCACTGGGTAAGTTGAAGTGGACTCGTTGACCGAGGAGATGCCGATGACGGAGACTCAACTCTTCCGCCCGACAACATTTCTGCCGTTCCTGCTCATCAAGAGCGACTTCGGTGCTTCCTTTGCACCTGGGCGACTCCTCTCATTTTTGTTCTTGACCATATGTGCTCCTCATTTTGCTTTTGCACAACAAGAGGCCATCCATCAACTTGATTTACGCATTCCAAACGGGGCGTTTCCTCAACCGGTTCCGATCCAGCAATTTCAGAGAATTCGGGTAAGAGGGAACGGACAAAACCTACGCATGCAGCAGCCTTTTGTCGTAAGGGGAGGGGCTCTTATTCGGTCTCAACCTCAACAATTCGACCAGCGTCTTAAAGAGAATGGACTTGGGATCTTTGAAAACCGGATCCGGGCCTTCCTTGTTGCTCAAGCGAACTGGATTGATATCTGTTGCGATTTAAGCATGGATCAAAAACGTGATTACGAACAACTCATCGAGAAGGAACTGGAAGAGTTACGAGAGAATCGTGCGAAATACCATTTCACTCTGAGAGATGTCTTGCCGGTGACGCTGACAACTCAAGGAATCACTAATCGGTTTTCAGATGACTCTGAATGGCACAAGAAGATCAAGAATCTTCTGAGCGAAAATCAACGAGAGAAGTTGACTAAAGAGCAAACTTTACGGAACGATCGGCTTCTTTCCGCTCTCGCGGACCACAGCTACTGTGAGTTGACCAAAACTCTTCACTTTACTCCCGATCAGGAAGCGAGTCTCAAAAACCATTTTAAAGCTTATCTGAAGGATTCCGAGCACCTGTTCTATTCGAACAAGCTCGATTCGGTCGTGTTCGACTATCGCAGCACCTACAAGCTTTTAGATGATTTCCCTGAAGACCTATTGAGTCCACCTCAGAGAACTAAGTTGAAGCGAACCGCCAATAGTAAATTCGTAGTGCGTCGTGGGAATCAACCACTCCAACTCAGCATCATCCAGATCAATTTCTCCACAGCCGACAATGAATTCTCATTCGATGAAGCAATCCAAAACTCCCTTGAAGAAACAAAGCAAAGAGTCAGATATCACCTGCAACTCCACACAGATGAAATCGCTGCGATACTGAAATTAACAGAGGCCGAGGTGAAACAGCTTGAACTTGCACAGCTTGGTGTCGCCCAGTATCTCGTTGAAAACCAAAAGAAAACAGTCCGAGAGGATGTCCAGAAAACTCAAGATCGCCTTGAGAAAAGGGGACTCGGAAAAGCTTCAGCGATTCAAATTATCTTCCCACACCTGAGTGATTCCACAATTCTGATGCACCCCATCTTCACCGAAGTCATTAAGAATCTGGGCCCGCATTACGAAGAGTACCAGCGAATCCTCAAAGAACAGTCGCGGTTGAGTCAGGTTTCGTATTTGGTTTCATTACTTGACCGGGAATTATGGTTATCGCAAACACAAAGTGAGTCGCTGCATGACCTGCTTGAGTCTCGACTTGCAGTTCAGATAGAAGAGTTGTCTCCAGAGATCTACGAGATCGTTCTCGTCGCATTCGCCTTGAATTCGATTTCAGACACCGAAATCGAGCAGGCATTGAATGCACCGCAAATTCAAGTTTGGCAAGAACTGAAGCGTCAATTTGAGTTCCAGGACAAGACCACTGCGATTCTGAATTTCCCTGACAAAGGGTCAATTATTTTCAAACTTCCAAAGCAGATTTCGAACTGATTTGAGCCGAAGACTCTCCATCTGGTACTATTTCGCAATCTAGAACTGATCCTGAAACTCAAAACTGCTCTCTCGAATGTAAAGAAAAGCGGCTATTCCAGAAGTTTGCGGACTGGTTCTAAATTATCTCGTTTTTCATTTTTTCTATCTTCTTCAGAAATTTCACTAATATCTTCACTCCCTTGTTCGTATTGATTCCAACTCGTCAAATTTTACGTAGAGGATTCACATTCAGAACTCGAAGAACCAACTTGACCTCAATGTCGACCCGCTTGCGGAGGTCGATTGTAGCTTGAGGTCTCGAAGGAGTTTCTTTCACAGCTCCCGCATGGGTGCATTCCGACTGAAGTTCACGAAGATCACATTGAAGGTCACGCTGAAGATCGTTGTCGTTCTGGCCCTCTCCACCTGCGTCCCACAATCAACTTACGCTTACGATGGACTGAGCGATTTCCTGGAAGACGTCTTCCGAGGCCTGACCGGTCAGAAACGCCCCGCACCATTCGCCCGACCAGTTCAACAGTTTCCACCTCCACCAGAGAAGGAGATGCAAACTCGCAAGGAACGTCTCGAAGCGTACGCCCAGGCACAAAAGAATTGGGTCGAAGAGACCTGCGAGTTAACCGCAGAGCAAATCAAGAAGTACGACGTCCTCATTGCCGAGCAGGTCGAAACGTCGCAAGAGGGCCGGCGCAATGCGAATCAACAGCAACGCGGATTTGCGGACTATTCTCCGATTCGATTCATCACGGATGGTGCCGCCACACTTCAGTTTGCGGGGAATGACTGGGACTTAAAAATCCGGGAGATCTTGACTCAACCTCAAATCGAAAAGCTGGAGGCAGCCAAGCGAAAACGGGTCGACCAGTTGACTCTCTCGCAACGAGACCGGGTCATCAATCTTTTGGACAAGGAGTTGTACTTCACAACTGCTCAGCAAAAAGTCATTGAAGAACACCTCTCGGGACGTCTTTCCAAAAACAGGCTGAAACTTTACTCCCTCAATCCTCAGAATTACTACCTGCAGTATGAGTCGCCTGTTCCACTGTTGTCGAATTTGTCTGATGGAGCGTTGAGTGAAATCCAGAACAAACGCTTGAACCACGTCCGAAATAATTCGAGTTCAGGCCCCAACAGCGAGAAATACATTACATTTATGTCCAACCTGGGTGTTGACGGTTGGTACAAACTTCTCGACGAATCGATTGACTCTCAGAAAGATCGGCTCACTGAAATGGCCGAAGTTCGAATTCACTATTTCAAAAACGAATTCGATCTCGATGAACAACAGCTTCGCCATTTAAGAATCGCTGCCAAGGGGACCGTTGTCTACTGCATGCAAGACTGGAAGGCATCGACGAAAAGAAACCTGAAGCAGTGGGAAGAACGAATGCAGCAACAACAGTTTGGAAATGGAAACTTCGGATTCAGTGTTTCAACTCCAAACTCGTCATCAGTAGAACAGCATCAACTCTGGAGAAACACTCTGTCCGAAATGGGAATCGACTCCAGAAAAAAACTGTCTCAGCGTGACCAGGAGGAGCGCGATGCACGCGTAGAATACTTGGTGACACTACTGGACTATGAACTCTGGCTGACAACAGAACAGCGTGAGCAACTTAAAAAATTGCTACAGAAGAGAATGCCGAAAAGCGAGATTCAGGGCTACGAATATATGTACGAAGTCGTGCAGATCGCGATTCCCCTGGCTCGTATTGAGGAAAAAGAGCTCACGGCAATTCTGGAACCAGAACAAATTCAAGCTTGGAAGACGCTCAAGAAACAATTCGGTTTCAATGGGCGAAACGTAACAATCAATATGCAAAATCAGGGGCAATTCAGTTTTCACATTCCGAATTAGCCTCTCAAGGCCTCTTCGAAGTTCGATAAAAAACGATCCCGGGAACAGTTTCGTCGTTTCAAGAATCATTCACCCTAAGCTGCGAGATTCTCCTCTGACTTGCATTGCATGTCAGTCACCCTGTTAAATCCTTACTCAATCCACTTCATTTGAGACATCAAAACAAGATCGAATTTCAGCTGATCACTCGAAGTGCTCAGCTGCAATACGAGATTTTCGTTATACAAACTGCTCCTCTTTGGGCATGAACAGGATCACAATGTCTTCGACAACTGAATTCAATCAGGAACTCCAATCGGACGATGTCGCCGCAATTGATGAACTTCGCGAGATCTACGCAAAGCTCAGGGCAGAATTGGCAAAAGTGATCGTCGGGCAAGATGCGGTCATCGAGCAAATTGCAATTTGCCTGTTCGCCCGTGGGCACTCATTGTTAATGGGGGTCCCTGGACTGGCAAAAACGCTGCTCGTGCGTCGGCTCGCGGAGACGATGTCATTGTCATTCAGCCGAATCCAGTTTACTCCCGACCTGATGCCAATGGACATTACCGGGACAGACATTCTGCAAGAGTCTCAAGACGGACGGCGTGAATTTGAATTCGTCAAAGGTCCGGTCTTCGCGAATATCGTTCTGGCAGATGAAATCAACCGAGCACCGTCGAAAACACAAGCGGCAATGCTTGAAGCGATGCAAGAGCACCGCGTTACAGTCGTTGGCCGACCTTACGAACTCTCTCCCCCATTCTTTGTACTGGCGACACAAAACCCGGTCGAACAGGAAGGAACCTATCCGTTACCCGAGGCACAACTCGACCGCTTCATGTTTTTGATCTCCGTCGATTACCCGAGTCGTGACGAAGAGATTGAAATCGCCCGAACCACAACCGGCGGCGAATTACCCGAGCTCAGTTCCATTCTGGATGCCGAATCCGTGCTGAAGTTCCAATCACTTGTTCGACGCGTCCCGGTTCCGCAGCACATCTATGAATTCGCAGTCGATCTGGTCCGCCGCACACGTCCGAATGTTGATGAGTCTCCCGATTGGCTCAAGCCGCTTGTCGCCTGGGGAGCGGGACCACGCGCTGTGCAATATCTCATTCTCGGTGCAAAATCACATGCAGCCCTTAATGGAAGTTACATGGCACGGCTGGAAGATATTTTAGCGGTCGCAGAACCGGTTCTCTCACACCGGGTTCTTACCAACTTCAATGCAGAATCCGAAGGAATCCGCAGTAATGATGTCATCCGTCGATTGGTTGATGAGCTGAATGCCGAGAACGCCAGTTAATGCGAACTCGTCAAAGTATTTCTACCCCAATTGTTCAATGTGCGGTTTCGTCTGATGCGTGATTTCATCGATCCCAAAGTTGTTTCCCGGCTGGCCGGACTCCCTTTGGATGCTCGCATTCCGATGATCGGAAGTGTTTCCGGGCGTCACCGGAGTCCCACGCGCGGATCGAGCCTGGAGTTTTCTGAGTACCGAAAGTATGTCCCCGGCGATGATACTCGCCGCCTCGATTGGCGAGCCTGGGGACGCAGCGACCGCTTCTACATCAAAGAATACGAAGCAGATACCAACTTGCGATTGTGCCCGATTGTGGACGTCAGCGGGTCGATGAATTACGGAATCGATGGAACGAACGAAGTCGGAAAACGCAAAATTGATTATGCGCGTCAACTCGCAGGCACGTTGGCGTATCTTGCAGCGTTTCAAGGTGATGCGGTTGGCTTATATTGTGCCGGCACAGAATTCAAAAAAGAGATCCCTCCCAAAAGAAGTGGCGCTCACCTGCGGCATATTCTAGATGAACTCGGAGAGATGGAAGGGGAGGGTGAAACCGGACTGGCAGAGGCTCTTCATAGTGCTGCGGAGAAGATCGCTCAGCGAGCTCTGATCGTGATCATCTCCGACCTGTTCCTCGATACTGAAACTCTCAAGAGCTGTTTTCAACATTTACGATACCGCAAACATGACGTCGCAGTCTTTCACTTACTCGAACAAAACGAGATCGACTTTCAGTTTGACAGACCGGTTCGATTCGTCGACCTCGAAGGTGCGGGTCCGATGCTGGTTGATCCAACAACGATCGCGAAGCAGTATCGAGCGGCAGTCCAGCAATATCTGGAAGACCTCAGCCACATCATGAAAGATTCCGTGGTCGATTATCATCGCGTTGGAATCGAAGAAGACGTTGGAGAAGTGTTGGCAAAATTTTTACTCGCCCGCAAGAAATAATCATCCTCAAAATCTTTCAATCATCTCAATCACGATCAAGAACAGACAGCACAGAAAGACTCGAATTTACATCAATGACGTTCTTACAGCCTTACCTTCTGTTCGCTCTTCCCTTGATCGCGCTACCGATTTTGATCCACTTGATCAATCAGAATCGCCACAAGACGATTCACTGGGCTGCAACGATGTTTCTGTTGCAAGCCCGGAAGATGTCGCGCGGGATGGCACGGTTGAGGTACCTCCTGATCATGCTCGCCAGAATGCTCGCCATTGCTGGCTTGATTTTCGCAGTGAGCAGGCCGATGGCAGGGGGGTGGCTGGGACTTTCAGCCGGGACCACTCCCGAAACCACGATTATCGTGTTGGACCGTTCAGCAAGTATGGAAGAGCAGGGGAGAGGCAGTTCGCTCTCCAAGCGAGAAACCGCACTCAAGAAACTTTCCGATCTCATCACCAACACAGGTCGAAACACACAATTGGTTCTGTTCGAGAGTACGAGCTCTGAGCCAATCAAAATCAACACGGCGAGTGAACTTCTCGAACTCCCTGAAACACAATCGACGGCAACAGCTGCGGACATTCCTGAACTCTTGGAACAGGTCACCGAATACATTGTCGCGAACGAGACCGGGCGCACGGACGTCTGGGTCTGTTCCGATCTCAGAGAGTCTGATTGGAATCCTTCTGGTGGACGTTGGGATTCGATCCGCTCACAACTTTCGGACCGCGAAGGTGTGAGACTCTACCTGCTCAACTACCCTGAAACGGCAGCGAATAATCTTTCCGTAAGCGTTAGTGGAGTTCATCGCCGTGAATCGTCAACTGGTGCGGAACTGGTGATGGACATCCGCTTAACAAGAAGTGAAAAGCTCGACGAAAAACAAACAATTCCGATCAACATTGTGATCAACGGGGCAAGGTCGCTGCTCGAAGTTGAAATGAGCGGCTCGGAAGTTGTCAGAAATGGTCACACTCTCCCACTTGATGATGATTCCAAAAGTGGTTGGGGACGCGTCGAAATTCCCGGCGATGCCAATCCGGCTGACAACATCTATCGATTCGTGTACTCCGAACCTGCAATTCAAAAAACGGTGATCGTCTCGGATGATGAGAAAGTCTCGAAAATCCTGGACTTGGTCGCCTCGAATGGAGTCGACCAAAGTCTGACGTATGAATCAGAAGTCTTGCCGAGTGCATCCGCCCCGGCGTTACCTTGGGATGAGACAGCTCTCATTCTCTGGAATGCTCCGCTGCCGACGGGACCGCTGGCGAATCAAGTGAATAAATATCTTAAGGATGGAAAGTCGATCATCTTCTTTCCTCCTGAGTCACCGGGAGATGAAGAGTTCCTCGGAGCGAGTTGGGGGAATTGGGTGAACGTGCAAACTGAACCGCTCTCCGTTCAGCGCTGGCGTACCGATTCCGACCTTCTCGGAAACACTTTGAGCGGCTCACCTCTTCCGGTCGGGAAGTTAAACATCTATGAGTATTGCGAACTCAATTACTCCGAACTGACGCTGCTGGCCCAGTTCGCGCAAGCAGTTCCTCTCCTTTGCAAAGTCCCATCTGAACAGGGTGCGGCTTATTTTTGTTCGTCACTTCCGACAGATGCTGCATCAAATTTCACAGAGAACGGAATCGTCCTGTACATCATGATCCACCGAGCGTTGGCCCGGGGAGCAGCTGTTTTAGGTGCTGCACAACAATTGATCTGTGGCGAAGTGAACGCATCACAAACCGATCAGTGGAAACCACTCGACGATCTCTCCGCCGATCAGCTTCTTTCCCAACGCCGCACTTCCGCCGGACTGTATTCTAACGAAGAAGTACAAATTGCGTTGAATCGCCCCTTGTCCGAGGATGCACCCGCCATCGTCAGCGACGAAGCTTTGCAACGAACTTTAAGCGGAATCAACTACACAAAAATCAACGACGAAGCAGGATCTGCAATGGCGTTGGCAAGTGAAGTCTGGAGGACATTCCTGATCATCATGATCGCAGCACTGTTACTCGAAGCGCTGCTTTGTATTCCTGACCGCCAACAAACGACTCAAAAATTTCCGGGAGTCCCTCAAACTCCGCAACCTTCTACTGCTTCATAGTTACTCACGACTCGTCACGACCCCGAGATTTTCAAATTCAAAACCGTTTCCGCACATTTAGCTTTTCGAATGACTTTTTACTGGACAACCACAACTCTGATTCTTTCGCTGCTGGTCCTGATTGCGGCTGCAATCTGCTGCTGGATCAGTTGGAAGAGGAGCGCGTATTCGCGTTCAATGGGATTGCTGGAGGCACTCAGGTTCTTATTGATCCTCCTTGCGATCATCACCTTGAATCAACCCGAGGTGACGCAGGAATTTCGCCCCGATGAACAGCCAACACTGGTGGTTTTGTATGACACCTCTGAGAGCATGCAAACTCAGGATGTCGTCGATCCTTTAAAGCCTGCTGATGTGCCGCTCACTCGAGCAGCAACCGTCTCTCGATTCATCGAATCGCCTGATCAGGGTGATGAGGAAGCAGAAGCTCCCTCGAAAGTCCCGGAGATCTGGAATCCGGCAACGAAAAAACTCAACGTCGTTTTCGAGCCATTCTCATCAGGCCTTTCTGATCCAACAAAAGGGACGGACCTTGATGCAGCCATTGAGAAAACTGCCGAGCGACATACAAACCTGCGAGGAATTGTTCTGCTTTCTGATGGAGACTGGAACACTGGAAAATCTCCTGCAGCTGCTGCGACAGCTTTACGAATGAAAACTGTCCCCGTCTACTCTGTGGGTGTAGGCAGCGAAGAACGACTGCCCGATATCGAATTGGCGAGTATGGACGCCCCCACATTTGGGATCGCCGGAAAGACGCTACGGATTCCCTTTCAGGTGGTCAGTTGGCTCCCCAGAGACAAAGACATTCTCGTTACACTCACTGGCACACGTGGAGACAAAATCGAGAAGACGATTCGCGTCCCGGGGATGGGTCAGTTTCGTGACACGCTGAACTGGTTGCCGGAAAAAGTCGGGGAATACACACTCAACATTCAGATTCCAGTCGACGACTCCGAGATTAACCCGACGAACAACGAACTCAGCTTTCCGATATCGATCAAAAGCGAAACTCTCAAAGTCCTTGTTGTCGAGTCATATCCCCGTTGGGAATACCGCTATCTTCGTAACGCACTTGAACGGGACCCCGGGGTCGATGTGAATTGCCTGCTGTTCCACCCCGATCTCGATGATGTCGGTGGAGGGCGCGGCTATCTGGAAACGTTCCCCACGGAGAAAGAACTTTTTGAATATGATGTCGTCTTTCTCGGCGATGTCGGTGTCGAACCAACTCAACTCAACTTGGAGAACGTTGAGCACATCCGTCAACTTGTGCGAAGCCATGCAGGGGGACTGGTGTTCTTGCCAGGATTCCGTGGGAAACAAGCCACATTCGCTGCGACCGACCTCGAAGAATTGTATCCGGTCATCAACGACCCCGCCGCCCCGCGCGGTTTTGGGTCTCCGCAGCCATCTCGGTTTACGCTCACAGAATCAGGACGCCGAAGCTTGCTGACTCGCCTCGAAATGGATGAGCGAGAGAACGAAAGAGTCTGGGGTTCACTTCCTGGATTTCAGTGGTACGCCTCTGCTCAGCGAGCCAAAATCGGCGGACAGGTACTCGCTGTTCATGAGACCGAATCCTCGCGATTCGGCCGTGTCCCGCTGATCGTAACCCGGACTTCCGGGACCGGAAAAGTGCTGTTCATGGGAACGGACGGCGCCTGGAGATGGAGGAAAGGTGTCGAAGATTTATACCACTATCGATTCTGGGGACAGGTTGTTCGCTGGATGGCCTATCAGCGAAATATGTCGCAAGGAGAATCGATGCGACTCTTCTACTCACCGGATCGCCCCGAAGCGGACCATGTTTTGACATTAAACGCAAACGTCATGAGCACAGGCGGAGAGCCACTTCGTGACGGAACCGTCATCGTTCAGATCACATCGCCTTCCGGACAAACGGATGCCCTCACACTCTCACCAGCTGGCGAAGATTCCTGGGGGTTGTTCACCGGAACATTCACTCCGAAAGAGGGAGGCCAATACAAGCTGGTCACCAGCTGTGCTGAAACAGGAGCCAAACTCGAAACAACGATTTCAGTGCAGGGAATCGAACGTGAACGCATCGGCGAACCGGCTCGCTTAGACGTCCTTAAGGAGGTCTCAACGATCAGCCGCGGACGCCTCGTTTCAATTGGTGAGATAGACTCTCTGGTTGAAGAAATCGCCGATCTCCCCGAGCCTGCCCCGATCATCCGTCGCTTCCGCATCTGGAGCCATCCCGCCTGGGGCGGAACGCTGATTCTTCTGCTTGGCGTTTTCTGGGTAGGCCGCAAGCTGGCCGGGCTCGCATAGTTATCGGCTGTCGACTTTTTCAGCCGGGCACTTTATCTGTGCAGCGACATTCACGTACGCCGGAGTCGTACATTCAAGACGACTCCGAACAACAGCAAGATTCCTCGCTCGTGCTTTTCTCATCACGACCAGACCACCGATAATCAGCACTCCCCCGACGATTTGAACCGACGTCACTGATTCTCCACGGACGATGAAGGCGCTCGTCATTGCAATCACCGGAACGAGGTTCTGATAGATCGCAGCGTGAGCTGCTCCCGCTTCACGCACACCGTAATTCCACATCACCAAAGCGACGCCAGTCGAAAACACACCGGAATAAATCACCGGGACCCAAACTTGAGGATTCGTCAAACCCGTCATTTCACCTGCCAGATACGGAGCGGCAATCACAAAGTGCAGTGGTAGCATCGACACTGAAGAAACCGCAGAGAGTGTCAACGGAGAGACTTCGCCGAGAAGCTGACGACTCTTAACGGTCCCCGTAGCCCACACCAGTGCAGCGACCAGCATGATCAGGTTTCCCAAGGAATCATCTGAATCTCCACTGATCCCATTTTGGCCTGTAACAATGAGCGTTCCGGCGAGTGCAATGAAGAGCCCCCCCCAAGCCAGGCGAGAGAGTCGCTCTTTGAGAAATACCAATGCCAACAATGCGGTCCACATCGGCACTGTCGACATGATCAATGCTGCATTTGCGGACGACGCATAAGCGATTCCCAGTAAAAATAAAACCTGATACAACCCCGATGCGATCACGGCATATTGAAAGATATTCCACTTCGTCTTTGCAGGAAGCTGGAACACCTTCCAAGGTCGGTCTCGGTAGGCAATCGCTACCAGGACACCTGCGGAAATGAACAGCCGAATCGCATTGAACGCATAAACATTGATATGTTCCAGACCGACTTTCATCACAGGAAGATTGATCCCCCAGATCAAAGCCACTCCGAAAAGCGACAAGTCAGGAAGCAGCTTCGGTGATCTTTGTATCGTTGAGGATTGAGTTGTGGAGGAATTCACAATGGACCAGTTCTTGAAGAGATTCAGCAATAAGCAAGAAGAGAGACTTCAACGTCGAAAGCAGTCGGACACCTGAAGAGAAACCGATGTTCGCAAGAATAACGCAGTCTCTTGCGATTGTATCCAGAATGCCTCTCATGGCAATCTCTGGACGTGCTGGCACAGCAGAGTATGATGAACATCGACAGAACGCATTCGCATTTCCTATGTCCGAGAAGACGACTCTCAGGTGACGAATCGTTCAATTCATCGAGACAGAAGTTGGACTCCCTTAATAAAATGTTCGGGGAAGAAACCAGACACAAGAAAGATTCTTATGGATTCGACAATCACCGCTTTTCGTTTCACGCTTTCGTACGCTAAAGATTTAGTTCACGACATCGATGATGCCGACATGGCACAGATGCCCCATCCGGGAATGAATCATCCCGCCTGGATTCTCGGCCATCTGGCTTTGGGAGCTGATTTCGTCTCTCTCCTTCTGGGCGGTGAACTCGAGACTGACGAACAATGGATGAAGACTTACGGACCAGGCTCGCAGCCGATTGACGATCGCTCTGCTTACGCTTCCAAGGCAGAGTTACTCTCGCTCATGGATCAGTTGTATGAGCGAGCCGAAAAAATCGCGTCGGCTGCAACCGAGGAACAACTCGCAGGACCAAATCAAACACCGTTTCTCGTCGAGCAATTTCCGACAGTTGGCGATCTGCTGATCCACTTGCTGACCACGCATCCCGCTTCTCACTTGGGGCAACTCTCTGCCTGGAGACGCTGCGTCGGCAAGAAATCGGTCCTCGGTGTGTAATACGATCTGAAAGCAGGACAGGTAGACAAGTTGAGCATCCAATCAGTATGAGCTTCACGCGAAGTGAAAACACGTGCTGCGTGGTTGAATCAGCAGGACACGGTCCCTCTCTCCTGCAAATCAGGATTAATCAGGCACGCACTGAAAGCCGCAGAAACGCCTCACTGAGTTGCTCCTGCAGACTTCTCAACCGTATACTATGACTTGACTACGGGCAGCATTTCGGAGTTTCATTTCCATACCCGTTTCCGTCTACAGGTCTCTTAATGCACGATTTTTTTTCTCGACGAGCGGTTCACTTTCTTCTCTGCGTAGCTGTGCTGAGTTCAGCTCTTGATGCAGCACCGAAACGACCAGCCAAGAAAGCTCCACCGAACCTTCCGAATCTCAAGTCCCCGGAAGACAAGATCAAGTTTCTTGAAATGATCCGCGGGAGTTTTCCGGTCCTACGCATCGGACGAGGAAGAACCTATCGCTCAAGAGATCTCGACGAACAACTCGAAAAGTACATCGCGAAAGAAACATCGACGAAACTTTCTCCGATCATCGATGACGAAACTTTCATTCGCCGAGTCTTCATCGACACCACCGGCCATATACCAACGCCTGCTCAAATCAGCAATTTCGTCAAAGTTCAGGACGAGAATAAGCGGGCGATGCTGATCGACGAACTTCTGGAAAGTGATGAATTCGCACGCAAATTAGCTCGCTACTGGCGATCGGTGATTTTCTACGAGACAAGTGCCAATAAAAACACGGTGAATCCGCAAGCACTTGAAGATTGGTTATTCGCTGAATTCAAAGCGGGAACTGGCTGGGACCGAATGGTGGGAGAAATGGTCTCTGCAACCCCCACCCGAAAAAAGAACACGAAGTCGCAAGACAACGGGTGGCATCAGGATCATGGACCGAACAACTTTGTCTTAGCCAATGAGCGAAAACCAGAACTCATCGCCTCTTCAACCGCCCGTATTTTCATGGGCATTAGTATCGAGTGCGCTGAATGCCACGACCACCCCTTCGACAACTGGAAACGAGAACAGTTCCACGAGATGGCAGCCTTCTTCGCTCCTGGAAAGTACTACATGACCGACCAATTCGATCCGTCGGAGAAGACCGTCGTCGAAGCAAAATTTCTTCTGGGAGAGAAGCCCCCCACCTATCTCAAGCCGGATCAACGTCGAGTCGCTGGAGCAGCCTATTTGATCTACAACCCGGACAATTATTGGTTCGCCCGTGCATTTGTGAACCGTGCGTGGAACGAATTGATTGGCGACGGCTTTTACTCGGTCGACAGCTTGGGGCAAGACAAAGAAGTCGTCCATCAACTCGTCGCAAACAAACTGTCCGCCTCGTTTCGATACGCAGGATTTCAACCGAAATGGCTGTACCGAATCATCCTGAACTCCAAAGTCTATCAACGCGAAATCGCCACCATCGACAGCGAAGCAGACCTCTTCACGTCAGTTCGACCTGCGAGATTACGTCCCTACGAAGTCGCTGACACCGTACAGCAACTCATTGGCGAAAATAAGTCTGTCTGGAAGGCCATCAACTCCACTTTTGATCAGAATCCGTCGATTCCTCAACGAGACTTAGAAGGTGCAGTGCAGCAAGCACTGTTGATGATGAACAATGGAACGCTGCACAATAAGCTTGCCAATGGCCCTCTGAAGAAAGAATTGCTTAAAACGAAAAATGACGAGCAAATGATTCGCCAGGCATTTCTGGGCACATTGGCCCGTTCCCCCTCTGATGAAGAACTGACGATGTATCGCAAATTTATCAAGGAGTCCGCAAACCGAAATGAAGCTGCCGTAGACCTGATCTGGATCTTAGTAAACTCCGCAGAGTTCGTAACCAAGCGATAAAACAAATCACGCAGCCTCGAACACTAACTTCATCAGCGTCAACAGAATCCTTGTGCGAAACTCTTGAATGAAGGCGAGTCTCAGAACTTGAGAGGCCACATTCAGAGTCCTGGATCAGTTCAAAAAACATCATCCACTTACGTTCAATCGGAAACGACATGCTCAACAATAATCTTCTGCACGTGAATTTGAATCGTCACGGGGACGTCACTCGTCGCGATCTATTGCGGCTTGCCGGGGGGGGATTCGCCTCAATGAGTTGCCTCGGTCTGTTGCGTTCCATCGGGGTCAATGCCGAAGAAATCAAAAAAGAAGGCCGCTCATGTATCATGGTCTTTCTGAGCGGTGCTCCCAGTCAACTGGAGACCTGGGATCCGAAACCGGGAACCACAAACGGTGGGCCAACAAAAACAATTCAAACTGCAATCCCGGGAGTCGAATTCGCCGAATACTGGCCCAAGATGGCGAAGATGATGAAAGACGTTTCAGTCATCCGCAGCATGGCTGGCAAGGAAGCGGCCCACGACCGTGGGCGGTACCATCTGCGAACGGGGCACCGTTTACTCGGCCCAAACAAGTTTCCTCACATCGGGTCATTGGTCGCACACAAGCTGGGTGATCCGGAATCGGACATCCCAAACTTTGTGAGTATTGGGCAAACTGTCAGTTCAGGATTCCTTGGTGTCGAGGTCGCCCCCTTTGTCATCGACCGAGCCGGTCAGTTACCGGCAAATATGAAGGGTTCCGTAGCCGGAGCGCGGGCAAGTCGGAGGATGGAAATGCTCCGGCAGCAGGACAACCAATTCGTCAAAGCCGGGGCAGAGTCGATTGGTCGCGAACATCAAGAACTCTACCGGAAAGCATCTCGAATGATGACTTCCTCCCGCTTGAAAGCTTTCACATTTGAGGGCGAATCAGACAAAACCAAACAGCAATACGGATCAAACGCATTTGGGCAGAGCTGCCTTGTCGCCCGACGCCTGGTCGAATCGGGCGTTCCGTTCGTTGAGGTTCAACGAGGCGGCTGGGATATGCACCAGAACTTGTGGCGAAATATGCCGAGGACCGCTGGTGAAGTGGATCAGGGTCTCTCGACACTGCTTACTGACCTCAAGCAAAGAGGAATGCTGGAAAAAACTTTAGTCATTTGTCTCGGCGAATTCGGCCGGACACCAAAGATCAATCAAAGAACGCCAGCTGTCGGACGCGATCACTGGGCGAAGAACTTCAACCTGTTGATTGGAGGAGGCGGCGTACAAGGAGGTGTTTGCGTCGGGAAGACCAGTTCGGATGGGATGGAAATTACCGAACGCCCGATTAGCGTCGACGACCTTTTCGCAACGATTTGCACTTCTTTAACGATTGATCCAAACGAAGAACTCATCACTCCGGGGGGAAGACCACTACGTATAGTGGACGAAGGCCTCCCCGTCGACGAGATATTGGGTTAATTGAAATATTGTAAATGAGAACATTCTAATTTTTGAATTCAGGAAACCCATCAAGACTCGTTGACTTTCCTGAATGATTGACGTCTAATAGAATGCAAGTCTTGTGAGTCCCTGAGGGGTCAGGAAAAAGACTCACATGACTTGAAAAGTTGCTTATTCTTTAATTTGTCGTTGCTGAGGGGTCAGTAACGTTCTGAAGATTAAGCTCGTGGAACCGAGTCAAACGTACGTGGGAAAAGTGGACGTTTGCTCATTATAAGGTTGCACCGTTGTGGTCGATTTTCTCGGTTACGTGGAACGTATTGCTCGAGAATCTTGAATCACGCTGGTGTCGCTCATCGAAGCGACGGTCGAACTCCGATATTTAGTAATAAGTATTTGAGTTTTTAGTTTCCGTATGCGAGGTCTAGCTATGAAGGCTGGAAGAAAGGCTCCTCAGGTCGTCATTACTGGCGTTGGGGTTGTCTCACCGGTCGGAATTGGAAATGAACGGTTCTGGAGCAATCTAGTATCCGGGCGTTCAGGTATTAGCCCACTCCGTTCTTTCTCCGCAGACAGTTTCCCTTGCAAACTGGCCGCTGAGATCCATGATTTCGACCCACTAGAACACGTTTATGAAAAGAAATTCCTGAAGGTGATGTCTCGCGACATTCAACTCGGAGTTTCCGCAGCCTCTTTGGCGATGAAAGATGCCGCAATCCAAAGCGGACAAATTTCTCCCGAACGCCTTGGTGTCGAGTTCGGCTCAGGACACATTTCCTTTACGCCAGACGAATTGGCTGAGGCTGCTCGCGATTTTGCAGATCCATCGGAACGAGAAGGGTACACCCGTTGGGGTGAAGATGGACTTGGGAAAATCGCACCACTTTGGATGTTGCGTCAACTTCCCAACATGCCAGCGTGCCATGTTGCCATCGAAAATGACGCTCGTGGACCAAACAATACAATTACGAGTGCTGATTCTTCCATGATTCTGGCGCTCCAAGAGTCTGTCCGCTGTATTCAGCGAGACTCTGCCGATGTCATGATTGTCGGTGCATGTAGTTCAAACATTCATCCCGTTGATATCGCCCGAATCAGTCTGTACGACAACCTGTCATCACAAAGCGATCCGGAAAGTGCCTGCCGACCATTTGACCGAGATCGTGATGGAACGATCGTCGGAGAAGGATCTGCAGTCTTCGTTGTTGAACGATACAGTCACGCCATTGCTCGTGGCGCTGAAATTTACTGCGAAGTCCTCGGAGTCGGATCAGGCTGTGATGGACGTGGATATGAGAACGGCTCAGGCGGACGTGGACTCACAAATGCCATGAACGCCGCAATGAAGCGAGCAGGTATCTCTACGAGCGAAGTGGGACACATTAACGCTCACGGCAAAAGCACACGCCGAGACGACTACGTTGAAGCAAAGGCCTACCACAACACTTTTGGCGTTGATGCAGAGAATATCCCTGTTACTGCCTTGAAGAGTTACTTCGGAAACTTTGAAGCAGGCTCAGGGGCTGTTGAACTTGCTGGTAGTGTCCTGGCCCTCAAGCATGGTCTCCTTCCTGCGACGCTCAATTATAAACATCCTGACCCGAACTGCCGTCTCAACGTCGTTCGTGAACCGGAAAGACTAAAAACTTCGGTCGCAATGAGCGTAAACCGAACCACAATGGGACAAAGTGCCGCAGCGATCCTGCGAGCAGTTTAGAACCAGTCTGAAAGCCTCTGAAATCGCTACTCTTCTCAACGTTTGAGAGAGCAATTTCAATTTTCAGGATCAGTTTTAGAGCCAATCTAAAATTCGTCTTAACAGTTCTGTCTCGTGACGAACAACAATTTTCGTGACGAAGCCCGTTCTACACGGGCACGACCGGCATTGAAAAGATTCTTCAAAACACCCCAGCACACCAAGTGTGCTGGGGTGTTTTTTTATTTCTATGTCCGAAACGAAGAGTCGCATTTCGTCCACGAACCAGTTCCACTAAATTATCATCTGCATTGAGAACTTTTTTACCCACAAACCTAGAGCAACTCCAATATTGGTCTTCACGTTCAGCCTCGTGGCGAGCAGCCTATGAGGTCATCGAAGTGACCTTCATACGCAAGACTGGCATCGGAAAAGACTCTAAAACTGATCCGAAAACCCGCACTTTGTCTCTCAAAAAATGGGAGCATTTTTTGATGCTCTGTTTTCTGGATCCGCAGTAAGTCCCATGACCTCACCACACCCTGAATCGCTCTCGCGAACAGAACTGATTGACCATCAAACATCTCGACTTAAGTCATTGCTTTCGCTTGTCGAGCAGAACAATCCATTTTGGCAGGAACGTTTCAATTCGTGTGGACTTAAATCGGCGGAGTTTCAATCACTCGATGATCTTTCGAAACTCCCGCTCCTGACGAAACAGGAACTTGTTGAGAACCAGAATGCCTTTTCGCCGTTCGGAACCAACCTTTCGGCCCCCATGACAGGCTATTCTCGATTGCATCAAACTTCCGGAACGACCGGAAAACCGATGCGATGGCTGGACACCCCAGAGAGTTGGAACTGGTTCATGGATTGCTGGGCTCAGATCTATCGAATTTGCGAAATCACTCCTGAGGATATCTTTGCGTTCCCATTTTCCTTCGGTCCTTTCATTGGTTTTTGGGCAGCCTTTGAAGGCGCACAACGACTTGGGAACCTGTCGCTGACAATGGGCGGAATGACAAGCGAAGCTCGACTCAATTTGATCTTGGAGATGAATGCAACAATCGTTTGCTGCACGCCGACCTATGCAATGAGACTCGCCGATGTCGCGGAACAACTTGGGATTCCTCTCGCGGAAAGTTCAGTTCGAATGATCATTGTCGCTGGTGAACCAGGCGGGGCAATTCCAGCGGTCCGAAATCGAATCGAAGCAAGTTGGGGAGCCCGAGTCATTGACCACTGGGGCATGACAGACATCGGCTCGCTAGGTGTCGAACCAGCCAATGCCCCTGGTGGATTACTCATTCTAGAAAGTGAATGCCTCGCTGAAGTGCTTGATCCAGAGACCAACGCTCCCGTCCCAGCTGGGCAAACTGGTGAATTGATCATCACGAATTTTGGCCGAACCAGTCAGCCCGTCATTCGTTATCGAACGGGCGACCTCGTCAAGGTGGCGACTCAACCATGCAAGAGCGGATACGAACTCATGCGGCTTGAGGGGGGGATTCTAGGCCGGGTTGATGACATGGTCACCATTCGAGGAAACAATGTGTTTCCTTCGAGTTTAGACGCGATCATCCGTGAGATTCCTGACATCATCGAATACCAGGTCAATGTGATTACGCGACGTTCAATGCCACACATGAAGATTGAAATTGAACCGACCTCACAACGACTCAGTGCCCCTGAATCGCTGGACGCATTAATCGAGCAAGTCGAGCAGGGAATCAAAGATCGTCTCAATTTCCATGCGGAAGTTATTCTTGTCTCAGAAAACGCACTACCTCGGTTCGAAATGAAAGGCCGTCGCTTCTTTCGAAATGACTGAGAAGCTCCGACTCACCGTATCACAATCACAAGTCGTCTTCATCAACAATGTGTATCGGCAATGGTTGCCATCTGTTGAGTATTTCGCGAAACAGAACTGTTTGGTCTTGTCAATTTCGACAACTTCATGATATCGAAGTCTACAAAGCTGAGTTCAAGATGAACGCAGCCGTTTGCAGGAAAGGACTCCGTAATGAAGACGCAATCTGAATCCGATCGCCAGGACGACATTGAACTGGAACTCTCCGGCTGGTGGGCTTTGGGAGCTTTCGGAGTTTTTGTCGCTGGGGGAGCCTTCCTGATCGCACGAGCTCAAGGCCCCGAAGCGGTAGCCACTCTGATGCAGGCGTCACTCATGCTTGTCTTTTTTGTGGGCGGAATCTTACTTGGCTTGCTTTGCATGCAGGCACTCGGCGCCAGCCAACGATGGGATCTCTCCGAAGAGTTTGATTCGGAGAACGAAACCGTTTCGCTGCAACCAACAGTAACACAGACTTCCCAGAAACGGACCGCACGTAGCAGAACCGCCGGTAGCAAAACCGCTGCCGAAAACGATGACGAAATCGACCCGTTTCTTGAGATCCTCAAGAGGAATCACCCTACCCAAAGAGCTGCGTGACTTCCCTAATCATCAACGACAACCATTGCACAGAGTTAGTCGATTCAGCTTTGCGTGTCGAATTGCGTTCGTTGATAGTAGTCGACAGTCTCTTTCAAGCCTGACTTCAGATCAACCTGTGGCGTCCAATCCAATAATGATTTGGCGAGCGTGATATCTGGACAACGACGCTTCGGATCATCCTCAGGGAGAGGTGCTCGAACGATCTTGGAAGAGGACCCGGTCACTTCCAGCACAGCTTCGGCAAGTTCGATCATCGTGTTCTCAGTCGGATTCCCGATATTGACGGGGCCAATGGCTGTGTCCTGATTCATCAATCGAATGAACCCTTCAATCAGGTCTGAGACAAAGCAGAATGAGCGAGTTTGCAAGCCGTCGCCGTACACAGTGAGGTCCTCGCCTCGCAACGCCTGCATGATGAAGTTGGAGACAACACGCCCATCGTTGGGGTCCATGCGTGGTCCATACGTATTGAAGATCCGTACGATTCGCACTTCAACATCATGAGCAAGGTGATAGTTGACACACAGCGACTCGGCCACTCGTTTTCCTTCGTCGTAGCAACTTCGGGGCCCCAGTGGATTCACATTGCCCCAATAGTCTTCAGTTTGCGGGTGAACGTCCGGATCACCATAAACTTCTGACGTCGAAGTATGCAGAATCCGCGCTCCGCAGCGTTTCGCCAGCCCCAAAATATTGACCATTCCAACCGTCGACGTTTTGATTGTTTTGATCGGATTGTATTGGTAGGCCACCGGGGACGCGGGGCAAGCACAGTTGTAGATCTGATCCGCTTCGACGTACAGAGGATGAACGATGTCGTGGCGGATCACTTCGAACTTAGGGTTCCCGATGAGGTGTCGGATATTTTCTTTTCGACCGGAAAAGAAGTTATCAACACAAATGACATCATCCCCTCGCTCTAGCAACCGGTCACACAAATGGCTGCCTAAGAAACCTGCTCCACCTGTAACTAAAATCGTTGACATATTGACCTCTTAATCAGCAGTGGCTGTCGAATGTGTAGAATGATATTGCTTTCGTGCCCGTGAAGGTCTCTCTCACGATTTCATAACACTGCTCGCGACGAGCCAGGTACGTGAAACGGTAAATGAAAAATGCTCTCGGGTTCTTCTCGTTGATTCACTCTTCGCAGCATAATCTATCAACTCAGCTCGCCAGTGAAAATCATTGTTGATCGAGAAGTTTTTGCGCAAACCATGCTGAGGTTTGCTGTAATCCGGTTGTAACGTCTGTCTTCGGAGACCACCCGAGTTCGGTTTGAATTTTCGTTGCTGAGATGAGATTTGAACGCAAGTCTCCTGGGCGGGCAGGGCCGTTGTCGACGTTCGGAACCGTACGTTCCATGTCACGTTTCCGAATCTCTGCCTGACAGTTCACGAGCAAGGCAGATGCGATCTGATTCACATCTGTCGGGACTCCGGTCCCAACATTGTAGGCGACGAAGCCCGGGCTTGCGGATGTCAGAGCTCTCACATTTGCATCGACGACATCGGTCACGTAAACGTAATCCCGGACATACTTGCCATCTCCGTTAACGCGCGCCGGTTCCCCTGCGAGCATCTTCGTACAGAAGATCGCCACAACTCCCGCTTCTCCGTGCGGGTTTTGACGCGGACCAAAAACGTTTGAATAGCGAAGTGCGACCGTTTCCATGCCATGTTCACGTGTGAAAAATTGCAGGTACTGCTCGCCCGCCCACTTGCTGATTCCGTATGGAGAAATTGGATTTGCAGGAGTCGTTTCCGGAGCAGGTTCGGTCACCTCTCCATACAGGACTCCTCCCGACGAGGCGAAGACAAAGCGTTTTGTTCCCACCTCGGCAGCTGACTTCAGTACATTGACCAAGCCGAGAATATTCACGTTTGCGTCAAAATCAGGTTCCCGAACTGAACGAGAAACCGACATTTGAGCAGCTTGATGGCAGAGACTCTCTGGTTGAAACTCTTTGAGGATGCGTGAAACGGCTTTGGCATCGGTGATGTCCGCTTCATAGAACTTGGCAGACTTGGGAACGTTTGCTCTTTCGCCCGAAGAGAGGTCGTCCAACACCGCAACTTCGTGCTTTTGAGCAACAAGCTCCTCGGCAATATGCCCGCCAATAAATCCCGCACCGCCAGTAATCAGAATACGCATCGTTCTCAATTCGCTTCCAGCTGCCCCAAACAAAAGAGCAACTATAGCGAACCGCAGCAGCGAAATGAACGTCAGCCAGTGGCGCGTCGGAGAGGTTTTTCTTCTTCAGCTGGTGCTGCCCATTCGTCGAACTTCAAAAGCTTCGCACTTGAGTCCGGCTCTTCAGCTTTCGTGGGCAGAAATTGTTGCATAGGAAGCGGAAAGGCTGCCGACCACCCCAAGGGAAGGGTAATTCCGGTGATCCAGCGTGCTTCTTGCGAGGCAACAAAAGCGACTGCAGCAGCTACATCTTGCGGCGAGCCGACTCCCAGGGGGTGGGCCTGACGGATCTGCTCTTCTGATTCGCTGGTCATATTAGCGACGTATTTATGGATCATTGGGGTATGAACCAGAGCAGGGGCAACACAAACGGCTCGGATTCCACGTGGGGCCAGTTCCATCGCAAGTGACTGAGTCAGTCCAATGATTCCCGCTTTCGTCGCAGAGTACGCAGGGAAACCACCACAGCCTGCGATTCCAAGAACTGAAGCAAGATTCACGATCGCACCGGACTGCTCGGTGAAATGCGGAATCGATGAACGAATGACTCGCATTGCTCCAGTCAGATTCACATCGAGAACCTGCTGCCATTGGTCGTCGTTTGTTTCTTCCAGCGTTGAAGAATGTTCAACACCCGCGTTGTTCACCAAAACGTCAATAGACTCGAAACGTTCGACGATAGCAGAAATCGCTGCGTCGACGGAAGTTTGCTGAGTGACATCACAAGCAAGTTCGAGGTACTCGGCTCCGCGCTTGTTCAGGCGATTTAGCAACCGCTTTGGGCGTTCGCGCCAGAGGATCGCGAGCTTTGCTCCCTCTTCAGCCAAGCGTTCGGCGATCGCACCACCGATCCCTCGGTCGTTCACACCGGTAATGACTACAACTTGATCTTGATATCGACCGTTCAAGCGTCCTGCTCCTGAAGCCTGTCCTCCAATGACAATACACCTGACAATCTTCTCAGAACCTCTCAAGCCATACAATACCCAAAGTTGCCACGAACTGACCAATTCTGAAATTTTGGAGAATCAAGCCACCAATAATGACGATGCCAATCGCCAAAACACCTGCTGGGATGCTCGCAATGTCAGGAATTTCCCTTTTCCACATCACTCTCATTCACATTACCTTTTCCCAGCGAGAGCGGGAAAGACCAGGAAGGCAGGGCATCGAAGAGCGAAAGTTCGTGGAGTTGGAACTTGCGTCACCGAGGCCTCCTCCGATGCGAACGCCGTCGCGCAACAACGCCGATTCCAACAATCTCCAGAAACTCGATCCCTATTTTTCTGGAGAGACCTTGCGTGAAATTCCCTGAAGATCGTCGAGTTCCTTTTGCAGCTTTTTCTTGACGCGTTTTTCCTGATTCTGGATCAACTGCTCGAAAACTTCCTGAAAGCCGTCTCCCAAGACCTCGACGAATTTCCCATCCAAAACGCCCACTTTACGAACATCAATATCTTTCAGTTTGAAATCAACATCTCGTACTTCAGCATTGAGGGAGAACTTCGGAATCGGATCGGTGATCGAGAATTGAGCCGTTGGTTTCAGCGTCACCACAAGTCGAACCCGGACGTCAGCATCTGCGATGGTTGTCCCGTTGATCCCTTTCACACCGTACACGTAATGAGCAAATGTCCCTTCGCACCGAGCACGTAATTTGGTCTCAATGAGATAGGCCTGCCCGTCAAAGTTCGGGAGTGTCGTTTCCTTGATTTCGAACTGAAAGTGCTTTTCAGGATTCACTAGCGAGGCGGAATACTTACGACAAAACCCATGTCGTACTTCTTTTTTCCGTTTCGAGATTCTGAGACCACGGATTCGAAACCCATCAAATCGTCCCGAAGTTTTATTCCAATACTTGTCGTTGAAATAAGGTTCGACCGAAGATTCGATGACCACAAAACGGACGAGTTCTTCAAGATTTGGTGCAACAGGATGTTGAGATTGCAGTGCCGGCTCCTCTGCGAAAGAAGCTCCGACCGCGAACATCAAAAGAAAAAACGAGAGGCAAACGCCCCTCGTTAATTGAAATTTCAAGTCTCCCTCCCTGGTGAGATCACATTGCTTCGCACTTGAAGGTGCAGCCCTCAATTAGTTGGCGTCCCACCACCAGCGGTTCTGTGGGACATCGACTGCTTTTGCGGCATCAGCGATTCCATCGAGCCTTGGCGATGTTTTGACGACTTGCGTGTCTTTCAACACGGAAGCCAAATCGGCTCGGACACCACCTGCGACTTGGAGAACAACATCTTTGCCGTTGAAGACGCGGTGCGACACAACAGATTCAGTCTGTTGTGGGACGGCATATGCCTCAGGATTGTAGGCTCCGTTCACGGCGAAGACGCCACGGTCCCAACCTGCTTTGTCATCAAGCTGATCTTTTTCAATCAAAGCAGCGACCAAGGCCAAGTCAAAGACACTTTGAAGGTCTGCGAAAATGGAATCTCTTTCAGCAAGTTCTGGATAGTGCTCGGTGAAGTTTTGAGCGAACAAACGATTCACAGGCTCTGCTTTTCCAGTGTTGACTCGTTCGCCTTTGTCGTTCAGGTACTGATTTTCTGAAAGACACTTCACAGCTGAGCCACGGATTTTGTACACATTCTGGTTTTCTGAGTGAAGAACTTCGTCGTACTTCATGGTCATCCACCATCGCATGGCATCCAGTCCACCACTCGCAAGAGCAGGGTCTTTCTTGAGGAGTTCGAAGTAGTCAGGAATGTTTGAACCAGCTTCGAGCTTGCCAATGCCGATCAGTTTCATGCGGTAGTCTGCTTCAACCAACACGCGGGCGACTCGACTATTCGCAGGAACACCGTAAACAGTGATGTCTTGCAATCCGAGAATCTCTCCGATTTTGCTGGACCAGCGGCGAACACCGGCTGGGCTCAACGGGCCGCGAGCCTGTGATGTGGCTGCGAATTCTTTCACAGCTTTGATGTTCTCTGGCTTTGGATCGATCGAGCAGCCGAAGATGTTCATTCCTTCAGGGCTGAAGGTTCGCATGACAGTCACCAAGTCATCGAGCTGAAGAATTGGACGACCGCTTTCGGTGCCGACGGCAGTACCGTACTCGTTGTACTCCCAACTTTCTGCTGGACCGCCGATGACGACTTCGCCGGTTTCAGGATAGACAAAAACGTATTCAACCTGAGAAAGACCAGCCAGTTGCTGCATCGATTCCAAAACAGGCTTGCCGCTAGCGATTCGCTCAGCGATCAATTTTTCGAGTCGAGTCAGTGAAACGAGACGCAAGTTTGACTGGCGTGCCATCTCTTCATTCAAGGCAGCTTTGCGAGCCTTAATACCCATTGCAGCCAGAACGCCGCTCAGGTCTTTCTTCGAAGTCATTGCAAGAACGCCGTTTGGATCAACACGAACTCCACTTTCGAACTCGCTGATTGTTCCCCCTTCTTGCTCGATCTCGAACCAAGGTCCGGACGTCTGATCCTGAATCAATTCAATCAGTGAATCGAAATCGGCTCCGGTCCCCCCTTGAAGGGTCTGACGCCGAGCTTTCTCGACAACCGCCGTTCGTCGCGTTGTCGCTTCATTTCCAGCGGCAAATTCGCCAGCTGCAAAGAATCCCTCTGCGACATCTGCATCCTGAGCGAACACCGGGACATTGAACACAACGCTCATCGTCAATACTGCCGCAATTTGCATTGCGGACCATGTGCGTTGTTTTAGTATTTCAAATCTCATTGTTCAGTCACTCCAACGGAATGGTAGAAGGGTCGCGACGGTAGAATATCAGTGCATACGATTAAACATGTGAACCGACACCATTTCCTAGCATCGTCTTATGTCATGCACACGTCAAGAACTTTTGAGGAAAGTTTATCGGTACTCTGGAGACTGTTCAAACGGGTCAAAAGAATGAGAACAGTCGATACAATTCCTTAAGAAGCTACAAGCGTTGTGAGGTTTATTCCGAATGTTCTGATGAAACGCATTTGACGACCATCAGGTTCTTCAAGAGACAGACGACGTTCGCCCCCTTAATTCGCCCGAAGATGATGCTCTTATGCCCGAACTCCCAGAAGTTGAAACGATGGTCCGCGGAATCCGCCCCGCGATGCAAGGCTACAAGCTCGTAGAGTTGCGGGCCTGTCCCTGTACAAAAAAACCGCTCAGCGTCACTCCAGCTCTTAATGAATTCACACAGCGTGTTCGCGGACAGAAAGTCGAGGCTGTGGAGCGAAAGGCAAAACGGATCGTCATTCGGTTCAAAGAGGACGTCATAGTCTTTGAACCTCGAATGACCGGTTTGGCACTGCTGTCCGACCCGCCGAGCCTCGAACATTTGAGGTTCGAGTTTTGTCTCTCTCGCGGAAAGCAAAAGCAGTCTGTCTGGATTTGGGACCGGCGAGGTCTCGGAACATTGCGATTGATGTCGCATCAGGAATTTGACGTTGCCCTTGGAGAACACGTTCTTGGTCCGGATGCTTTGGAGATCTCTGTCGACGAACTGTTGGCACGTCTGAAAGAAACGAAGCGAGCAATCAAAGTTGCGTTGCTGGACCAAAAGCTGGTTGCGGGTGTTGGGAACCTTTATGCCAGCGAAATTCTTCACGAAGCCAGGATCTCTCCGAAAACAGAAGCTGCAAAGCTTTCGCGTCAGCGAGTTGACCGGATTCACAAAGCGATGAATCGTATTCTTCACGAAGCCATTCAGTATGAAGGCTCAACGCTGAACGATGGGACTTATCGAAATGCTCTGAATCAGAATGGATCGTACCAGAACAAACATTGTGTGTACGCGAAGGAAGGAGAGCCATGCAAAACTTGTGAGACCTCATCAATTCGGCGAATCGTTCAGGCTCAACGTTCTACTTTCTACTGCCCCAAGTGCCAGAAGAGATAACCCGCAGTTCCCAGTCTCGGGTAAAACGACCGACTCGCAATCCAACCTGATCGCGAAAGATGATCAGTCACTGAAGATCACAGTTTCGTCTTGATCCTTGGTCGGAGCCAGTTGCGTTTCAAGACTCGGAATCAAAACATGGGACGCATTCTTTCGAGAACTGTCTACATGCTCTTTCCACCATTGTTGAGCCTCTTCAAACGACCATGAGTTTGCAGCCTGGCACCGGCCGAGTTGGCTCGCCAGTTCCATCACTCCTTGTGGGCGATCTGCCGATTTTTTTTGAAGGCAGCTTTGAATAATTGCTCGAAACTCATCAGAGCAGGGCATCTCCCCGAACTTTGGAGTCTCAGCGACTTGTGCACGAAGAAGTTGAGGCAACGTCAGATTTTCGAACAGCAACTTTCCGGTGATGCAGAAATAGGCGACGGCTCCCAATGCGTAGAGATCCGTTCGTTCGTCAACGAGATCGGGAGCCTGGATTGCTTCGGGAGCCATATACGCAGGCGTCCCCATAATCTTGCAAGAGTCAGGTAAATCAGGAATTTCATCTTTCACTGCAACCAGTCCAAAGTCGAGAACTTTCACAAAATCATGGGCTCCGCCACAGACTGTCAAAGCAATATTTTCTGCTTTGATGTCACGATGAACTAACCCTTTTGAATGAGCTTCTGCCAACGAGCCGCAAACCTGACAGAGAAGATGAATGACGCGATCTTCCGGCAGGGGACCGTAATTCGCAACGAGCTCGCTCAAGCTCATCCCTTTCAGATATTCCATCACATAGTACAGCGTTCCATCGGACGTCATTCCGTAGTCATACACTTGAACTGTGTGCGGACTTGAAAGCTCGCTGGTGATGTGTGCTTCGACTTCAAAACGCTCCAGAACCTGCTGGCTCAATGTTGCGGTCTTCAACATCTTCACAGCTGCCGGTCGCCGTAACATGGAATGCCGTGCGCGATAAACGACGCCGACTCCTCCCTGTCCGATCTTCTCTTCTAACGTATAGCTACCAAGAGTTCGCTCAACCCAGCTCACCTGTTCCTGATTCTCTTGGATGGCGGCACAGGCGAGTCGACTCAGGCGGTCGCCGAGTGTTGTTCTCATAGGCGATGTTCCGATCAACGTAGTCAACTCTTCATCCACGTCTGCAGCGGCCTGCAAGAAATCAAATTCAGGGATTTGCTTTTGATACTCCATTAAAAGCGATATCCCTTTTGGTTCCTGTTGAAACGTTCCGGGTAGCAATCCGCTCACTGCCACAGCTCCAATTTCCGAGCGAACAAGTAATTCGTTTCGCAAGATTTCATCATGTGAATGGTGCATCACCACACTTGCGACGACACCGTCAGCGAAGTTCCATTGTGAAAGCAACGCAGCCGTGAAGATTGAGTGATCACCATTGAGTTGGCCGTTCTCAAGTTCAACGAGCCTGTTTTTCTCGGGGCGGTAGGTCTCGTAGAGTTCGGAATGAGCTTCCATTAAATGTGGAAGCAATAGATCTTGCAGCAGGGCAGAAATGTAGGCCACTTCTGGATCACCGCCCGTCATTCCACAGACTCGCCGAGCGTATAACGCACGTTCCTGAGACTCTAAAAGCAGGTTTCTCATCTGCTTGTGCGAGCCCGAACATTTGCTCATCGAGGCTTGAATGGCTGCGCTCATGACAAGCATTTTACAGCGTTGAAGACCAAGTATTCCGATAGCGCGCGAAATCGACGAGACCCGCTCTCGCAGCATCATTTGTGAACCATTCACAATCCGCAGAACGCTGGTGGCAATTTCTGAATCCTTCTCAATCAGCAATGCCAGTTCATTCAGCGGAGTGCTCGGTCGGTCAACAAGTTGTAAAAATTCGGCGATGCACTGAGGAGGACGCGGAATCTGAATCCGAGACGGTAGCTGCGGGAGCGATTGACCTTGCAACCTCTGAGCAATCAATTCCTGCCAGTTGAGCATTGATTCTGCACGATCATTTTGGAGACGCCGTAAAAGTTTGACGGGACGAATAACAGATGAAGGTCTTGGTCCTTCCATAAAATTCCAATGGGTCCAAATCTCGTTCCACCTGAATCAAGTCGGCGTCAGGGCGGCCACACGACCTCAGACCTCAATACGACTTTATCACTTCATGAGAGATGTGCATGATCAACATCTGGATCTCAGCACGTAAACCATGGCAACCGGAACTGACGAGCTAAAAGAGTCTCACCGAAGAAACAGTTGCACCGATTAATCCGATGATTTCTCATGCCGAATGCAGGAAGATTCCGCACATCGAAGGGGATTCCCCCGGCACAGTCACTCGAAAACTGATGAACGATATGTCAGTATCTTCCGAACCGACTTTGTATTTTTTTCGTCCTCGCTGACGACTGCACAAAACAACAACACTTAACAACACTGACGATTACACTGCCCCAATTGGAAGACAACACTATGAGACGCTTCGCGACTTTCAACAGCCTCAATTACTCACGACTCTTTACGTGTCTGTGCATCGGAATGTTCATTTCGGGAATTGCAGTTTGCACTACCGAAGCCCAGGAAGCAGCCAACACTCCCAAACTCGTCGGAGATGGAACGACCGACAACACAACTGTGATCAATCAATGGATTTCGGAGAAGAAAGCACCACTCACATTTCCTAAAGGCGTTTTTCGAATTACCAAAACCATCGAAATCGATCTCGACAAAACCGGCCCCATTTCTATCAGTGGAGACGGAACAGCGACCGTTCTCATGGATGGCCCAGGTCCGGCGTTTCGCTTCATCGGGACACATGAAGGGACTGCCGCCCCCAGAACAGTGAAAGAGAATGTCTGGAAAAATCAGCGATCGCCAATGGTCGAAGGAGTTGAAATCGTTGGAAATCATCCCGAAGCAAACGGCATCGAAGTGACCGGAACAATGCAGGCCACAATCACACGGGTTGTGCTCCGCAAATTGCATCACGGCATCCACCTTGTCAAACGCAACCGGAATGTCTTAATCGCTGACTGCCATATCTATGAGAACAGTGGTGTCGGTATTTTTTATGACAAAGTCAGCCTGCACCAGTCAAACATCATCGGCTGTCACATCAGCTACAACAAGCTGGGAGGCATCGTGAACAAGGGAGGCGACGTCCGCAATATTCATATTGGAACGTGTGATATTGAAGGAAACATGGGCGGTCCCGATTCAACTCCCAGTGCCAATATTGAACTCGACTCGCGAGGGGGCTCAGTCGCTGAGGTTGCTATTGTCGGTTGCACGATTCAACACGACCACCACTCACCGAATTCCGCCAACATTCGATACCATGGCGAAAGCACTCCGCGACCGTTCACCGACGAAACACGTCATGGACATCTCACCATCGCGGATAACGTTCTTTCCGATGTGCACGTCAACATCGAAATCACTAACGCTCGCAGTGTCGCGATTACAGGCAACACCGTCTGGAAAGGCTACGAACACAACCTGAAGATCACAGGGTCTGAAAGTGTGGTTGTCACAGGCAACATGTTCGACCGGAACCCGCGCTACCACTATGGAGATGGAGCCCTCAGCAAAGACGCGATTCTGATTGAGAACTCAACAGGTGTCACCTTCTCTGCGAATCACATCACAGGTATCAAATTCGGAAAGGGAGTTGTGAATGTCCAGAACTGCAAACGAGTGAACATTACGAACTGCTCTATTCTGGATTGCGCTCCGTACGGTGTACTTCTTGAGAACACAACAGAATCAAGAGTCTCTGACTGCCTGATCAAGGGTGACGAGCTAATTTCCGCAGTCAAGGAAATTGCAGGGAAAGACAATTTCGTTGCAGCAGAGCTGCGGCCAGAAACGAAATAGAAAGTCGTTCAGACATGTTTGATTCAGAGCTTTTCTGAAAACTGTCATCCAGCGATAAAACAGTGGGAAAATCCCTCCCATTATGGTTCCTGAAGAACTCCTCAAGCACTTCTGACTGGTGATTTTGAATATATCTCCTAGAATAGTGTATGGTGCCTCTCCAAATACTGATGCCATGCGTCATTGACTCAGAATTTGCTAAACCAGTCCCAAGTTACCGGGCTGGCTCTCAGGCTGAATAGTGCCTGACAAAGCACACCGCTGAGCACATTACTGAGCACACCACTGACCTATCAGAACAACATGACTTGGATAACTCATAGGCCTCTATTTGAATAGAGGCCTCGAATCAAACAACTTTAAACAACCGAGCGCAGCTTCAAGACTCAGCTCGTATTCAAAACTCGATTTAAGGAAATACTGAGATGTTGAACAAGCAACTTCTGACCTGTTTCATCCTCACACTCGGGATGGCAACAGGATGTGCAAACAAATCCGAAACGACGACTGAGACCGAACCAGCAGCGACTGAAGAGGTGACAGATGTCGAACTTGGTGAAGCAGCAGCGCCAGAACTCTCTGCAGAAGACAAAGCGTTGGTCGAAGCTCAAATATTCTGCCCAGTTGGTGGTGAGCTTGGTGGAATGGGAACGCCTGTCAAAGTGATGGTCGATGGTCAACCCATCTTCATCTGCTGTGAAGGATGCCGAGGACCTCTTCTCGAAGATCCTGAAAAGTATCTTGCCGAACTGGAAGAAAAGAAAAAGAAAGCCGCTGAAAAAGAAGCAGAATCTTCAGAAGACGCAGAGACAGAAGGCGCGACTTCGTAGTCGGTCTCTAACAGAATCGAAAGAGCCTCTGGCGACAGATCCCGGAGGCTCATTTTTTTTGAACTCAAATTATTGCTCGCTAAAAAAAAGACCTATATGCTTAAACACTCCGAGATTGCCAATCTTCCAATAATTGAGAGTTGTGAAGGATGTGGAGCCTGCTGTATGCAAACCCCGGTTCCACCTTTTGTGGTGATTGACGGACAACATGAAGCAAAGCTGCGAAACGTCCCCGAAGGTTTGATCGCAGAAATCATGCCATCTTGGGAGATCCGATTCAACCTGCAAGAAAATCCCTGCATGTGGTTCGACCCTGAAACTTTGGCTTGTCAGCACTATGAGCACCGTCCGCAGGCGTGTCGGGATTTTGAGATCAACTGCTCTTCTTGCCATTCTATTCGTGACAGATGCGGTATCGGAAGCTAAAATGGACACGCAGGTCCGCTTTAGTTTCATCTGAGATTTGGGAGCTCCGAAAATGCTGCCGTTCAACCGATACACCTTTGCAATCGCCTCGCTGATCATCATCGGGAACTGCACATCAGCGGTTGCTCAGCTTGAGTTTGAAGCAGCACCGATCAACTACTCTGATTCGGCCCCCACTGATTCTATCGCTCAGCTTCAAAAGCAACTCGACGAAGGTAAGCTCGAACTGAAGTACGATGAAAAGACCGGCTACCTTCCAGCGATCCTGGACGCTCTGAAGATTCCTCGCTCTTCACAAATGCTCGTCTTCTCTAAAACAAGCCTGCAACTTCGCCGTATCACTCCTAAAAAACCGCGCGCCCTCTACTTCAACGACGACACTTACGTCGGCTTTGTTCAAGGTGGGGATGTCATTGAGATTTCGACTGCCGACCCTCAACTGGGCGGAGTCTTCTACAGCCTCGACACGACAAAAGTTGATCGACCTCAACTGGTCCGAGACCAAGGGCAGTGCATTACGTGCCATGCTTCTTCGAGAACAGAAGGGGTCCCGGGACATTTGATGCGATCTGTATTTGCTGACCGTTCCGGTCAACCTCACTATGGATCAGGGACATACACCACGAAACAGTCCAGCCCGTTCGAGAAACGGTTTGGAGCTTGGTACGTCAGCGGGACACATGGAGAGATGAGACATATGGGGAATGTCATTTCTCCGAAAAACGTCCGGCTCGATTCCCTGGACAGAGAAACCGGTGCAAACCTTACCGACATCAGCGATCTCGTTGATACAACCCCATATCTGGAAGAGACCAGCGATCTGGTCGCATTGATGGTTCTCGCACATCAACTCGAATTGCACAACTTGTTAACGCGTGGCAATTTCGAAGCTCGCAGCGCTTTGCATTACAACACTGTGATGAACAAAGCCTTGGAACGCGAGGAAGATTATATCAGTGATTCAACACACAGACGCGTCGCCAGTGTGGGTGAGAGAATCGTTGCCTGCATGTTGTTTGCGGACGAATTCCAGTTAACTTCTCCAATTCAAGGGGTGTCCAGTTTTCGCGAGGATTTCGAATCTTGTGGAAAAAGAGACTCCAAAGGGCGGTCGCTTCGCGATTTTGATTTGCAATCCCGCATCTTCAAATACCCGTGCAGCTACTTAATTTACTCAGAAGCTTTCGACGCTTTACCCATAATCATGAAGGATTATGTGTCAAAGCGTCTTATCGAGGTTCTAGAAAGCTCCCCCGAGGATGATGAATTCGAGAACCTGACGAAATCTGATCGACAGAACATTCTGGAAATTCTTCGCGAGACCAAGCCAACATTATTCGCAAAATCTGTCGACTAAAACACTCTCATGCCTCTTGTTCCCGTGAAGAGTGCTTTTCTTGTGACGAAACTCTCAAATCCACGAGATTTGCCAAGGACATCTTTTTCAGAGAATCGCTAGAGCATCAATGCGATAAGCCGGACACGAGTTGTGTCCGGCTCATCGCATTTTTCATCTCACGCTGCATTCGTTCGGCTTAGTATCGATTGCTGTGTCCGTTGTTGCTGTGGCCACTGTTGTGGTGACTCGCGTGATGCCCACCATGATGCCCGCCATGATGATTGTTGTGGCTTTTGAAATGTCCGTGTGAATTGTGGTGCGAGTTGTGATGGTTGTTGTAATGACCACCGAAGTGATGCCCTCCAAAATGACGGTTGTTGTGGTGTGAATTGAAGTGTCCGCCATGGTGATTATTCAATTTGTGATGAGAGTTGAAATGCCCGCCGTGATTGCTCCCATGGTGGCTGCTTCCATGATGATTGCCGTTGAAACTCCGATTCGATGAGCTTGATCGGTTCCCGGAGAAATTTTTGTATCGTGATGAAGACGAGCCACCTGAACTACGCTGACCAAAACTGCTGCGGGAAGATGATGATGAGCGGTTGAATGATGAGTTGCTACGGCCCGAGTTGGATCTTGAGTCAGCCAAAGATGTTTCAGCGAAGAAACCAGCGAAAACAGTCACAGTGAACAGGCAGTTGAGGGTTGAGCGAAACATCTTCATTCTCCGGTCTGTTGTTTTGAGTTTTTGGTGTTGGCCCTGTTGGCCGGTAAAACTCTCAGCGGAGAATCAAAAAGCATGTGACACGTTTTCTCAGAAAAAAACGCCTTTCATCAAAGATAGTCCAAAATCAAAGAATCACTCAGCCGCAAAAGATACTCAAAAAACACACCACAAAGCTGCAACCCACTGCAGCCAAGAGGATTATAACGCACCAGCAGAGTCTCAGTATGCGTCATCGTTGGATGAAGGTTCGCCAGTACAAGCTCAAGAGCAGAACCATATTCAGTGATGATTTGAAGAAATGATGCAACACCTTGACCAACGCCAAGAGATCCGGCGAAGCCATGCAATTGTGAGAAATTGATCATTAATTGGTCGAGGGGATCTCACTCAGGTCCGGCAGGTCAGAGTTGTTCTGTTCGAGGTTCAACATTTCTGCAGGCATCGAACGGACATGAAGATCTCGTTGAGGGAATGCGATTTCGATCGAATGTTCTTTGAACAGGTCATCAATGGCTGTGTTCAGTTCATGCTTGAGTCGACGGTATGTGAACAGGCCATTGACGTAGAGGCGCAACTCTAAGTTTAGCGTACTGTCACCGAACTCAGAGAAGACAACAACCGGTTCCGGTTCATCGAGAACGTTGGGATTCTTCTCGGCAATTTCGTAGAGAAGTTTTGTTGCAAGCCGTGTGTCGCTTCCGTATGCAATGCCAACTTTCAAGATGACGCGGAGCGTGGGACTTGAGAGTGTCCAGTTGACCAGATTCCCGGTCACAAATTCCCGATTTGGAACAATGAGTTCTTTGTTGTCCCAATCGAGGACAGTTGTCGCTCGGATTTGAATGCGCGTGACGGTCCCTGTGATCTCACCGATTGTCACCGTATCGCCAACTCGAATCGGTCTTTCGAACAATAAAATAATCCCGGAAACAAAGTTTGCAAAGATCTCCTGCAAGCCGAATCCGAGCCCGACACTCATCGCAGCCAAAAGCCATTGCACGCTCGACCATCCGATTCCAATCCCACGAAAACTGAGGACCAGTCCCGTCACGACGATGAGATAACGAGAAACCGTACTCGCTGCATATCTTGCCCCTGCGTCCATGGGGAGTCGTTGCAGAATGGAAATTTCCAACAGTCCGGGGAGGTTACTCGAAGCGAAGAGGGTCAGTGCAAGAATCGTCACTGAAGTGAGAAAATCAGCGACTGTGACAGGAATCGGAAGGCCATCTGAGGAGAGGCCAGCGATTCCATTATCCCAGCCTATCGAAATTCTTCCCAAAACTCCCAGTGCCGGGAGGACATCACTCCAAATCATGTACATAGCAACCAGTAAGCTTGCGCCGCCGGTCAATCGCAGTAAGCTGCGGACCTGAACATTGATGTCTGTCAGTCGAAGTTCGGGAGTAGCATCAGGGGGGATTGGCTGGTCATTTTCATTCTGTGCCGCCTGCAAAATCTGTTTTCTGCGTTCCTGTGCACGACGAATTGCTAACTTACGGTAAGTCACCAACAACCAGCGGAAGAGGAACGAAATGACCAGCACGATGATGAGGGTATAGCCGGTCGTCGTTGCGACGCGTCGAGTCAATTGAATTGAGGTGTAGTGAAAACCGGTCGCAGACATGATCGCTAATGCGACTGGGACGAAGAGTAAAACTGTCGTCCAGACCCAACGAGCTCTCCAGAGAAGTGACTCGGGAAATTCCTGTCCAAGATTCTGCAAAATCGGACTCGATGGTCGCACCAGTCGATAAAGAGCCAGTTCAACAAATATCATTGAGGCAATAAACGCCACGCGGCCGAATGTCGCAGCGATGTCATCGTCCCCAAATTTCTCAGTAAAAATCAACACGAAGAGAGCCGGAATCAACGTCATCTCCAGCATCCGCATCGTTTGCCGGATCGTTGATAGAGATTTGTCGGACCACTCGAAGTGTGCATCACCAAGGCCGTGGTTCTGTGCGACTTGCCGGGACATCGCCAGAACAAACCAGATGTAGGCGATGAGCTGTGAGGTCTCCCCGATTGTACGAAGAGTGTTTTCACCTTGGCTGAGAAACACCATCCGCCAACCGAAACTATAAACAAGCAACGGAATCGGAAGAGCAATGAGTAACGTGTATACGAGCGTTTTCAGCGTGGGGAGAATCGTGACGCAATTCGGACGTTCTGCAAGTTCTCCAATTTTCTTGACCAGGGACTTCAGTTTGGATCGAAGAACAAAAAGTCCGGCAGTTGTGATGAAGCACAAAACCCAGACCCAGCTATTCCGGCTGAGATCATTCAACAAGATTTCGCGGAAGCGTTGCCATTGCATCGGAGATGCCAGAATGCGAGTTGCATCGGCAAACATGCTTAGGTGTGTTCCAAGAACGCCTGTACTGCGGACCCACAGAACGTGTTCTGCCAACCATTGAGCTTCATGCTCAACTTTTGAGAGTAGGCGTTTCTCTGTACTGTCGAGCCGGACAAGCAGATCGAGTTTTGAACTTCCGTTCGCTGTGAGATTGCTTAAGATTTTCAAGCGTGAAGTCAGCAGTTCTCGAACCTGCTCTTGTAAGTCTTCCAGGTTGGCGGACCGGGTAGAATCTTCAAGAGTGTTAAGAATCCGCATCGTTGCAGCATCCAGATCGACCAACGTTTTTCGTTCTGCTTGCCATTCCATCAACTGCAAGTTGAGTGAATTGATCTCATTGCGGCGGTTCTGAATCCGGGCGCGCATCACGTCTTGATCTGGTAGTGTGACTCGACGACTTCGTAAGAGTACGCCCACTGCCTGAGAATACTCCGCTGCTTCCGCTCTTTCCTGCAACGCTCGAAACTCTTCCTCCCTTGCATCGAGTTGAGAATGAACCTGATCCAACTCAGCCTGAGTCGTCTGAAGAGTGTCAGTCAACAGACTGTTCTCTTTCGCAAGTGTTGAATTACGCTTCGCAACGTCTCGAATAGATGAATGCGACAAAGTCAACGCTCGAGTCGCCTCTTTCTCTTCACGTTCCGCTTGTTCCATCCGAACATCTGCAAGCCGCTGTTGCCACACCTGAGCAATGTGTTCTGCTTCTTGCAGTTCTAACGTTTTGAGATCCTGTTCGAGCGTCCAGCGACGCGATGTCGCTTCGTAGGTGCGAATTTCCTGTTCAATCTGAGCGATTTCTCGACGAAGACGATGTAGTCGGGTTTGGAGTCTCGTTTGACGAATTGTCGTCAGTTCCAGACTTTCTTCTTCAGGAGGTGGAGCAGCCACTTTCGCGGTGGTCTCTTCAAGTTGCTGCTCCAGCTGCGTGCGGAGTTCCGAGAGTTGAGGGCGTCGCGTATTTCGACGATCACGTTCCAAGGTCAGTTTCTGTAACTCATCTTCAAGATCATTGACCCTTTCTTCAGCGTCTTGCCAGTGCTTGGTGAGCTGATCCAGCTCTGTCACGTCATCGAAATTGATTTCAGAAAACTTCGGTTCGGTTTTGCGGTTTTCCAGGATTTTCTCAAGCGCCATCACACGTTGTGGGGATCCATCGAGCTCTTCTCGAAGTTTTGCAATCAGTTCATCTGACTGGTTGGCTACCTGAAGGTTCTCGATCGCTTTGGCGAAATGGGCGTCGATTTGCCCACGCACGTCTTCGCTGAGATCAGCATCTTGAGAAGCAACTTGCCGCTGATCCGTCAGTTCTGAAATGGTCGGGAGCGCCGGCTTTCCCTGCGGGATTGTGCTCGCCGACTCGGAATCGGGCTTCTTTGGAACCTCCTGAGCAACGAGCGATGCCCCAGTCACAAATACGAGAAAGAACCAGACGACCAATAGACGAAAACGAGAAGAATAATCCATAAAACCTCTATGCTTGAATCACTTGTAGCCCCCAATCCTACCACAAATGCCTGTTTTGTGTTTGTTTCAACTTGTTTTCTTGCGACAAGACTTGTCGCTCTCAGGCATATTGATCCCATAATTCGTTGAACACAGTTCCGAATTTCGTCACCAGATGTTCGTCGTTAAGCACCACGATATTCTCTTCATTTTTCTCTGCCGCGGATCGGGTCCAGTTGTAACTTCCGCAGAGTAGGATCGATTCGTCGAACAGGGCGAATTTGTGATGCATGTGGTACGGTGAACTATCGAGACGAACCTCAACCCCTGCGTGCAACAATCGCTGAATGTCCGAGCCGGCATCATCCACTTTTTCATCGTCGGTAATGATGCGAACCTGGACCTTGCGATTGTGAGTCTCGGCGATGATGTCGGAAATTTCATTGTCTGTAATCGTGAACAAGCAGATATCGACCGACGACCTTGACTGCCGGAGCAAGGAGCGAATTCGATTCCGACACTTATTACCGGGGCTGAAGTATGCCTCGGTGGTGACTGCCTTTCCGTTCTCCCGAGCCGGCTTGAGGAGCCGCACGACATCTTCCAGCCAGTCGATGACCTTCTTCTGGTCAGGTGTGGAAGTTAGCATCTCACGTGCAAGGTCGAACGCTTCGTGGCGATAGACATCAAGTTCCGTCTCCGCAGGTTTCAGTTCTTTCAGGACAGCTGTCAGGGCGCGCCGCTCTGATCGCGTCAACACTTCGTCGTCGAATGTTTGGCTCAACACGCTGCGAAATTCCTGTGGCGTCACGCGATTCTCCTTGTCTGAAATTCGAGTCGACCAGAGACTTCAAGTCTCTGACTCAGTATCTTTCGCAAACATTTTGCGATTCATTGTCTATCGTTTGAAACTCTCGCTGAAAACTGATAGGACGCAATATCATTTTTGTCCACTCACTCTACCAGAAATCCTAAGCTCAACATGGTCACTCTACATCCCGTCACGCGTGCCCTCGTCCCTGTCGACTCTGAAGCTGCTCATCGCATCAGTGCTCCCAACTACGATGAGTTTCAAAGCGACAAAGAAATTTGGGATCTCATTCAGCAGAAACCCGACAATGTTCTCTGCATCACCATGGCGCATTGTCATACGGACGACCTTGCCAACGCTTGCGAAGAAGGTGGACCAGAGGCATTGAAGCATTCTGGTGAGCAAATGCAGGAGCTCATCAAGAGTTCCCTCTCGAAAGAAGTTCAGAACCTGCTCTGGATTTACGAAATCACTTCTCCCAAACGACCGGACGCTCCACAACTTGGAGTCGGTGGATACGCCGCAACGAAGGAAATTCGTACCGAGGAAACACCTCACGGGACCATCATTCGTAATGAAGGGATTCGTCCCGAAAAAGCGAACGGCCGAGCCCAGTTAATCGATGCGACAAACGCCTACATTGGAACTGTGAATCTCGCAGTCAAAGACTCTGCTGGATCGCTACAAACTGCGATGGAATCAATCAGCAATGGTCGCGATTGCAGCTACGAGGCGACCGACGAAGCTGGCAACATACATCGCGTTTGGCTGGTGACTGATGCTGCTGAGCAGAAGGGGCTCATCGACTTGTTAGCGGCTGAACCGGCTGCCTATGTCGCTGATGGAAATCATCGCAGCGCTGCAGCAGCGGCACTCGGAAAAGACTACTTCCTCACCGTCTTCTTTCCGACGAAGCAACTCGGGCTCGAACCTTACAACCGTCTGTTGCCTTTGAATGGTGTTTCAGCAGAAGATTTTCTGGCACAGGCTGCCGAGAATTTCAATGTCGCAGAAGTGGCTGATGCAAAAACCTATCGACCTGATTCCGTTCACAAACTCGGTGTCTACCTGACTGGAAAGTGGTACGAGCTCACACCAAAAGAAGGATCTTATGATCCAGAGAATGCTGCTGAGTCCATCGACGCAGATATCGTGCAGCGACACATCATCGACAAAATTCTCGGTATGTCTGACAACCGTGATAAACGCATCAACTACGTCGGCGGAAATAAGACTTCCGAGTACCTCGTGGAGCGTGTCAACAATGGCGACTTCGAATTGGCGATCTCGCTGGCACCTGTGACAATGGATCAGTTCGTTGACGTCTGTGACCAGAATCGATTTATGCCTCCGAAATCGACCTGGTTCGATCCCAAAGTACGCAGCGGACTCGTGATTGCTCTTCTGGATTAGAGCTTTTCAATGCTTATCGTATCCATGAAGATCACTTTCATGACTTCGTAGACTGCTTCCCACGAGGCAGAACGTAGAGACCAATTCTGGATTTGCTCTAGCTTTGAATATCGAGACGCTGAGTGCCTGGTAAAAAGATAACCGCAGGTCCGACTGAAGCACGTGCGAACCACTTCTTTCCGTGGTTGGTACTTGTACTTTGTCTCGTCGGGGCATCATTCCAGATCTGGGTGTTGTGGTTCACTGAGATTCCGTTGGGAGTCTCAGGTGAATGGGTTTGGCCTCGCGTCTCACAGCGATTGGGGTCTCTCCTCAACCTGTTCCCGGCGGTCATCGCTGCCGGACTGCTCGTGGGGTATCTCGTTTGGTCAACGAGACAGGAACAGAAGAAACCTCGAACCTTTTTCTGGTTAGCAGGACTGATTGTCCTCGGCCTCGGATGGGTAGTCGCCGTTCAAAGCGTGACGCCACTGGGAGGTGGGCTCGGTCGTGGCGTTTTTGTGATGTTCTATCCCCGAACGTCGGGCTATTACCATCAAGCAAGATATGAAGCCCACAACTTACCCCGTTTTCTTTCTGAGTACGAAAAGAGTATTAGCGATCAGTCAAACCCCGAAAACTATTTGCACATCGGCACGCATCCACCGGGACTGACGACCCTTCATCGTGTTCTGATTTACGAGTGCAATCGAAATAAGCAGCTCAGTAGTACGGTGATGAAGACTGCTCCGGAGTCGGTGCGATCCGCATTGCAATTCATCTCTCAGGAACAGGCGAGAAGCGGTCGACCGCTTACTGAAGGCGAGTCCGCAGCTTTGTGGCTGTCGGTCTTGATCACTCAATTCGTCTCTGTGTTTACAGTGGTTCCGCTTTACATGCTCGTCAGCCAGTTCGGATCAACCTCAACTGCGAGGATGATTGCGGGGATGTGGTTGCTGGTTCCGGCGATGATCATTTTCCTGCCAAAATCAGATGCTGCATTCCCATGTCTGGCGATGTTTCTCCAACTTTTCTGGGTGAAAGCATTAGAGAAAAACAGCACTCTTTGGGGAGTTCTGACTGCGATTCTCTTTGTCTTCGCTGCCTCATTGAGTCTTGCATTTTTCACTGTTGGAATCATCCTGTTTCTGCAGATGATGTACTCGTTTTCACGGAACAGAACGGGACTTCACCCGACCATTGGCGGAATCATCGCTGGAGTCAGTTACGTTGGTCTGCTCTATTATTTTATTGATGTGAACCTGTTCACCGTCTGGATTCAGAACTTCAAGAATCACTCCGTTTTCTACGACCACAATTCTCGTACGTACCTCGATTGGCTTTATGTGAACCTTTTGGAAGGTTCGTTCGCGATCGGAGTTCCAATAACGATTTGTGGAATTCTCGGAGCCGCTTTTCTCGTGAAGAAAGAGTATCGCGAGCAGATCTGGATCTTTTCCGGCCTTCTCATCTGGGCTGTGCTTTGGGCGAGCGGAAAGAATATGGGAGAGGCAGCCCGGTTGTGGATCTTCCTGATGCCGTATGCACTTCTGGCAGCAGCCCCAGTCATCAAGAGCTTGATGACTGCAAATGGGACGTGGCAACGACGCGTGATCCCAGTTGCACTGCTTACAGTGCAAGCGATCGTTTGCTTACTGACGGCCATCCAAGTCGACGGTTTTGGATTTACGCAATTATAGAACTGATCCTGAAACTTGAAATTGCTCTCTCAAACGTTGAGAAAGCGGCTATTCCAGAGGTTTTCGGACTGGTTCTAGAAAAAATCCGCTGCACACATGCTTGTGTGCAGCGGAGAGAATCTTCACTCGGAATGTTTTTGCTCGAGACAATGGTCACGAGCTACGACGGTCACGAGCTACGACCGTTAACCTTTCAAGAACTTCTCGAGTTGGTTCAAACCCTGTTCAAGTGTTTCCAGATCGGTCGCAAAAGAAAGTCGAACATATCCCGGGGCACCGAAGGCGTCGCCGGTGACAAGACCAACTTGAGCCTGCTCTAGAAGTGCGGTACAAAAATCTGTCGCATTGTCGACGGTCACTCCGCCCAACAAAGGTTTGCCGAAGTAGCTGCTGACGTCGAAGAAGGCGTAGAACGCGCCTCCCGGTGTGGCGAAGCTGAGCCCCGGAATCTTGTTTAATCGATCAAGAACATACTTGCGCCGTTCTTTGAATTTCTCAAGCATTTCACCAACACATTCCTGCGGGCCATTCAAGGCTTCGATTGCGGCAAACTGGCTGATGCTGCATGGGTTCGATGTCTGTTGGCTTTGCAGGTTGCTCATCGCTTTCGTGACATCGACAGGAGCGAGCGTCCAACCGATTCGCCATCCGGTCATCGCATACGCTTTGCTGACACCACTGACGATGATCGTGAGGTCTTTGACATCCTCACCAAAGGATGCGAAAGAGCGGAACTCAGCTCCATCGTAAATGAGCTTCTCGTAGATTTCGTCTGAGAGAACAGGGATCTGCTTCTCGACAGCAACTTTCGCGAGTGCTTCCAGAGTCGCAACAGGATAGGCTGCTCCGGTTGGATTGCACGGATTGTTGAGCATCAACAGGCGAGTCTTCTCGGTAATCGCATTTTCGAATTGCTCAGCAGAAAGACAAAACCCGCTTTCTTGTGTTGTAGGAACCAGAACGGGAGTTGCACCTGTTAACTCGACCAAGGCACTGTAGCTGACCCAGTAAGGGGTCGGGATGATCACTTCATCACCGGGGCCGCACAGCGCGGTCAGGACGTTATGAATCGAATGCTTCGCCCCGTTTGAAACGACAACCTGCGAAGGCTCGTAGCTCAGGCCGTACTCTCTCTGATAATTATCACAGATGGCTTGCTTCAGCTTGGGAATTCCCGCAGCTGGCGTGTAGTGCGTTTCCCCGTCTGCGATTGCCTGACGTGCCGCTTCACAGATGTGTTCGGGAGTCGTGAAATCGGGTTCGCCGAGCGTGAACTCAAAGACTTTCACTCCCTGCGCCTTGAGTTCTTTGGCTTTGGTCGCTGCCGCAATTGTGGCGGATGGCTTGAGCGTTTTAACGGTATTTGAAAGGCGCATGGATTGGCTGTTCAGGTCTGAAGGGTGTTTGGAAACAGATTGTGGAGTCCGAACCGCATTCAAGGACTCGTAAACGTCTCCTTGGGTTCGCGTCATCCGAGATTTTGAGAGATGATTGTCATTGGTCAAGCGTTGCCGCCATCACAGGGAGGAATTTTGCAGAATCAACCTCCATATTGATCAACCTGGGCTTATTTGACTTCCATTTGCTTCCGCATTGCCTCAAGTTCCTGATCAACACGGCCTTGGCGATCTGGTGAAGCCTCCAAATTGGCTGATGAATCCGAGGACTGCGATTCTTCAGTGGCATCCTCACCGTCACTCAGCATTTTGAGTCGACGGCTCGCATCGGCGAGTCGAGCCTGAAGCGCGTTCATCATTGTTCGCAAGTGATCACGTGTGGAGATCGCAGCTTCAAGCTGTTGCTCAAGACCAGCGATCAGGTCTTCCACTTCGTGTTTTCGCTCAAGTGCCTGCCGTGCTTTGGCTTCGTCATTCATTGCCAGAGCCTCTTGAGCAGATTGGACCCAACTTCCGATGGCTGCCCGCTGCTCACCGATTTCAACCTCAAGCTGAGAAACATTGGTCCCAGCAGTCTTTACACTCCGTTCTGCACCGGAAACCCCTTCTTTCATCTCAAAGATGATCTCCTCCAAGGCAGCCTTCTTGTCGACTGCCTGTTCCAGAATGGAGGTCAGGTTGCAGGTCACAATGTCGGTCAGGCGGCTGAAGTAAGGCATGGTTCTCTCTGATAGGCCCTGAAGTGATCGGGGCGATGGGAATTCAAACGATTGGCTGTTTGTCACGGATCATCGCAAATTGGAAATCAGGTGAATTTTCGAAAAATAAAGTCTCATGAATTCAACAGGAGACTATTCAGAACTCACGAGTTTCGGTGGAACAAATCCTCGGGCCCTGAGTTTCTCGGCGAGTTTCTCTCTGGCGAGTCGTAATCGGCTTTTACTCGTTGCCAACGGAATCTCCATGATCTCCGACACTTCTGGCAAGCTGAGTCCCGTATAGTGGTGCAATGTAAAGGTTTGCCGTTGATCTTCTGGGATTTCTGACAGCAGTTCATCAATCAGACTCGAAAATTCCTGATTTTGAACCCGTTCCTCAGGGCCGAGAATATCCTGGGAAATCCGGGCCATGACATCATTCTCTTCCCTTGGCTGACGCTTCACTGCCTGAACAAGTGCATCGTTTGACCTCTTTCGCACATTGTCAATCAACAAATTTCTGGCGATGCGAAACATCCATCCACGGAACCGTCCCAACGGCAGATAGTCCCATGCCTGATTATAGACCTTCAGGAGTGTCTCTTGTGCGAGATCTTCCGAAAGTTGCAGATCCCGTGTGTTGCGCATGAAGAAGCCAATCAACATTCCCTGGTATTTTGCGACCAAAGTGTTAAATGCTTCGACAGTTCCCGATTGAATCAGGATCATGAGTTCGTCATCAGTCATCAGAGACAACAATAGTGAGTTTTCAAATAAATTCGTAGCTTAAACACTTTCGTGTTTTCTTGTGTCCGTGAAGTGTGCTTCTCGTAAGATAAATCACTCCCTTCCACGAGACTGTTCGCGTTCTGCCTCACAGCGAATAGCAATTCGAGAAAGACTAGAGACGGCACTGGAAAAGGATGGCTTCTGTTTTCGGGTTCATTTCGGTCGCTTCACTTTGCCACAGGGATCAGATTATAAAGGGTTGATGCGACATTGCTGAATGGTCAAGCAATCGTTGTACAGCAATCGTTGCACTTGGTTCAAATGAAAGATGTCCATGAATCGGTCCCTCCACGTTTCACTGGTGTCCCTTTTGGCGTTATCGCTGATGCCTTTGGAAAGTCTTTCCGCAAGTAATCCTATTGCTGAAAATTCTCTCGTCTTCGCTGAGGAAGATGGACTCCTCGCTGTTGAGGCGGAGCATTTTTTCAAGCAGGCAAAAACGGACGTTCGAGCATTTTATCTGACGCATACGAAGCAGACGCCGTCAATCCAACCGGATGGCGACCCTGCTCATGTCGCTGGGGCCAGTGGTGGGGCATATCTGGAAATTCTTCCCGACACGCGGAGGACTCACGACGACAAACTCATCAAGGGCCAGAATTTCGCTCCAGCACCGGGAGAGTTGGCTGTCCTCTCTTACAAGGTTCATGTGAACACTCCCGGCAGGTACTACGTTTGGGTGCGAGCTTATTCAACAGGGACGGAGGACAATGGCCTGCATGTGGGACTCGATGGAGAATGGCCCGCGAGCGGGCAGCGATTACAGTGGTGTCAGGGAAAGAACAACTGGCGCTGGGAAAGCAAACAACGGACGCAAAAAGAACATTGCGGCGAGCCGTACAAGATTTTCCTCGACATCAAAGAACCGGGTGAACATGTGATTCACTTCTCGATGCGGGAGGATGGATTCGAGTTTGACAAATGGTTCATGACACTCGACCGAGACTTTCCGCGTCCCAACGACGCCGGCCCCGAAACGGTCGTCAAAACCGGAGCTCTTCCGAAAGCGTTTCCCGTCGTTGCTCTGGCTGCACCGAATCGAACTCCTCGCCAACCTGATGGCGACGGAAGCGTCACAGTAGCTGGCGAGTTGAAACAGTGGCACAAAGTGACGATCAATCTCGATGGGCCATTTGCTCACGAGAAAGATCAGAATCCGAATCCGTTTACTGATTACCGGATGAATGTTCTCTTCACCCACTCCGACGGAACTGAGTATGACATTCCTGGGTTCTTTGCAGCTGATGGAAACGCAGCCAACACTTCCGCAGAAGCGGGAACTGTCTGGCGGGCCCACTTTGCTCCTGATCGAACCGGAGAGTGGACATACGAAATCTCCTTCGCAAAAGGAAAAGATGTTGCGCTGAACCCGGTTGCCAATTCAAACCGGCTCGCTGGCTTCGATGGAAAAACGGGAACGTTCAAGATCACCGAAAGCGATAAGCAAGGCCGAGATTTGCGAGCACATGGGCGGTTGCAGTATGTCGGAAAGCGGTATCTTCAATTTGCCGGTTCGAAACAGTATTTCCTGAAAGCAGGTGCCGATGCTCCCGAAACTTTGCTCGCGTTTGCGGACTTCGACAACACCGTCGCTGGCAATCCCAGGAAGGCTCCTCTGAAAACATGGGAGCCGCATCTCAAAGACTGGAAGCAGGGCGATCCAAGCTGGAAAGATGGTAAAGGCAAAGGCTTGATCGGTGCGGTCAATTACCTTTCCGGAAAAGGTTGTAATGCGTTTTCGTTTCTCACATATAACGCAGGGGGCGATGGTGACAACGTCTGGCCGTTTGCAGAGCGAAACGAAAAGTTCCACTACGATTGCAGCAAGCTTGATCAATGGGGAATTGTTTTCGATCACGGAACGCAGCGAGGGATGTATTTACACTTCAAGTTGCAAGAGACTGAAAACGATGACAACAAGCGAGGAAAAAACAATTCTGGATCAATCCCGGAGAGCCTCGACGGTGGCGAACTCGGCAATGAACGAAAACTCTATTGCCGAGAAATGATTGCCCGTTTCGGTCACAATCTGGCGCTCAACTGGAATCTGGGTGAAGAGAACACTCAAACAACAGACCAGCAACAGGCGATGATCAATGAAATTGCCATGCTCGACGCCTACAATCACAACATTGTGATTCACACATTCCCAGATCAGCAGGACAAAGTTTATCGTCCATTGTTAGGGGACAAGTCGAAATTAACGGGAGTGTCGCTGCAAAACAGTTCACTGGAAACGACACACTCGCAAACCTTGAAATGGGTGAACCTGTCAACCGAAGCAGGCAAGCCCTGGATTGTCGCCTTTGACGAATCAGGGAGTGCCGCACATGCTCAGTGCCCCGATCTGGGCTACAAGGGATTCGACGGGCATGACCGCAAAGGGAACATGATCTACACACAACACAAGGTCCGCAAACAAACGCTGTGGGGAACGCTGATGGCAGGCGGAGCCGGCAACGAATACTACTTCGGGTATCAGTTTGATGAGAACGACATCGTTTGCGAAGATTGGCGCAGCCGTGACCAGTCCTGGGACTATTGCCGCATCGCAATCAACTTCTTTCACGACAATCAGATTCCTTTCTGGGAAATGAAAAACGCCGACCAACTCGTCGGCAATCCCGAGCACAACGTCTCCAAATACTGCTTCGCCAAGGAGAACGAAATCTATCTCATCTACCTTCCAAACGGCGGAACTTCAACAATTGACCTGTCACAAGCTGACGGTGAATTCCAGGTCGAATGGTTCAATCCCCGAACCGGCGGAGCACTGAAAACAGCTGATGTCAAATCCATCAAAGCAGGCGAGCAAATCGAAATTGGCCCCCCGCCAGAAGAGGCAAAAGAAGACTGGCTGGTAGTGTTGCGCCGATGAGAGACTTATTAAAACTGATCCAGAAATTTGACATCGCTCTCTTAGATACTGAGAAAAGTGAACATTTTAGACTTGAGACAAGAAACATTCGAAAATTCTCTTAACTCGTTTTCTACAAGAAAATCGGCATCTTCAAATTACACAGCTCTGTCGGTGTTGCAATCTGACTTCTATCGAATCGATGATGCGACTAAAATCGCTCCTTCACCAGAGTCAATCAATTGAATATTTGGCAGCATTGTGAATCCGACAGACGAACTACAAAGACTGACATCGTTAATCCCTCACAACGAAGACTTGATCCGCGAGGTGGAGCATGTTTCCTCGGCGCTGACTCCTGAGCCATACAAGCAAATGCTGGCTCACGATCATCACATGACCGTGACGATGGAAAAGTACCATGGATGTTCCGTCAATGTCGAAGTGCTACAGGAAGTCTCTGATGGAGATATCTACGCACGACAAATTATTCTAAACCGCTCAGATGATGGAACACCGGTACAATTTGGAATTGTCCGTTTTGACTTTCAATATGTGACCAAAAAAGTTCGCGATGAAATCCAGAGCAGACAAATTCCGCTCGGGCGAGTTTTGATCACGCACAATGTTCTCCGACACATCGACCTGGGCGCCATCTTGAAAGTGACTGCAGGATCGAAATTAGCCGAGGCCCTGCAAATGAAAGAAGGGGCCACCACATACGGACGGCTGGCGACGATCTTCTGCAATCGCCACCCCGCCGTTGACTTGCTGGAAATTTCAGCGCCGCTCGAACAGAAGTAAGCGACTGGTCACAAGTACTGGTCAAGTGATGTGTGGATAGCAACTCTTTTAGGAGCGTTCCACAATTTTAGGAACGCTCCACAATCACCACAGACGTATCATCATGACGACCTTGCCCCTTTGTGAATTCCAGTGAGTCATCAAAGAGTGCCTGCATGCAATCTTTGAGTGGTGATTTCCGGTGCTGCTTCATGGTCGCAGAGACACCCTTGAGGCCAAATTCATCATGGCCCTCGCTATCTGCCGGGAATGCTTCAACTAAACCATCGGTATACAACAACAGACGGCTGTTGGGAGGGATGATCGTACTTTGAGTTTGATAGTCAGCGTCATCCAGAATTCCAATCGGCAATCCCGCAGCGTCGAGATCGGTTGTGACCTCAGCGACCTCATCCGTTTCAAGATTGTGCAAAACCGGTGACTGATGGCCCGCTGAGGCCCATTTTAATTCGTGTGTTTTGGGGTTCAGCACTCCGTACAACAGCGTGATGAATCCTCCTTCGTTGTTGACGACCGCCTGACGACTCAACTGATTATTCACGTACCGAACAAAATGAGCCGGCTCGCGGAACTCGTCGTAGCGAATCATCCGGATCAAAGTATGCATCGTCATGATCGACATGCAAGCTTTCATTCCGTGTCCAGAGGCATCACCGACCAGCAGGATCATAGAGTCATCGGGAAGAGTAAACGCGTCGTAGTAGTCTCCACCCGCCATGGTGACCGGTTGCCCGCCAATGACTTGAATTTGAGAAGACTCATACCGCGCAACGATGCCGTAGTCTTCAGGCGTTGAGATATCATGCGGAATGATCGATTCTTGCAATTGCCGAACCGAGTCAACTTCCCGTCGAAGCTTCTCGGCGATTTGTCGCTCGCGTTCAGCTTCCGCCTGCTTGACTGCTCCTTCGATGATTGCGGTCAGCAGAAACATATAATCGCCCGCTTTGTCACGGATCACGTATGCACGAAGTCCGTTCGTCAGATAGCGGGCGATCTTGTACACATCCTCTTGCTGACATGCACCAATGAGTGGAGTTTCCGGGCAGATTTCGCGAATTTTTTCGAAAACGTTGTAAGCGGTATCGACATCGGGGAATGTCGTTGTGATGAGAATCGCATCCCAGATCTGATTGGACTCGACCGCTTTAAGAGTATGTTCATGATTTGTTGTCACCAGAACGCCGCTGTCATCGACGTTGAGATAAAGTCGCAATAACTCTGCTTGTTCAGCATCGTCCCAACCAACGAGAATTCGCATTCTGATCTCCGAGCGCCCGCGACATCATGAACTTCCAAGGAACGCGCCCGAATCGAATTGCAGGTTAACCGTCAGCTCAACCGCTCGCCAGCCGAGAAATAAAGAAATTAGAATATTTTGATGCGAACACTTCAAAGTATAGGTGTTCTTTGATTGCGAGGTACAGCAAATCAAAGTTGAACAACTCACATTGCTGGTGAAGAAAAATAGAATTGAATTCGATACAATTGCCAATGACGTTGCTCACGTCGTTCCCAAGTTCCTTTCATTAGCCCTGACAAAACTAGAACCAGCGACCTCCATTCGAGTGAGGGAAGCAAATTCAGCCAAATTGTCAGGCCTTCTAAGTTGGCAAACGATGAACTACAACCTTTCCCTCGGATTTACAGTCGATCAAACGAGTTCTCAGCGCGCACATGAAGAGCGCGAAATGATGAAATATGTGAATATGAAGCTCGCTGCGAACGGGCTTCCCATCGCTCCCGAGGCGGGCGGGCAAGAAACCGTGGAGCTTGCCACTGGGCTACTGGGGAACTACCGGGAGAAAACTCGCCGCCTTGGTGAGACTCAACGTTGTCCTAGCGATGAACGCATTGAAAATTTCCTGAACTCCCACTTCAGCGATCTTCAACTCGAGTCTCCTCTCAGCGTGCCGAGCAAAACTTTCATCCTTGATCGGCATGGGCTCGGACGCGTTCTCTCTCTGCCTGCAGATGGAGACTATTACAAGTCGGAATTCGTTGAATCCTATCGTGTGCGAAACGGAGTTTTGCACAACCCGGCAGCAGACCGCCGAACTACAAAAGGAACCTTTCATATCGTTGAAGGGGGATTGCCGATTCCGGGAGACAAGCGTGCCGTTCCTCGTGAAACATTTGTGCGCATGTTCAGGGCAGCTTTTGAGAAAACTCCAGCGAAGTCTTTAGAAATCCCATTTACTTCGAATCAGGAGGAGTCTGGCGAATCGTGGATTTCTTTACTGATTCGCCCGCTTGTTCGACCTGAAGTTCCGGGTGTCACACCTGAGAAACGGCTGGAAATTCGGTTTTTTGTCCCTGGATCGTTCGTGAGCAACCTGGACTTTGTCGAATCAATTTTCGGAAACGCTGGTGATCCATTTGTGCCTGAAAACGATTCAGCCATTGATGTCGAGCATTGGTCAGGGCATACCGGGTGCGTGATCCTCGCTCCGCACTTGCTGAAGATGACAAAGAAAGAACTGGGACTGCCGAACATTAAGGATGCCACGCCTGCACAAATTAATGATCGAATGTGCTGGGAATCGGAAGAAGAATTCTACAACGATGGCAAAGCGTTCAAGGTCACGTGTCGCACCGAAGAAGGTGTCATCGTCACCATGATCGCTGACAACTACTTCGGATACTGTAAGAAAGAAGTTAAAACACAAATCAGCTACGCAGCCAACCTGATGGGGAACGCTGAAGAAGAACACGCCGGAGGGGCGCTCGTCTTTCAAAGCTGGAACGTGGGAGAAGAATTCCACTTCAACAGCCATCGAAACAACAAGCAGACCTACGACGACGTTGTCGCTGCTTATGGAGACTGGATCAATCTGCAGGAAACAGGCTACGGCATCGACAAGCGATTCCCAAATCTGTTTTACATTCCCGAATACGCTGTGGCAGATTTGCGTGAGCAAAACATCTCTTGGACCCGAGACGGCGAGAAGCATGAAATTCCGCTGCTGCCGGACCAGGTTTACATGGCTCCTTCAGGGTTTCGCCTTCGAATGGAGAAACACCCATCAGCTCCGACATGGCGACTGATCGGAACAGCCGGGGAAGGCATCTTCTGCCATAAACCGAGTACGGTCTCCGGTGGCGGAAAAAGTGAAATCAGTAAATCGCTGGTCGATTACATGCAGTATGGCTCGATTTTCGTCTCGAACTTCGAGAAGGATGTCGAAATGGTCCGCATGATCTTTGACAAAGATTACTCAGACCGATGGAACGAAAAGTTTTACGCAGAAAATTCAACGGCAGATTACAAAAGCCGATCAGTTCTCAGCCCGCGTCGTTCGCTAGGCAGCGTCATCAAATTGCTGACTCCATCAGACGAGTACAACACGGAATACAATTCTTGGCTGAAAAGTATCCCGGGGCATATTTACGCTCTGGTCTATGCGATTAAGCGATTCCACCACCCCTCCTGGGAACGCGGCGAGTGGGAAAAGATATTCGGAGTCGATGACGTCAACGGTTCAATGGGGCATGAACTGAAGATGTACGATAGAAAACTGGTCGGAACCTATTTGCGAGTCGGCTTCAATCCACTCCAGCACTGGAGGCTCTTTAAGGTCAGGCAAGACTTCGCTGCTGCATTCAAAGTTCAGACCGAGGACGACATCACCGCATCAACAGTCGTCCCTGGCAGATTGATCCAAGGGATTCCGGACTACTTCGAATCCTACGCCTATAAATTTGCTGAAAACTGTGAATTCCGACTCTTCCAACGTCCTGATGACGCGATTCATCGAGGGTTCGATAAGCAGGCCGAAGCCGATTTGGCGCGGAAAGATGTCAACTTCATCTCTAACTATGAACCGACCACACGGGATGAAGTCGATGAGATGAGGACGAAGGTCGTCGAGTTTGATGCCTTTACCGCTCCCATGAAAAAGCTTCTCCGTTCCGTTGGAAAAGGTGAAAGCCGTTACATCGTCTGTTCGGACAACCCCCGAAAAGTTGGAGGTGTCCCAACCAAGAACCCCCGCTATCTGCAAGATCGACCAGATATGGTCAATCCCATGGACCGCTATGTTGCGGAAATGGGGACACGTCTGTTCCGCCGGATTCCAGCTGATCAGTTCGTACCTATTCCAGTTGGAGCAGTCCTTTCAGGAAGACGCAACAACCCACCTGATCCAGTGAAAGAAATTCGCGGGCTGGCGGTCTACAACCCAATTCATTTCCAGAAGTTACCCGAACTGTTCATGGACTACATCTGTTCATTGACCGGAAAAAGTCCGTCGACAACAGGTGCCGGATCAGAAGGAGCATTAACTAAGGGACCGTTCAATGCACTCAGGCCCACTCTTGACCTGAACGCTGCGTTGGTCAGCATGATCCTCACAGGCACACCGGGTTTCTCAACAGCGGCAGGGCACATCGGTCCCAAGTCACGTTTTGATCATGACATCAGTTTGTTGATCCCCGAAATCTGGTGCCGAATGTCAGCAGATGAGCGAGATCCTCAAAAACTCATCGATAAACGCATGATGGAACCGGTTCCGGATATCGTCCGTGAGGATGGAACCGTTCTCCCCGCCCGACGACTCGGATACCGCATTACGAAACGATTCGTGCGAACTTACTTCGGACGTGTCTTTGACATCCCGGAAGCTGTCTTTTCTGACGAAATTCTCCGTCCCGAAATGCAGGATCAGCAAGCCTTCACCGAAGGTGTCGATCATATTATGCAAGCGTACCAAAGGGTTGCGACTCGTTACTTCGAAGATGGTTCCATCGAAGAAGCCTGTCCTCCATTGAAGGCCATTTTGCACATCATGGCTCATGGAGAATTCGAAGGTCGCGATGAACGTGACCCCGAAATCCGTAAGCTCTTTGAGCGAGAGACACTGCTTGAAAGTGACTGGTACAAAGAGCGACTCAAAACCCAGCAGCAACGCGAAATAGACCTCTGGCAGTCAAAACTAAATTCAGTGAACAACTACCTGGAAACTCAAAACGGCCTCGACTCGACTTTCGTCGAGACCTTGCAGGAACGTCGTCAAATCGCTGAGAAAAACCTGCAGCAGGTCTCAAAAGCGGACTACCTTGATACGCTCTTCGGAACGATCGGAGCACAGCCACTTTAAGATTCCTGATCTCGCCGGACACCTCAAAGTCTCCGGCGAGATCGGCTTCTTGCCCCCGTTGAGTTTGATTTCCGCGTGAATCACGTTTTAAAATTCAATAGAATGGTTTTGTCTATGATCGATTGGCGACAATCGCAACATCCCAAAATCACTGTTCATCAGTTAGCCCCTATTCGAAATTGATTCATGGATAATCCAATTCCAGCTCTCATCTTTGGAGGATTTCTTATCGCTCTTGGCGGCTTCTTGCTGTTTAATCAAAAGAAACTAAACGACTCTCTCTCTGACCAAGATCTTCCAGAGCAAGAACTCAAATTTCTTCGACTCCGCAACCGTCGCCGCATGCAAGTCGCCGGTTTGATTCTGCTTATCGGAATCATGATTCCTACTGGGGATTCGCTGATCCCCTGGGGGCACGCGCTCGTCACATTTGCCATCTACTGGCTCATTGTTCTCGGCTTGGCGTTCTGGATCATTCTACTGGCGCTCGCCGATATCGTAGCGACTCGGACCCACACTTCCGTTGAACTGACACGTTTGCAAATTCAGCAACAAAGTCTGGAGCAGGCAGCGAAGCAACTTCGTAAAGCTCAGGCTGCTGCTCGCCGGGATTCTCCGTCATGAAACCGCTCAATGCTCCGCACAAAATCGATCACGATTTTCGTCTCTATGTTCCATACCCGGAAGGTTGGAAAGCGCACATTAAGCAAGGCTGGGAAAAACAGTATTGCTACGCAAAAAACGAGGGAGAAGACTTCTTCCACTTAATTCTCAATGGAGAAATATTTCTCGTACACGGGGACGAGAAATATTGCCTCAATTGTGCGATGAAGCAGGGGATCCTGACTTCTGAACGCCTGCACTGGCAAAACAAGCGTCCCGATGAGAATCGGACAAAGCTTTAACGGTCACCACTTTCGAACCGGATGCGGTTTCCGTAAAACATTTACCTGAAACGTGTTGAGGCAATTCTATTGCCAACCCACCAGAAGACTTCGCTTCGTCATCGCTTCTATGCGCTGAAAGCAGCGGTTGTGGTAGCTACTACTATTTTACAGGTCTTTAGTAATTTCGAATTAGCGTTCGCGTCCCGCCTCGTGGCGAGTAGCCTCTGAATTCATAAAAGTGAGCTTCACAGGAACGACAAGCATTAAAAATGCTCTCAAAGTACCGAAACGTCGTAATTCGACCTTAAAGCGACACTGCCGGCTTCTCCACGAAAGACTCTTTTTCCCGAAACCGATCTCAGCATTTTAGTTGTTCCGCATCCGAACCGGACCGCTCTTCTTTTCGAATCGCTCTGGCTTCTCTAACATACGAGTTGCGCTACGAAATCAAAACACAAGTGACACTCGCTTTCGATTTCGTGGTGATCAGTGTATGAACTGGCTGAAGTGCTCTTCACAGAGCCAATAAATCCACGAAATCCGTTGGAACCAAGATCCCAATTCCATGAAGAAGACCTCCCCCACATTTGCTCTCACCCTGACTTTCCTCTGCTCAACCATCATTTTTTCCGGTTGCCCAGATCAGTCCCCATCGCAACCAGCGAACAACGAAAATGTTCCTGCCGCAGATGATGAGCCGACTGACGTCCCGATGGTTGAGGACGAATCGGCCCCGGAAGTTGAGGTTCCCGCTCCCCAGGATGATCCTGAAGCAGTCAAGAAACTTGAAGAAGCTGGTGCTGTCTTAAAGAAAGATTCTGCTGGTCTCGTCATTGAAGCGAACTGCAAACCGGCCCAAATGACCAATGAACTGATGCCATTGCTCAAAGGAATTCCTCACATCACCAAGCTTGATCTGGAAAACGGTCAGTTCGACAATGAGGCACTCGCAGTTTTAGAGTTTCTCCCCGCATTGACGACGATCAATTTACGTCAGTGCAGCAACATCGATGAAGCCGGACTGGCACATTTGAAGAAGGCCCCGCAACTCCAACGTCTTCTGCTTTTGTACACGCGAACAAATGATGCCGGACTTGCTGAAGTTGCAAGCCTTGAAAATCTCGTTGTTCTCGATTTACGTGGAACAAAAATTGGCGACAAAGGCATTAACGAACTGACACGACTCAATAAACTTGTCGATCTGAAAATTCGCTCGACGAGCGTCTCCGGAGAGTCGATGGCCACCATCGGCAAGATGACGAAATTACGCTATCTGGCTTTGGAAGATGCTGGGCTCGGAGACGATCATGTTGGAGAGCTTGCTCCACTGAAGAACCTCATCAGTTTCAACATTATGAGAACCTACGTGAGCGATGAGGGTCTCGCACACTTTTCGGATCAGAAATTTCAGGACCTTCGCCTACGAGACACAGCTGTGAGCGGACCGGGACTGGCTGCGTTGAAAGGATCGATTCCGACTTTGAAGTATCTCGATTTGAGTGAAACTCTCATCGATAACGAAGGGGTCTCCCATATTGCTCCGTTCACAAATCTGGAAACCTTGCTGGTCTGGAACGGAACGATGGACGATGATGGACTGGCAGCACTCACATCACTCACGAAATTGAAATCCCTGGACGTGCATGGTTGCCGCGGTTTGACTTCCGCTTGTGCTGATCATCTGGCAAAAATGCAAAATTTGGAAACTCTGAACATTTCTGATTCGAACTTTGACGACGACGGACTTGCGAAACTCGCTGAACTCGAAAATTTGAAATCAATTTCCATCGCTCAAACCGGTGTTACTGACGACGGGGTTGCTGCTTTCAAACAGAAGCGTCCTGACTGCGATGTTAATCAATAACTCTAGAACGGTTTTGATAAAGGTGTCGCAGTCCTGTCTCGTGACACTTAGACAATCACTTGACAATCACGCTTAATTCGCGGACACAAGAAACACGAAAGTGTTCTAGAAACATCTTTGACTCCAATTGGTCCAATGATTCAATCTTCCAAGACAGATATGAAAACGTGTCGACTTGTCACTTTAGGTTGCAAGGTCAATCAGTATGAAACGCAATTAGTCAAGGAAGCTTTAGAAAAGAATGGCTACCGAGAGGCGACCGAAGAAGAGTCCGCCGACTTGTGCGTAGTCAATACTTGCACGGTGACCTCTGAAGGTGACTCTAAGTCACGAAAAATGATTCGCCAACTGGCCAAGAAGAACCCCGGGACGCGAACTGTCGTCATGGGCTGCTATGCGACGCGCGATCCCAAGTCCGTTTCAGAACTGCCGAGCGTCTTCGAGGTCGTCACTGACAAACGTGAGCTTCCTGATATTCTGGATCGGCACGGCATTCATGATATGCCCGAAGGGATCAGCTACTTCGAAGGCCGAAAGCGTGCCTATGTAAAAGTACAGGATGGCTGCATCTTGCGGTGTACTTACTGCATTATCCCCTCTGTCCGACCGGGGCTTCGCAGCCGCGATCCTCAAGACATTGAAGACGAAGTCCGCCGACTGGTCGACAACGGCCATAAGGAAATCATTTTAACAGGGATTCACGTCGGACATTACGGAGTCGATACGACTCGCAAAAAATCCGGGAAAGCCCCGTTTCGTTTATGGCATCTGTTCAGAAAACTGGATGCGATCCCCGGCGATTGGAGAATGCGTCTCTCTTCGATTGAGGCCAATGAAGTTGATACCGATTTCATTTCCGCTGCTGCTGACTGTGAACATTTGTGCCCACAGTTTCACCCGGCGCTTCAAAGTGGTTCGGACACTGTTCTCGAACGGATGCGTCGCCGGTACCGCTCTGGGCGATTTCTGGAAAAGCTCGAGCGAATTCGAGATGTCATTCCAAACGTCGCCTTCACCACAGACATGATCGTCGGCTTCCCAGGTGAGACCGATGAGGAATTTGAAGAAAGTCTCGAAGTTTGTCGTCAGGCAAAGTTTATGAAGATTCACGTTTTCCCGTTCAGCACTCGCAAAGGGACGCCCGCAGCCGAGTACCCTGATCAGGTTGACCCAAAAATCAAAAAGTCCCGATGTGACACCCTGTCGGTTCTAGATCGAGAGTTGGCACTTGATTATTATCAACAACACCTTGAGAAACCTCTTGAGGTAATGATCGAGCGCGAAATCACAGAATCCCCCGGTTGGGTGAAGGGGACGGATCGCCACTATATTCCTGTCGAAGTCCCGGGTACGAAAATGGACATCGGCACATTCGTTCACTGCTACGGCGAAAAGGCGACCAAAACACACATGCAGGCAAAACGATGACTGATAGCGAGCCACACTTCAGTTTCTTCCTTCTTCGTCATGAAGGTGAAATTGCTCTCGTAACGATAACGCGAGAACAATTGACCGACGATGAAAACCTCGAGCAACTCGATCAGGAATTGACGCGAGTCCTCGGTGAGGAATCAGGGAGAAAAATGATTTGTGACCTCTCAGCAGTTAAATACCTGACAAGTTCCGCTATTGGAAAGTTGATTTCTCTACACCGCAAGTCGATTCGGACTGGAAGCCGCATTGTCTTGTGCGGGCTTCAGACAACAGTCAGAGAAATCCTCGGAACGAGCCACCTTCTGGAATACTTCTCCATCACACCCGATGCTGAGAACGCTATCGCTGAGTTAAAAGAATAGATGTCCAGCCACAACCAATCGAGTCCTGACCTTGCTCCCATTCTCGTCATCGAAGGGATCGACGGGTCCGGAAAAGGGACGCAAGCCAAGCATGTCCAGCAGGCTCTCACCAATGAGGGGCACAACTGTACTTTGCTCAGCTTCCCACAGTACGAACAGACCTTCTTCGGGAAGCGAATCGGAGATTTCCTGAACGGTTCGTTCGGATCACTGAATGAACTCAATCCGTTTCTCGTCTCGCTGCTCTATTCCGGCGACCGCTTTGAATCGCGCGAGAAGATCCTCGACGCCCGGAAAAGCTCGCAACTGCTGATCCTTGATCGCTATGTTCCTTCCAACATCGCACATCAATCTGCAAAATATTCCGGAGAGCAAAGATCAGAACTGCGTGAATGGATTGAACACATCGAGTACGAGATTTTTTCGGTCCCGCGTCCCAGCGAAATTATTCTCCTCGATACCCCAGTCCAAGTCTCACAAGACTTGATCGCCAAAAAAGAAATGCGGACATACACCGACCAGGCTGCCGACTTGCAGGAAGCGGATGTTCCCTACCTAGACAAAGTCCGTGAAGTCTATCTCGAATTGGCTCGGGAAAATCCGATGTGGAACATCATTCCGGTTTCAATCGGAAGTGAGATTCGATCTATCGAAGAGATCGGCCAGGACATACTAAAAATCGCCCGAAATTTACTCACCGAATCAACAGCCGCGAAGTGACACCACACACCCAATGTGTCTGCCACTTGCCACTGTGCTAGTCGCTGTGCTTGCCACTGCCAGACTTGGAATATCAGACTGGCCCAGCAGCAAATTCAATAGCGAGCCTTACGTTCTGCTTAATAGTGAAAATTTCAGCCCAGCCGTAAACAGTGTCATATGCCAACCTCAACACCATCGTGCGATCTTTTAGTTCATGGGCCACTTACGGGTGAGGAAAACATGGCTGTCGATGCCCGTATGCTGGAAGCGGCGGTCGCAGGTCAGGCAACACTTCGGACTTATCAATGGGGCGCACCGACGGTCTCACTGGGACATTTCCAAGTCACAACATCTGCTGAAATTCCAGAGCGATTCGAGAACCTCGCTGTGGTGAAACGCCTTTCGGGAGGAGGAGCGATTCTGCACGATAAAGAACTCACCTACTCCATCGCTCTCCCCAAAACTCACCCACTCTGCTCAACACCATCGAGAATTTACAACGAAGTCCACGAGTGCATCATCGAGTTACTTCTGGATGTAGGAATCACTTCCCACCTTCGTGGAGATGCAGCCTTTAAAGAGAAGCCGTTCCTCTGCTTCGGGCGTGGAGATGAACGAGATATCGTCATTGGAGAACATAAAATTGCTGGCAGTGCTCAACGAAGACGACAGGGAGCAGTTCTTCAACATGGGAGCATCCTGCTCGCCCAATCTGAGTACGCGTCGGAGTTTCCCGGGATTCGCGAACTGACTCAAAAAGAACTCGATCCCACAGAATTCGCCAGCAAGCTGCGGCCCACAATCTACAAACGCCTCTTTCTCAATGAAGCGACCCCCAATCGAAACATTTCCGATTCTTAACTTTCCCATGAAGGTCACTTTCATGGCTTCATGAGGCTGCTCGCCACGGGGCAGAATGCAAAGATCAGTTGTCGGTTTTCTCTCGAAAAAATCTTACCGTTTCTTTCCGGCGCGACGTTTCCTCAAAATTTCCATCTCACGACCTGGATCATGCTTCGGGTTTTTCGTCGGCATCTTCGCATTGATACTCACTCGCCAATCAGCAAGTTCTCGTTGCAACTGAGTAGCGATTCGTTGATGAGTCTCCTTCGTACGAGAATTTTCGTCGAGCAGGTTGCGAGCTTCCGAAAGGTCATCCTCCAAGTTGTACAGTTCCAACTTCTCATCTTCAAAGAATTCAATCAGCTTCCACGGCCCTTTTCGAATCGCACCGGCAGGGCGGGAGTGGTGATAATGTGGGAAATGGAAATGCAACGCCGACCGGTCTAAATTCGCGTTAGGATCTCTCAGGAGCGGCAATAGACTCACGCCGTCAATCGTCTGATGTTCGAAGTCGTCAACCCTTGCAAGTTCAGCGAACGTCGGCCAGAAGTCGGTGCTGATTGTCGGTTCATTGCACACTGTTCCGGGCTGAACCTTTCCCGGCCAGCGGACGATGAGAGGCACACGGATCCCTCCTTCGTAAAGCGTCCCCTTTTCATCTCGAAGCGGGGCATTCGAGCAAACGATCGGTCCACCTAAACTGGCGGACTGATAAAGCCCGCCGTTGTCCGATGTGAAAATCACAATTGTGTTTTGCCCCAGCCCCAACTCTTCGATGGCCTGCATTAATTTCGCAAAACTTCGATCTACGTGCTCAACCATGGCTGCATAAATGGGATTGTTCACACCACCTTCAGGCTTCGTTTTGTTCTCATACTTCTTGATTAGATCTTCGTTTGCATCCAGCGGAATATGGACTGCATAGTGCGAAAGAAACGCAAAGAACGGCTGTTCTTGATTTTCTCTCATGAAGCCAATTGTCTGATCGGTGAGGAAGTCTGCCAAGTAAGTCCCGTCGGGAACATCAACAGGCGGGTTCGTTCGAAATCTGGGGGCGTGATGTCCCCCATTTGTCACCAATGAGACGTCGTATCCTTGAGAATCCGGTTCCTGTTCACGGTTTCCCAAGTGCCATTTCCCGAAGTAGCCGGTTGTGTACCCTTTGCGTTTGAGCATTTCAGCTGGGGTCACAATTTCAGAGGGAAGGGCACCGGTCACTTCTGGGACAATCAATGGAGCAAATGGACGTCGATGTCCAGGAATGAAATCGGTGATCCCCAATCGAGCCTGATTCTGACCACTTTGAATCGATGCACGCGTTGGCGAACAGACCGCGCCCGCAGCGTAGAAATCAGTGAACCGCATTCCTTGTTCAGCGAATCGATCGATGTTCGGTGTTTCGTGAAACCTGCTTCCGTAGCACCCCAAGTCGGACCACCCCAGATCATCAATCAGTACAAACAAAATGTTCGGAGGGCGCTCTGACGTTTCAGCACCATCGGCGATGATTCCGTTAAGAAGGACAACTCCGAGACAACAAAGTTCAACAAACAATGATTTCATTGCAATGCTCTTAACCAGAAAACGACAAGACAGTCACGATCCACGTTCCGATCAGCCCGGCAGTTAAAACATAGTAACAAAAGGGAATTGCAGTTCGTCGAATAATCTCGCCTTCTCTCCCAGCTAACCCAACGACAGCAGACGCCGCAACAACATTGTGAACACAAATCATGTTCCCGGCCGCTCCTCCCACCGCTTGTAGCGCGATGATCCATCCGGGGTCATAGCCAACACGTTGACCGACACCGAACTGAAACAATAAAACAGAATATTGCTGATACTCCAAACCTGCACTCGGATATGGTATTGTTCTTAATTTGCACTTTGCTTGATAGGTGTAGTTTAGAAATAGACCTCATGAAAACCGCATGGTAGCTTCAGACTGAGTACCGTCCCCGTGGCTGATGAAGTGGATAGACACATCCCCATCAGAACTGATCTTTGCTGGAACTCCTCCCCATTTTAATGCAGACAACGCAGCGGTTGTCCTAGCACCAACTTGACTTGGGACATTCGGGTGAGGCTCAATCAATGCTCCAACATGGGTAATTCTACCCTCATCGAAAACTATAGCGCCATCGATACTTGCCAGTTCAGCAAGAATCACTCTGCTCCGATGAATCTCTGTATTACTACAGGCTAAATTAAACTTTCCTTTCCATGGATTAAGAATATGATTATCCCCTAAATCATTCCCACTTACAATGTGATTGGAAACACTTCCTCGCTTGTCAAAAATGAGTAAACCACCATGTCTCCTGAAGCTAAGATCGAATAAAACCCCAAACAGGTTACACCCAACTCGGTAATCCCCCATAGCGCCAGAAATAGAGTTTTTAAAAGTCCTAACATCATAAATCTTCCACTCTCCTTTACGATTAGAAGCCAACAGACCGTCTATGTTCATGATGATTAAGTCTCGTGTCTTGGTCACGTGCAATGTATATGCAGATTTATTTTGATCGGATTGCAATCTTTTTAACAAACAATTGAATGGGTGCAAAAACTCTGGATGAAATGTGTAGTCTTGAGGTTCGAATACCTCCGAACATTTGATGTTTTCAAAAGAAATGGGACGTAGCTGTCCATCGCAGGAAATATAAGTAGTCCGAGATACCGCAAGTTGATCTAACAATTTATTCAGCGCTGGATCATTTATATCACCATCACCATTTTGATCAGGGAGTATTACAAGATTCACAGAAACCGGCAAATTTTCGCAAGTCCGATTTTTCAAGAAATGTGCATATGCTAAAACCTTATCCCAATCAATACTATTATTCTCTATTTCAAGCCATACTTTAACCAGAGACTCCTGAATACAATCTCCAATGCTCGGTGGTTGATTCTCCACAAAATCAGCGAAGTCATTGATTCTAATTTTCACCGTGTTCCAGAATTGGTTAAGAGCTGGAGTCAGTTCAATGTGACTATAGAACGTGAAAAAATCATCTCCAATTTTCAATTCGTGACGGACCGCACCAGCATCTGCCTCATACCATTGAGGGACCATTTCTACAATCCGCTTGAAGAGTTCTACGGCTTTCATTTCGCTCACTTTCCTGTATATTGTTATTGCATTCGGTGGAGTACAAAATTGAACTATCAGGTACTGTTTAAACGACAATCTGGTAACTCAAGACAGTCACGATCCACGTTCCAATCAGCCCAGCAGTCAAAACATAGTAACAAAAGGGAATAGCAGTTCGGCGAATGATCTCGCCTTCTCTCCCGGCCAACCCAACGACAGCAGACGCCGCAACGACATTGTGAACACAAATCATGTTCCCGGCTGCTCCTCCCACCGCTTGTAGCGCGATGATCCATCCGGGGTCATAGCCAACACGTTGACCGACGCCGAACTGAAACAGCGAAAACATCATATTCGAATTGGTATTCGAGCCAGCGACCGCAGCTCCCATTCCACCGATCAACGGAGCGAACATCGGCCATGTCCCACCGGCCACATTCGCAATTGCATTCGCCAGGACGAACGGCATCGTCTCATAGCCAGACGCCCCGCCATCGCTATTGAGAAAGACCTGCACCATCGGGACTGCAAAGAGGAGTGCCACGGATGCTAAAGAAATCGTCTTTACAGAATCAGCGAAAGCATTTTTGGCTTGTTGACCAGTCATGCGGAACAGTGGAATCGATATCAGCGAGACGAAAACAAAGACCGCACCCGGAATATAAAGCGGCTCAGCCTTCAGTGAAATGTGAGTCCCGAACAGATTTTCTTTAGAAAGCACCACTGATCTCACGAAGTCTTTGAGACCATTTCCCGACTCACCAGCAAAACCTGGCAACGATGGGACTCGTGTGAGTACCAGTAAAATTGCGACAAGAAAATATGGTGACCATGCTCGCATCAGTGACATTGTCCTGGTGGTATTGACCTTGAGAATCATTCGTCCTCTCCAGTCATCTGGCCAGTGACTCGGCTCGGGAAAACCCCAAATGGCATCACCTTTCGGAACAAGAAACCCACGCTGACCGGCGAAGACAACAATAGAAAGCCCGATCAATCCCCCCAACAGTGACGGGAACTCCGGACCGAGAAGACAGGCGACGATCACATACGGAACGATCATCGCGAGGGCTGCAAAGATAGCGAACGGCCAAACCGCGAGACCCTCTTTCCAGGATTTCTTCTCTCCAAAGAACCGAGTCAGCATGCAGACAACGAACAGGGGAATCAGTATTCCGACAGACGCATGAATGAGAGCAACTCGAAATCCGATCATTCGAAGACCGTCATCTAAAGTCGAAATGCCCATGCTTTCGAAGTAGGCCATCACTTCGCTGCTCCCTTCGAGGCTTCCTTTCACTCCGATCAGAATCGGTGTTCCGACGGCGCCGAATGAGACAGGTGTACTCTGAATAATCATACCGACCATCACGGCTGCCAACGGAGGAAATCCAAGCCCCACCATGAGAGGAACAGCGACCGCAGCGGGCGTTCCGAATCCGGCAGAGCCTTCGATAAAGCTTCCAAACAACCAGCCAATAATGATCGCCTGCACACGTCGATCGGGTGAAATATCAGTAAACGTCTGCCGAATTCGCTGGAGAGCGCCTCCCTCGCGCAGCACATTGAGCAACAGAATCGCTCCAAAGATAATGTAGAGCAACGTGACGGCGATCACCGCCCCTTTCACTGAGGCGGCTGCCACTTGTGCTAACGAAACATTCCAGACGAATAGAGCCAGCACCACTGCAGTCAGGTATGAAAGCGGCATCGCTCGACTGGCTGGCCAGCGAAGCCCAACCAGAAAAACACCTACGACGAGAATGGGCATGAGCGAAAGCAGAGCGAGCAACAGTTCAGGCATCGCAAACCAGATCTTGTAAGTTCATGGGACAACCACCGACGACAACTCTAATTCGTCACCCCACTGCATGTCACCCCATCGGCAGTTGCTACATGAGATGTTCTCCACGATATGTTCTTGACTGTTACGATTGAAATTCCATGCTCTTAACTGTCATAGTGGTCTCTCGGACTTGAACAGACATGGAACTTCTAGAGCCCGCAGAACCATTCCGCTGAGCAATTTCCTTCTTGTTCCAGAAACCGAGTTCGAGCTTTCGGATCAGTTCTAAAAAGGCAAATCATGCTCAGAATTCTAACGATCCTGCTGTTGGCGATGTTGCTTCAATCGAACTCCAGAGGAGACGATTTTTCATTACACACATTTGAGCGAAAACAACTTTCAGATAATTATTTCTCTGAAGGCGTTTCAGTTGGCGACCTCAACAATGACGGGCACGAAGATATCGTCTATGGGCCACTCTGGTTCGCCGGTCCCGATTTCGAAATGAGCTACGAAATTTACAAACCAGTCCCGCAGAACCGTGATCGATACGCCGACAACTTTTTCTCATGGACCTATGATTTCAACGGCGATGGCTGGAAAGACATCCTCACTGCCGGATTCCCGGGAACTCCGGCATACGTCTATGAGAATCCAGGCAAGCAGGGAGGCTCGGAGCATTGGACAAAACACGAAGTCTTTGATTGGGTCTCGAACGAATCCCCACAATTTACAAATCTGGTGGGAGACGAACGTCCTGAACTCGTTTGTACGCGCGACGGCTTTTTTGGGTACGCCTCTATTGACTGGGAGAAACCTTTCTCAAAATGGACCTTTCACCCCATTTCAGAACAAGTTACGGCAAAGCGATTCGGACATGGTCTCGGAGTAGGGGACATCAATGGCGATGGACGGGAAGACATCATTCACTCCAAAGGCTGGTATGAACAGCCTGAGTCGAAGGCCGATTCCTCGCGATGGCTCGCCCATTCGGTCTCCTTCACAACGGCCTATGGCGGAGCGGAAATGTATGCTTACGATATCGATGGCGATGGAGACAACGACGTCATTACCAGCGAAGCAGCCCACGAGTTTGGTCTTTCATGGTATGAACAAATTCAAGACGGTGAGGAGCGAACATTCAAACAACACCTCATCATGGGCGATCATCCTTCTCTGAATCGGTATGGAGTCCTCTTCAGCGAGTTACACTCTGTGAACCTGACTGATGTCGATGGCGACGGGCTCAAGGACATTGTCACAGGGAAAACGTACTATTCACACCATCAACAAAGTCCGCTTTGGGACGCCGGTGCAGTCGTTTACTGGTTTCGACTTGTCCGCACGGACGACGGTGTCGACTGGCTTCCGTATCAGGCTGATGGTGAAGCAGGGATCGGACGTCAACTGGTCACGGCCGACATTAACAAAGATGGTCAGCACGACATCATCACCGGAGGTATGGTCGGTGCACATGTCTTAACGCACAAAATTTCACGTGTGAATGAAACAGCCTGGAAGCAGGCACAGCCTCAGAAGTACAAAGGGAAACCACTTCCTAAAGTTGATGGAGCAGTCTCGCTTCGTGGGACAAAAGCAGTCATCGATCAAAAAACCGGAGCCGTTGAAAATGCCATCGAAGGCGAATCCTTAAAGCTCACCCCCTCTGCTGGAACGGTTCGGGTCCAGTCGATGAAGAACTTTAAAGCAGACCGCTGGAGCGGAGATGCTCAACTCTTCTGGATCGGTGGCAAACCGGGAGACGAACTACAAATTCCGCTCGACATTCCAAAAGGAAGCTTCGATTTGGAGCTCGTCCTCACATGTGCTCGCGATTACGGAGTCGTTCAACTCTCAATCGGAGACTTCCAGCTGGGTCCGCCGATTGATCTCTTCGAAACAAACGTCATCACGACCGGAGTCCTGAAATTTGATGATGTTAAAATCGACACCAACGCTTCGACTTTAACGATTCAGATTCTCGGAGCGAACCCCAAAGCCAAGAAGAGCTACATGCTTGGAATTGATTTCATAAAGATTACCCCAAAATAGTAAGACGCATTCAGCGACACTTGAACCTGCCAACTTCAGTCTCAATGGAAGACCTTGTGAACAAATTCTTCACCTTAGCCGGACTGCTCACTTTTGTGCTTGTTCATTCTAATTCCGGGAGGGTCGCAGCCGCTGAGCCTTACGATCTTGTCATCCTGAACGGACGAATCGTCGACGGAACCGGTGCGCCGTGGTATGTCGCCGATATTGGTATCGCAAACGGAAAAGTAAAAAAGATTGGTCAGCTGACCGCGAAGATGGGAAAGGAATCGATTGATGCCGCCGGGTTGATCGTCGCTCCCGGATTCATCGACATGATGGGGCAAACAGCCACACCATTCATGGAAGACCCCAAGTCCGCGTTGAACTTGCTCACACAAGGAATCACCACCATCAATGCCGGGGAGGGTTCCTCTGCAGCTCCGTTGAATGAATCCGACGGTTTGCGAGAAGGCTGGACGACAATGGCTGAGTATTTTGCACTTCTCGAAATGAAGGGAATGCCGGTCAACGTGGTCCAAACAGTTGGACACATGCAGGTTCGCAGACTTGTTCTCGGCGAAGTTGATCGAAGGCCGACACCTGATGAACTCAAGCAGATGCAGTCGCTGGTCCGAGAAGCGATGGAAGCGGGAGCAATTGGAGTTTCGACAGCCTTAATCTACCCGCCTGCTGTTTACGCAACGACTGAAGAAATCGGTGCTCTAGTGAAAGTCGCTGGTGAATATGGTGGTGGTTATTACACGCATATGAGAAACGAAGGGGACCAACTCCTCGAAGCGATTGACGAAGCTCTCGAAATCGGTGAAATGGGAAAGGCCCCGGTTCACATCTATCACCTCAAGGCAGCCGGGCAACAAAACTGGGGGAAAATGCAACTCGCTATCGCAAAGATAAAAGAAGCTCGCTCGAAAGGTCAGCAGGTGACCGCCGATATTTATCCGTATATCAACAACGGATTAGGAATCGCGGCGTTGATCCACCCGCGTCATTTCACCGAGGGCTACGACAAGCTTCGCCGTCAACTGGACGACCCGGAACTCCGGGCAGAAATCCGCAAAGAGATGGAATCAACCGATGGCTGGGAAAACTGGTTTCGGCATTCCGGTCACGATTGGAATCGCATCGTCATTGGTCAATCGTCCGATCCAGAATATGCTAAGTATCAAGGCAATAGCGTTGCTGAAATTGCAAAAATAAAAGGGGAAGACCCTTGGGAGACATTCTTCAACCTCGCAAAATCCGGAGCGTTCGCGTTGCCTCAAACAATGTCCGAGGCCAATAAAATCCTGGCAATGCAGCAGGAATTCGTTTCATTCTGCACCGACGTTGGACCAGCAAGCGGCAACCGTATCGCCTCTCATCCCAGAGCCTTCGGATCGTTTCCCAGAATGCTTTCACGATACGTGCGAGACTTGGGAGTGCTCTCTCTCGAAAGAGCCATCGCCCAAGCAACTGCCGTCGCAGCGAATGACGTGAGAATCTATGACCGCGGCCGAATCGCCGAAGGTCTGGCGGCTGATGTCATTCTCTTCGACTATGAAAAGCTGACAGACAAAGCAACTTTCGAACAACCGGATGCTCTCTCTGAGGGCATGCAGCACGTCATCGTCAATGGCCAACTTGTTTTGAAAGCCGGAAAAGCTACCGGCAATCGACCGGGGCGAGTTCTGCGTGGTCCGGGCTACGACGAAGCCAAAGCAGCGTACAATCTTTCCACGGGAAAAATTCAAACAGAAACAGCAAGTTACGATCAACATATTCGCGAGTTTATGAAGACGCACCATGTTCCGGGACTCGCAGTGGCAGTGACGAACAATGGTCAGCTCATGCACGCACGCGGATATGGCTATGCTGATATCGCTGCAAAAGAAAAAGTTCAGCCAACGAGTCTGTTCCGCATCGCCAGCCTCTCAAAGCCAATTACAGCTGTCGCCATCCTGCAACTCGTCGAACAGGGAAAGCTGAGTCTGGACGACAAGGTTTTCGAAGTGCTTGATCAATACGAAGAACACATCGAATCCGCCGAAGATAAATTCGATTCGCGTCAACGTGACATCACGATCCGGCACCTGCTGCAACACCGAGGCGGATGGGATCGAGGGAAGTCTTTCGACGCGATGTTCCAGTCAGTCCGGTTTGCAAAACAAGTCGGCGTCCCAGCCCCTGCGAGCTCTGAGGATGTCATCGTTGCGATGTTCAGTCAACAGCTCGATTTTGCCCCCGGTCAACGGTACTCCTATTCGAATTTTGGATACTGCCTGCTCGGCCGCGTTATCGAAAAAGTAACAGGGCAGGGGTATGAGGTGCATGTGAAGCAGCACGTGCTTGCTCCTCTAGGTATTACGACAATGCGAATCGGACGAACTCATCTCCAAGACCGAGCGGAAAACGAAGTTCGCTACTATTCCCCCGGTTCGAGTAAGTCAGTCTTCGCAGCGAATCTCGACCAAAAAGTTCCTTGGGCTTACGGCGGTTGGCATCTGGAAGCGATGGATGCTCACGGAGCATGGATTGCCTCAGCTGTCGACCTCGCCCGTTTTGCATCGGCTTTTGATGATCCCGACAACTGCAAAGTTCTTTCGCGAAAAAGCATCGAGACCATGTACTCGCGGCCACCAGGACTCGCAGGGCATGACGAAGATGGCAAGCCGAAAGAAACCTTCTACTCTCTGGGTTGGTCCAACAGAACTGTTGATGAAGAGAACACCAACCATTGGCATTCAGGCTCGCTCTCAGGGACTGCAACAATCATGATCAGACGGCATGATGGAAAAAACTTCATTGCCCTGATGAACACTCGAACAAGTCCCTCTTCAAGTCATCTCGGTAGAGAGATCGACAAACTCCTCCACCGTGCCGCCAATGAAATCTCAACTTGGCCCAAGCAGGACTTGTTTAAAGACTATTAGAACTGATCCTGAAACTACTGGAATGGTCACTTTCCTCAACGTTTGAGAGAGCAAATTCAAGTTTCAGGACCGGTTCAAAAAAAGCCACAGCCTTCTTCGCGAAGGAAAGCCAGTGAGTTTTCAGTTCATCAAAGAGAACGCAGAGTTCTTCGAGGTCGCAGCGGTGTGAATCATTCAATATCCCACGCAATGGTTATTACTCCTGGAAGAAGCGGCCTACGAGTGAAACAGTGCAGCGAGCGGAGTTGCTGACGGGAGAGATCGAAGAGATTCACCTCAAGAGAAAGGAGGCCTATAGTTCGCTCCGTGTGCATCAGGAGTTGCTTGATCCTGGTCACGCCTATTATGTGAATACCGTGGTAAAACTGATGCGAAAAACAGGTGTTCGTGCCAGGACAAAGAAGAAATTCATCGCGACGACCAACTCGAATGACGATCGTCCTGTGGCAGAGAATGTTTTGAATCGCGAGTTTAATTCCCCAACAAAACCGAACGAAGTTTGGCTGAGTGACATCACCTATAACTGGACTGACCAGGGTTGGATGTACCTGGCTGTTGCCCGGGATTTGTTCACGAAAAAATTGTTGACAGTCGTGTGGCGAATCGATGACTTCAAAACTGGTTCGCGATGCCATGTAGAACGCGATTGACCGAAAGCGACCGAAAGGAAATATTCTATGTCACTCAGATACCGGCAGTCAGTACGCCAGTGAGCGTTATCAGAATTTCCTCAAAGAGAATGGATTTACGTGCAGCATGAGTCGTCAAGAAGAGTCCTGGAACAACGCGCCTACGGAATCTATCTTTAGGATTTTGAAGAAAGAATTGATTCATCACAAGCAATATGAAACCAGAGTTGTAGCTCGTAAAAGTCTGATCAAATACATCGAAGCGTTCTACAACACGATCTAGAAACATTCCTCGATGGGCAACAAAAAGCACGTCCAATTTCAGCAAGTCACCTAACCCAACCCCCGCGCCCACAAATCATGATAAACTTCAATCCAGATTTGTTAGACATAACTGCGTTATACCTATGATGTAAAAGAGTCATGATGCCATGCCACGAAATATTTTTCAACGTAGTGTAGATCAACGATTTCTATTAGTATGACAAAGCAATTTTCGCTTCTTGAAGTAACCATAGATCGTAAATGTACTGAGCATATCTGGGATCATAAGCGCTGACATACGGATAATCATTCATCTTGCTTGATTGACGCATGATAACCCCCTGCAACTTCTCCAGACGTTCTTCTGTATGTTGATTTTTATACAATAAAATCGTACGAAGATCGGCGTTCAATTCACGAAATTCAGAGTCTGCTTCAAGTTGTTGATACCACTTCTCAAATTCTCCGATTCTGTATAGTAGAGGACCTGCGTATTTTTGTTTCCATCTAGGCGTCGCTTGCTGCTGGCAGCTATCTGCGATTTGGCGCCATAATTCCAATTGACCTTCAATACTTCTACTGCCATGCTTGGGGGCAAATGGAAACAAATAAAAGGATTGTGCATAAAAATTGAGTTCCGTCTCATTGAATCCAATATCGTGTGGTGAAAAGAAAAATAAGGAATCCCGAAACATTGTTGCATTCAGATATCTTTGTCTTTCAAAGTCTTTCATCAATCCTAATGCTATAAAATAGGGGGCCTTACTTCCGTCAAGACCATTGATGTCACCTTTGTGCAGATTAACTTTACGATGATCAAGTCCATTGCGAATATTAAAACTTATATCATTTCCTGGTAAGTTGATCAGCTCCTCGTAAATTTCCTTTGCACCGACAACGTTTTTCGATTGAATCGCTGTAGCCAATTCTTCTTCTTTTATCAGATATTGTTCCCAACCTGACCATTGAATCAGTAATTTTCCTGAATCTTGTAAACCACTCCCAACATGAAGTGCTTCATCAATCCAAGCCATCAGCTCAATGTAGTTTAGCCAATTTGAGTGGTGACGGTTCCCGACAAGCAATGAGTGTGAAACACGATGGGTTCTATCAACAACGAGATTTAATAATTCTTTCTTTTCTTTGGTTGGATCAATCCGGTAAAACGTCAATGCGAGCACGAGCGGAACATCATTCCAACGACGGCTATCTATCAACTCTGTCTGATGGTTCTTGTACAACCTGACAACTTCATCATACCTTCCTAGTCGATAATACAGTTTTGCCAGCCGTTCTCTTGATAATGATTTCTTGGCCTCCTCATTCAACAAGGATGACAACTTTAATTTCAATGAGTCATCAAGCGGTTTAAATAGCGACACATCAAGATTCAACAGGTTCGTTTGATCGTTCACATTACCAACGAGTGTCGTTTGGGCTAAAATCAGTTCAGCTCTATGTTTTTTGTAATCATCTATGCGTTCCAGGCGATACTCCAGGCACGTTTTGTAACTGTTGCTTTTTTTGTCCGCCGCATGGTACGTATTGTAAGCCAACTCCCATTGGCAACATCGTGCAAACAGGTTTGCAACGTCATTCTCTAATGACCTTACTGGTTTTCCAGTCGAGTTTAAGTATAAAGAGATTGCTTTTTGCAGATTCCCCAATCGGACCTGACTAGACATTTCGGCTATCAACAGCCTCTCTTGCCAGAGCTGACTATCCTCAATTCGATCAGCGTTTTTATAGATCTCTAGAATTCTCGCGAGAAACTCTTTCCGGTAATACATTCTTGAATGATTGAGTCCTGAGTATCCTTCATGCAGGTATGGACCTGCAAGCTCAAACTTTCCTTGGCCTGCCAAGGACCACCCCAACAATAGTTTTGCAAGTTTCACACTCGTTTGATCATTGTATTCCTGGCTTTCTTTAGCTCTTCTAAAGCCCTCTGTATCTTTGGTCTGCTGACTTGAAAAGCTCCAAACCTCGATGCTTTCCTTCAATAATTCCTCAGCCACTGGCTCAGCAGCTTGATATCTTTTTTCCATGCACAGTTGGTTGCAATATCGATTAAGGCATGTTAAAAATTCGCGTTTTGCTTGAATCGTTTTATAATCTATTTTACTCAGCTCACTTTCAAATATTGCAACACTTCGTTTTGCCTGCTGAACGGCCTGGAAATGTTTATCGAGTGACCGAAAGACTTCACTTAAGAACTGACGAAGTTCTGCTTCGTCCAATGGCTTACTCCTAAAATCCTGGGAAATCTTATGTTCAGCAGCCTCAATGGCTTCAATAAGTTTAATGCCTTCACCACGTGCATGCAGGTCTGAACCAAGTGGCTTAGCGGCGGCGAATACTTCTTTCTTAAGAAATTCTATTACAGCATATGCTCGATTCGCATTGTCCTGAGCTGCTCGTTCTGAACGCGCTCTCTCTCGATTAGAAGTTTCCAGTTTTTTGATCAACCGCTCTTGTTCAGAGAGCAACAATTCCTTCTGCGTCAGTAAGTGTTCCTGCTCATTCAATAATTTCGCTTTTTCATCAACCAAGAGTTCTTCATTGCCCAGCGATATGGTTAGTTCACTTGCCCTCGAATTGGCCTCAATGGCAAAATAACTTGAGACAACAACTCCAGAAACGAGGACGACAATCAGTGACAATGACATGATTGCCTGTGTTCGATTACGTTTGCACCACCTCCATAAATGCTCTATGCGAGAGATCGGACGCGAACGAATGGCCTCTCCGTTTAACCATCGTGTAACTTCTTTTGACAATGCTTTCGCAGATTGAAATCGTTTCTTTGGATCCTTTTCAAGACATTTCAGACAAATCGTTTCGAGATCTTTAGGAATCGAAGCATCATACTTTTGTGGGCTAGGAGCTTCTTCATGGACAACCTGATGGATCAGCATCCGTGTATTACCTCGAAATGGCTTCTCGCCTGTCAGAAGTTGGAATAGGATGACACCAAGTGAATACACATCACTTCGAGCATCGGCCTCATGCCCTTTCCCTTTTGCCTGTTCAGGGCTCATGTATGCTGGAGTACCTAGAATTTGCCCGTCCATTGTCATCGTGATTTCACCAGCATCTCGTTTGGCCAATCCGAAATCGGTCAGAAACGGTTCCCGCTCATGATTTAATAGAATATTACTCGGTTTAAGATCTCGGTGGACAACTCCCCGTTCATGCGCGTGCTGCAGAGCATCCGCCATTTTTTTGCAAAGTGTGACCGCTTGTCGCTGGTCGATTCTGGGGCCTGTCACGAGATCATTAACGGTGATACCGTCTATGAAATCACTGGCGATGTATACGGTTTCGTTAACTCTGCCAACTTCAAGTACTCGCACAATGTTGGGATGCTGCAATTGAGCGGCTGCACGTGCTTCCCGAAGAAATTTCTCAGTCTCTCCCTCTTCGGGATTTAACTGGTTTTTGCGAGGGATCTTCAGAGCAACTGTCGAATCGAATTTTATGTGCTTGGCTTTCCAGACAGCACCAAATGATCCAACTCCTATCTCTGCAATGAGCTTAAAGTGTGCAAAGGACTGTTCTGGTTGATACTGCTGAACATGAGTGCCAGTCCCTTCGAGTAAGGAAAAGCTGCTTCCGCATGAAGGGCATTCAATTTCCTGAAACTCATGATCCTCAATCAATTCAACTGCATTGCGGCAGTGCGGACAACTGATATTTAATCCCCGATGCCAGTTCAGGGCATAGTTAGGAGAAAGAGCTTCATCAAGTAGCTGACCGACTCCAGCTTCGAGTGGATCGTCAACCAGATCGTCATATTTTAGTAGCGACATGACATCATTAAACAGCTCAACTTCATCTGCACATTGGTTTCGTAACCATGCTTCCCTGTGTTCTAACGGAAGTTTTCGTGCTTCAAGAAACAGGCATTGAACTATTTTATTGTCATTGTTCATGATGAATTCGATTTGCTAATCAGATGACAATTCCCGATACAGCCAAGCCTTGGCTGTGACCCATTCGTTGTTGACTGTCCCCAATGACACATCCAACTCTTTGGCGATTTCAGCTACTGTTAATCCGCCAAAGTATTTTAATTCGACCACTTTGGCTTGTCTTTGATTTTCCTCCCCCAATCGCTTGAGAACATCATCAAGCTCGAGTAGCCCAATAGTGTTGGCGGAATCCGCGACAGAAATGTTTAATGAAATCCCTCTCCCCGCTGATCCACCACGTGAAAGTGCTTTTCGACTTCGAGCATAATCGATCAAGAGCCGGCGAATCGCCACTGCGCCAGCTGCCAACACTTGAGAGCGATCTTCAAAGTTGAGATTTCTTTGTTCGATTAATTTCAGGTAAGCATCATTCAATAGCAATGTGGGTTGCAAAGAGTGACCTGGCTGTTCACGTGAGAGCGCCTTCTGACACATGACATGGAGTTGATCATAGAGTGACTGTTGCCACGCGGGTTCAGGAGATTCAGGCATCTGGGAGACCCCTCCTTTTCACATGCAGATTCTTAAGCTTTCGGAGTTTTTTTCGAAACTCAGTTTCGCCGAACGGATCAGCAGAGGCAAGAGAAAGAAATTCAATGAACATATAGAGTTGTGATCAGTCTCTAAATATGTTTGACAGTTCCATCAACGAGCATGACCTAAGAGACACCAATCATAGCCGACAATACGGACGCCACTTCAAGCTGGAAGGGCGACTTCAAGAACTTGATCCATGAGATTCGCAATATGCAAAAATTTTTGATTTTCTGTTGGACAAATTTTTCGTCAACTCCGCCAATGGTAGAAGAGCAAACAAAAAGTATGACTGTTTGTCCTGTATAATTTCGAATGCATGTTCAATCTGATAGATTTTGGAGTAAATATGGTCACTTCTGCACAGCATCCACATGATCGGAATAGAACCTGTATCACGTCATTGAAGCACGAGAGACGATTATCGATGGCCAAACTAGAGCAAGCTGATTCACAACAGCAATCGATGGAGACAAAGAAGGTTGAAGCGAGCCAGAGCCTTCTCGACAAATCGAAATCCTTCGCCTTGGACATTGCCTCGACTGCGAAAGCTGCATCACAGATCGCTCTCAAAAAGGCTGAACAAGCAAAAATAAACAATGTCGATTTGCCCAAGGCTTTCCTGAATTTAGGGCAACATGTCTACGAATCTGGACAGCTTCGAGAATCGTTGACCGAACCGTACACAAAGATTGACCAATTGAATCAGCAAATTGCCAATGTCAGTAAACGACTTGAAGAGAGAACAAGTGGTGAGAGGACGTCGGATAAGGCGAAGGCGTTAGCGGCAGATACAAGAGACAAAGGACAGATCAAAACGCTCCAGTTCAAATTGAAACAGGAATTTGTAAATCTCGGTAAAGCAGCATTTGCTGCTGAGGGAGCAAAGAGTGGTCCAGTTGAAATGGTCAATCATATTACAGAATTCCAGGACCGTCATACAAAATTGACTGACGAGATTGACAGCTTGAATTCACAGGGAAGCTCATCAATGTTCTCACCTAAACAATTTGCAGTGGGGGTATTTGTGGTTCTGGGCCTTACTGTGAGCCTCTTTGCGTATTCGATGTTCGCTGGAGGAAACGGAAATAGTGATGTTCAAGGTAATGGTGAGATTGCTTCTAAGGATGCAGATGATGATCAAAATCCGGGAGTTGGCAGCCAACAACCGACGTCGAAACCCTCCAAAGGTGAATTCAAGGAAATCAGCAACAACAAAAAGTTTTCGGGGCAGACTCCTGCTTCCCCTTTTGATGAGATCATCGAAGCTGAGATACCATTCGAATTACAGACACCAGATATCCCAAAAGAGGTTGTCAAGCTTTACCCAGCTACCGCTAAGGTCCTCAGTGGTGGTCGATTTGTTAGCTACACGAAAGGTGCCTATGCTTATCTCGACGACTTAAAAGAAGGAACATCGACCAGACTAGAGGGACGTGCAGCAAAATCAGTCTCTCCTTCTGGGAAGTATGTCTATGGCGTTGGTTCTGATAGTCTTTCACTACGTGAAGTAACACCGCGTGGTCTTAAAAAAATTCTCGAATTCCATCCCGATGGAGGACAGGTAACATTCGAAGGGATCCCTAGAATCCATAATGACTCAGCTGTTAACGATCTTGGCGGGTTTTCTCCAAAAGAAACATTTTTCATTGCCACCGATTCGTATAACTGGGGGCGTTATGACCCAGCTGATATTCTTCTAGTCTCAATTGCTCAAAGACGTGTTGTTCAGAAATTTTCTAATGTGATTCCTCCCCTCAGATTTTCTGACGACGAGCGGCGAGTGTACTGCAGGAATACACAGGGCTATTTGATGATGTATGAATGGGATGGAAAGCAATTTACTGGAAAGCAGAAATGGGATGCAGATCTGTATCACTATCATGCAGCGAACGATCTTTTCTTTTCTGCAACCGCGATGGGAAAAGACGGGACGAATCAGTGGGGCTTCGGTGTTTGGGACTACGCAAAGAACGATCCTGAACTGATTCGCTCCAAACCACTAGGGCTGAAAATGTGCGGCGGACCAGTCGGTGGCGGTCTGATTTCTTATGAAAAAAATCAAGAGACATTTAAAATAGTACCCTCAAATCCATTTCGTATGAGTGGTCATCGTGTTGCATGGTTCACATTAGAGTGTGATGAGTCGGATAATTTTCAAAAGCGGTGGCTCTATTATGCAGACATTAAAGAGGGGTTAATTAAGAAGTATCCTCTTCCATTCGGCGTCGATCATGGTCTTGAGTACGTCAAACCAATTGGTACCGAACTAATCGGATTGGATTATTCTGGACGGTACGCGTTCTTAACAAAGCTGGTGAAAGGTGAGATCGCTGTCTATCGGTTGGAGTCGAGGTGATCTTGGACCAAGATCTATCATTCACACGCGAGGAGATCATCACCGTTTGGACTTAGGTATCTATAGTATATGAATAAGGCGACAGAATGATATTTTCGTTTGATAAATATGATAAATACTGCAGCGCACCTTCAAATGCAGCTATTCAATTTGCTCGAACTCTTTTTGCTTTCATGTTGATGGGAGTTTGTTTCACGAGTGTTTCCTGTGGTCAATCCGATAATGTTCCGTCACCAGCAGAAGTGTTTGGGAAGAAGACTCCTGATATCCCTGAAGCGGGCGAGGAGGTACCAGAAACCTCGTTAACACCAGTTGAAATAGAAGAACGCAGACGTATTCACAAAAACGTCAAAGAGATTTTATGGAGCTACGAAGCAACGCGAAAGCGACATGTCAGAACAGAACAAGAGGATGCCAAAACGCATATGCGTGACCTGAAGGAACACAGAGACGATGGGAAATACACATGGCGTCGATGGCAAGCCTATGATTTGCGTTATGCTTTTTTTCTTGCCGCTGCGGATGCCCCCGAAGATTTGAATTTCTATGACTCAGATCGTCGTAGAAACCCAGAGTATTTTGACAAGATGAAACCATTCGTCGATCAAAATGAAATCTATGTAAAGCATCTTGATCGGAAACATTACTATGAAAAAATGTCCGTAAAGCTTTCACAGGAAGCTTTCGATCTAATCCGCTGGGATGCTTCGAGAAACAAATACCTTGTAGACAAAGACATCTATGACAAACTTAAGTCGATGGTCGGTGAACCACTCCCTGAGAAAAAACCATCAACCTTCGACAGCGATCCCAGCTCGCTGTTCGCCTCAGAAAACAACACTCCAAAACACAAATCGAAACAGCCAGCCTGGGGAAATTACCTCAACAGCGAAAAAGCACAAGAGTTCTGGAAGGGACAGTTAAGAAAAATTGAAACACTTGCCAAACAGAACAAAATCGTCTTCTTCACCCATTCTCAATATGACAAATTTCGGTAAGATGGCAGATGTAATTCGTGAGGTGACCGTCGCGATCCAGAAGTCCATCGCCGATGGCCACCGCTCGCGGATGATCGATGCCGACGACTTGGTCGAGGTACTCCTGTGATCCCCCATTGCTGAACTGCGTAACAACTCGGACAATGCCAAGACGTTCGCTCAACACTCATTAACCTCATCGATTCAATCTGGACAACCAAGTTGCCTCCGCCGCCGTTTTACCATGCGGATCGACTTCGATCTCACAGACCGTGTGTGAGTCCACCGTTCACTCTCTTCGACGGACTGTAGTGCTTCACGAATCGCCCAGAGATATTCTTTGCTAAAGATTTCCTCGCTGTAAATTCCTCCTCAGGCGTAGTACCAGTAGTTCACATCCCAACTCATCTCAAAATCGACACCTGATCCCCACTTCTTAAGAAGTTCACTTTCGATCGCATATTGAACAGAGAACACTTTCTCTCGAAACCGTTCTTGTTCAGCTTCGGTGACGACCGACTGTGCTTCGAAAGCTTTACGATATTCACTTCTGAAGTCGGCATAATCCAGCACGCTGTAACGGGTATTCGTGTCCATTCTGATCATTCGCGTGATGTGAAGTTCCCAGGTGAGCTTTGTTCTTACCTATTCCGATCTGCCGCAGCCCTCCAATGACGATCGTCGCACACAACGAAAACCCAACGACCTACAGGCAACGACCTAAATCTGCTTTCATGTCTTAACTCTCACTCAAGATACCGTGAGTACACCATCAGGATGCGTTCAAGATAAATCTCGTCCGTAACGACCGATACTTGCCGAATGAGTTTCTCTTCGAACCGGCGCAGGCTGTCACAGACTTGAGTGTCGCCATCGTCATATCTGAGAATGAGTTTGGGAAACCGTTCGACATCTGACTGGACAAATGCATCAAAAGGCTTGATAAAAGAGATTCTCTCACGCTGGTAAACGACCCCAGTCATCGGTCGGTAGTCGTTGACCTGGATGCCATCGGCGTCAAACATTAGTCTCTCAAATCCAGTGACTTCCTCCTCGAATTTCGAATCGCAGATCCGCAAGACAAGACCGGCCTGCGATTCGAGCGAGGGGAGTGAATTGACGTCACTTCTTCCGAGCAACCATCCGTACAACTCAGTGATTCGAGGATCAGCAGCGCCTTCCTCATACAAAATTTCATCGACAAGGTGTTCGTAACCCACAAGCTGCCAATGGCCTTCTAATTCAGTCATGCAGATCCCTCCTTCTGATTGCCTCCGCTAACCGGTACGCCGAGTCAGAGATTGCGGTGCTTTGTGCCCTGTTGCATTTTGTTTGAGTCATATTCCTGCTGAGTGAACCACCGTACGTGATCAATGCGCTTGTCCGACTCAAATACCTGCTGAACGTGATGCAGAATCGACTGGAGTGCATCATCGTAATGGCGGGCGAGCAACCAGTCGACAAGTGTGCGTTTTGGCTTAACGATCAACATCCATTTTTCTGCGATCTGAAGTAAACACCAAAGTTTCGCTTCGTTGCACTCGGCGTCAAATCACCAACCGTAAAAGCTGTGAATCTCGACCTCGGAACACTTCACACCCGCTTCTGTCAGTTGTGATCTCAGGAACTGCGTGAGCGCCTTCCCACCCGGACTGAGCGGATTTCCCTCATCCTCCCATTCGGTGTCATCTCAAACTCAATGTACGTACGATTTTCGATAGACGGTAAAGCTGGGAGTTCAAGGTGGCGACTTTATTGCTTCAGGAAGCCTCGCTCGGTGAGTAGTTTTCTCTTAAGGCTTGGGACGCTTTTCTGCATGTCTTCAACGTAATCTCCAGCAAAGTGATTCGAACCATCTGCCGGGAAAATCACGAAATCGTCGGTGCGTTTGATTTTGCCTGGCCACATGCTCATATGAAGCATAAGTGACACACGTCGGAGAGTCTCGCGAAGCAAGAACATATTGGATTCCAGATCCCATTCAAGCAATGAATAGATCACTTGAAAGCTTTGCATCAGTTCAGTATTCGAAGACAAGTCCGCATCAAACACACCATTATCTTGTTCTGGCAAGGTTTCCGCAATTCCCATCGTTGGATGCCAGAGAGCGTCGGAAACATTATGAGCAGGTTCGGTGGCCAGCTTATGCTGCCGCAATCTTTCGCCGAGACAGCGAACAATGCACTTGTAGTCCTCGCGCGGAGCATGGCTGTCGAAAAAGATCAGCCGGACACAGAAAATCTCTTCTGGAATTTCCAATTCGCCTACGGCCTGCGGAATCACTTTTACGAGACGCTGCGAGACGTCTTTGTACGGACCGTCAAGTACAACTTTCTTTTGACGCTTTTCACGATATGTCGCATGGTTCTTTTCGGCTTCGTCGGGAGTCGCTTCGTATGGAAACAACCAAGCTCCGGCATCCTCGGCCAGCCGCTCATCATCATAGACGATCGGCTCCATGATAAGTTGACACTTTCCATCGCGACGACGCATTCGAATCACATATTGAGCGTTTCGATGCGGCCAGCCGCTGTCTACTGGACGCTCAGAGAGCGTCAGCTTCAATGTGTCCCCCGCCAACTGCCATGTTCCCATGGTGCGATAGGTGACCAAGTCATTTGTATCGGTCAGAAATGTCGAATTCAAAACAAATTGCTTCTGCTCAAAGATGAACTCATCAGTCACAATTGTCCCGACACTCAAGGGGGTCCAATGACACCAGTTTCCAAGCAAAGAGTCAGGCGTGACTTCCACTTGCGGTAATCCATCGATCTCACTAATCGGTTCCATGTTAATTCTGTCCTCACTTGAGGTGCTAAGAAGACTTGTCGTTGATCAAGTAATCACTGACGATTCCGACATTCAAACCGCTTTCGAAAGCCAATTTGGCGGCCCCCGATAAGCCGATCGACAGAAAGCCTTCCCAATCGTCTTTGCGTGATGTAGTGGCGGACCAGTACTTCTTGTGTTTCTTGACCCCTTCCTTCAGCGTGTTGCTAAATCGGCCGTCTTCCGAAACTGCGTGGGTCACCGCGTGAATGAGAGGGACATCGATGTGAAGTACCCAAGACTTTTTGACATCACCCTGTTCGGGGTCTGTCGCTCGCATCGCCTGTAACAGAAGTGATCCCGTTTCATCATATTCGTGCCAGAATGAAATGAGCGATTCGATCAAGAGATACCGATGTTCAGGATGTTTCGTCGTCGAATTTCGCAACATTGACATCGGCACTTGACATAGCTGCTCAATCGCAACAGTGTCAGCAAATATCAGACTGAGCCAGTAAGCGTTCAGCCATTTTGTCGCTTCCACTTTCGACTCGTCGACAACACCTTCAAAACGTGTATTCTTCCCAGCCAATTCACATTCGACGGGCAATGACGAATGCACTGCCACTTTAAAGTGAGCGGCCAAAGCCTGACCTGCGATCCGAAGGCTTGAATTGATATCAACAGCACACGGATCGGCGACGCTCGCATAGCTTGCCAGCGCCATTGCGTTGGATGCGAGGATCGAGAGATTATTAGGATCAGCACAGGCATCTGCAACATCCTCGACAAGCGCCTTGCGGTGATCATCTAACTGCCAGGTGCAATAACCGACATCAACCTTGTGTCGTTTGACGGCTGTACTCATCTCATAGAGCCTATTTGCGAAGAGGCGAACTGACGTCTCGGTTCAAGTCGTAGATCCCGAATCACAATCGGTTTTCGATCATCCTTAATGGTAAACATACCAAGGACCATGAGACTTTTTGAAGAATGGCTTTTGCATAGTTTTCCCCTGTTGTCCTCATTTTAGGGACGAGATTGGGGATATGCGTGGAAAACTTCAAAAAGGACAGAAATGAGAAAACCTTGAAACTATCGTCGTTTCTGGGTTTCCATCAAGTCGAGAGTTCAGAGGCGCAGTTAAACTTTTTGTCGCCTCCGTCGCTGAGTGGGATGGCGATGTCGTTCGGTTGGTAATGGCGGCGTGAGTAATATTCCGGTCGAGAGATCAGTGTTTTTTCTCGTCGCCGTTACGAGCCGGAAGGCTGGCTACGATGAAAACGCATAGTGCTGTAAGCACTACGGCGAGCGGTGTGCTGATGGACGGCTGCAACCCCGATTTCGATATCAGAAATGAAGACAAAAGACCTCCAATACCACCTGCGGCGGCAAGTTTTGATCGGTCAGCCAGATTCATGATTCAATCTTCCTGAAGGAATCGGAGCAATGCGATAACTTATCTTAGCAAATCGCAAGTGCTATTTCATCAGACAAGGCCGGTTTGAACGATGCGAAGCTAATGACTGCCAATGACTTGCAGCAAAGTCGCTTCGGCAACCCTCAGAGAAAAGGACATCGTTTGAACCAAGCGAGATGAGCGAGAAACGCCGTGAGACCAAGCAAAAAGCCCACCGCCGAAAACGACGATGGGCTTTGTCTGAAAGATAGTCGGGGCGACACGATTTGAACGTGCGACCTCCTGCTCCCAAAGCAGGCGCTCTAGCCAAGCTGAGCTACGCCCCGAGTTTGTCTGGACGCAGGATAGGGATGTGAGGTTCGTCTCGTCAATCAAAGTTTGGGGGAGATTCCAAGAAATTTCAGTTTCTCGCAGAGATTGCCGCTCGAATGTGAGTGTGGAGAGCTGGTCGCATTAGTGTTTGCTCATCTGACGTCTCAATGATGGCAGAAAAACAGAATAAAGCCTGCATCTGTGTAGATGTGTCAGGCAGTTTTGATTTCCTCCGAATCATCGACGAATACAGATTAGATCGTTTTGTCAGATGCAGATGAGTTTTGATCTCGCTTTGGTGCGACGCCAAACATTGACAGGAGAGCAGGGAGGAAGACAAGGTCACCGAAAAGGGCTGCGGTGATGGTTATGCCGGCCATGGCTCCGAAAATTTGCTGATCCCGCATGTCGCTGAACAGGACTGTTGCAAAACCGACGTCGAGCACCAACGTGGTCATGATCAAAGCGGTCCCGGTCCCGATGAACGCTTTTCGAATTGCATCATGAGACGTCCTCGCCGTGCGGCCTTCTTCGAGGTATCGGGTCAGAAAGTGAATTGTGTCATCGACTGCAATTCCCAAGCAAACTGTAAATGCACAAACACTCACAACTTCAAGGGTATGCCCAGTCAAGGCAAGAGCGGCTCCTGTGACAGCTAATGGGAACATATTGGGGACAATTGAAATCAGACCAAGCCTGAGCGATCGATAGGAGATTCCAAGGACAATCAGAATGATGATTGAAGCACTTCCCAAACTGGTCGCGAGATCAACAACGATTTGATACAAATTTTCCCATCTCCAGACAGCTGACCCGGACATCTTAAAAACAAACTCCGGGTATTCGGCCTTCAGCTGAGCAAGTTGGACTTTGACACGTTCAAAAACTGGGCTGTATCGTGCGATGCCTAAGTCCTGAACCCGGAATTGAACAGTCGCGTGGCGTTGCTCGGGAGTGAAAAATGCACGCTTGAGCGGGGGTGGGAGGAGTTCGATGAGTGAGACGCGGTCTGCAACTTCACCTTCACCGGGGAGTGCATCGACGAGTTTGCTGATGGAGACCGGTGTTCCAATGAGGTCTTCATTTTCCAGAACCTCGGTCACCTTCCCGACAACTTCCAAAACGGCCGGGGATTTGGAATTGACCTTTTCACTCCAGTTGATATCGATTCGACCTTGCTCAAGGCCTCCGAAAGCTTTGTCCATGTGAAGCAATGCACGAGAGGCTTCCGATCCTGTGGGGAGAGACGTGATTTGTTTTTCGTCGGGGCTGAGCGTCAGTGATATCGACGCGAGGAGGATCGTTAACAAGATTCCAATCGTACCGATCACTTTGGGCCAGCGTAATACGAAATCGATGACCCCGCTGATGTGATGCAGATTTCTGTCGATGATTCCCTTCTCGTGGCCGTGATGAATCTTGCCCCCTAACCATGTTGAACAGGCCAAAGGGATCGACGTTATGACTGCGAAGAAAGTCAGAATGACTCCCATAACACAGCTCCAACCAAATTCACGCACAATTTCATGATGGGCCAGTGAGAGAGAGCCAAAGCCGATCGCAGTTGTGAGGGAAGTGAGAGCGCAGGCGAGTCCGACTTTGTGAATCCCAGCCCGAGCGGCCTCTTTTTCTGAAAGCCCAGCTGCACGTTGTCGACGGATTTCAACCATTAAGTGAACGCCATCGGTCAGCCCCACGAGGCTCAGCATGACCGGCAGGACGACGTCGTTAAATGGGTTGTTGGCAAAGTCAAAAAAGCGAATCACCCCCAAGGACCAGAAGACTCCCAAGATCGGGGCGATCGAGACGATCAGAACGGCACGGATTCCGCGAAACAGGATGATCGCCATCAGCAAAACCATCGTATAACCAATCGCCTGATATTTGATACGATTTGTTTGGTTCGCCTTGTAGAATGTGAGATACATCGGAACGCGACCCGTCACCAAAAATGAAAAATCGACACCAGGTAAATCTTCTACAGCGTTCTGCGAGACGGCTTTCAAGCCGTCCATCACATCTTCATCACGTTCAACGAACAACCAATTGATCGACAGCATCAACAGAGTGGTCTTGCCATCCTCGGAGAGAAACTGCCCGCCAATGAGTGGATGGTTGAGGGCCCGCTCTTTGGCTAGGTCGAACTGTCTCTCGGAAGCTGACGGTTTCGGAAGAATCGGTTCGCGCAACCCGAAGAGGTTCAACGGCGGAGCGGAGTCCATCCACAAAACATCGTCGATATAGTCCAGCGACTCGATTGCCTCGACAACTTTGCGCAAGCCTTGGGAAGATTCTTTCGTAAAAAAATCTTCTGAGTCGATCACCAGAACGACTTCCGCTTTGGCGAGTTCAATCGCTTCGACATCGGGCGATTGCTCGATTTCCTTCGGTCGTTCTGATTCAGATTTTGAGACTTGCTCTGGAGCAGATTCGAATAAACTTCGAATCGTACTGGGTGAGTAATAGCCCAGGAATGCAATTCCACTCATCAAGCTGAGTAGAAGTAAAGTGAGCCAGCGGTGATCCAGCGTCCATCCAAAGACGCGATTGAAAGGTCGAGACAAGGGAAAATTCTATTGCTAAGGAACTATTGCTAAGGAAATTGTTCGAAAAACGAAAGATACTGGGCGTCTACTTTTTGCGTCTCTTCAATTGCTGGATGGCGAGTCTGTAAATTTCATCCTTGCTGAGATATTGATTCCCGTCTCGGTTCAATCTGTTGAATCCAAAAGAGTTCATGGAGATTGGAAGCTCTTCACGGTAGATTTTCCCATCTTTGTTTTTGTCGAATCGTTCGAAAAACTGTGCAACAATCCGATCGGCTTCAACATCGTTTTTTGTTTTTGCTTGGCTGGAATCCGTATCGTAAGTTTTGGACGTTGTGGAGACAAATTTTCGGGGTTGTGCAACTGCATAAAACACCACAGCCATTTCTTCCCATGTCTGATCGCCCCAACTCACGTATTCATGCGGTGCTGGATTGACTGGATTCTTACTTGAGTTGTCAAAGGTCGCTGTAAAATTCAGCGAGTCAATTTCCTCTAGCGAAACTGGATTTTGAAGCTCGTAAAAGTGCTGCCAGTTAAAATCGTAGTGGGGGACATCGAGTAAGATTTCTTTTTCTCCCTGACTCGTCAGCGATGTCTGAAACGACTTACCACGGAGGTGCATGTGTGGCGTCATCGCAAGCAGTTCGCCGTGACTCGGGAGCTGTTTGATCTTTCCATGCACTTTGAAATTTGGGTCATTTGGAGGAATTTCAAAATCCTGATTGATTCCGACCAGCGTAAAGACCTCGTGTGTGATCTCCTGTTCATCACCAAACAGCAGACCAATCTGGGTTGTGTCAGCTTGTGGTACTCCGGTGGGAGTGTAGTGCATTTGAAAGACGAGCTTCGAACCAGCTGGGATTAAACGAGCGTACCCTGATTGCATGGTGAGCGGCTTCTGTCCGGGCACGTATCCGGAAAGCCAGCCGATGCCCTGAAAGTCGCTGCCATCAGGCGGGCGGATAAAAACGATCGCGTGATGGACAACAGATCGATTTCCTGGAATCACTTGTGCCCCTGTGACCCACTTGTCTTCTTTGAATTCAGGATCGACGACAAAATATTGATACTCAACAATCCCCTCAGAGGGAACCTGAAACGGCTTGGGACTCATGTTGAGGACGAGATCAGGCTGACTCCCAAGCTGCCAGACAGTTTGCGGTTTCAACGGGGGTGGAAGATCTTCTTTCTTTCCGAACGGCATGCCCCCTGCGACCCAATTTCGAAGTGACTCTTTGTCTTCTTCAGACATCCACCGGGCATTTGCGAAGTCTCCGTGAGATGGGCTAGCGTGCCAAGGTGGCATTCGTTTTTGGTCAACAACTTCGACAAGCATCTCTCCCCAACCAACGACTTCGTCATATTCCGTCAATGCAAACGGGCCAATTTCGCCTGCTTGGTGACACTCCACACAATGCTTTTGAAGGACGCGTGAAATCTCTTTCGCATAAGTGAGTGACGTCGTCGTTTCAGTTGGTGGAACGCGTCCAATCAGACATCCGACCGGTTCCGTCAAAGCGCGCGAGACCGGCTTTCCTGCGATCAATTCGTCGAGCGCCTCTTTGAGATCTTGACGGGCAGGCTTGGCTCTGCTCATTCCCGGTTGATACTGATCGTCGATACGGCCTCGGTATCGAATTTCAAATTTACTGTCGACGACGACGACTTCTGGCGTGCGTGTCACTTCATATGCGTCGGCAACCTTGTTGCCCACATCCTTGAGCATGGGGAACGTGACCCCGTGAGATTTCGCATAGCTGCGACACTCTTCCATTGAATCGTGCAGGTTACTGTTCACCCCAATGAACTCGACATTTTGCGAAGCATACGTCTCCGAAAGTTGCTGCAACCTTGGACCGTAAAGTTTCGCAAGAGGACACTCCGTTCCCAGAAAGCAGACAACCGTCAACGTTGTGCCGGATTCTCTAAAAATTTCGACAAGCTTCCCTTGAGTCGAGGGGAGTTCAAACTGATACGGCGAAAGAACCCGTTTCGTCTCATCGGCAGCTTGAGCCACGGATGAAAACAGAATGACACCACAGAGTGAAATCGCGAAATGAGATGGAGTGAAGACCCTGAAGCAGTTTCGCAATTCCCGCGCCCATGAAGAAATTGTTCTCGTTGCAAAAACGCAGAACTCCTTGAGGGAGATCGTGAAGTCGAGTTCCTTAAATGCTTTCAACATACTTACAGCTTCAATTATAAATTCGAAAAAATATCGAAAGAGCGATTCTACTCAGCGAACGTTATAAGTCCTCGCAGGACAGTGGTCCTGCGAGGACTTTATCATCGTAGAAGTATGATAAGCAAAAACGAGCGATTATCCTAATTTGATCCTTCAAACTCCATCTATCCGATAAATTCCCGAGATTGAAAGTGCCGACGATTGAAGAACGTCTGTGGGTCACATGTCGTCGCTTTCGAGATCTATTGTCAATCTTCTGGTGGAAGAGTGAGGTTCACCCAGTTAGCGTTGACAAAGTGAGGGGAGTAACATCTCACGTGACTCGAATTGTTTCGATTGGACAGATCCTCTCGTCCCCCGGGACCGGGGAGGACTTTCATTACTTGATGTTTTTCGACTTTATCTTCATCGTCAAATCGAGTTTAGCTGGGAGCTCCATGCCGGAAGTGAGGAAGGTCAATTCACCGACAACATGAGTCACATCTGACGACTCAACCACTTGCTTGAGCTCTGGATCATACCACAAAACACCTTTGGATGATTCGACCTTTAAGTCGCTATCCTTCAACTCCACCGGTAATGCACCCCCCCCCGTGATGTCATATTGAATGGACTTTGTGACAGCTTTGATCTTCTCCATTTTCTTGCCGTTATGCTCTTCAGTCCCCACGTAAGTGTATTCACGAACGGAGTAGAATGTCTGACCGTTGCCCAAGTTCGCCTCTTCGTTACGTTCCCACTTCTCTCCGACCTTGACGGTTTTGCCCGGGAGCCGATTGATTGTTGTTTTAGAATCAATGATCCGCTGCTCTTGAGAGACTTGGTCCTTGAACCCTTCTGGAACCTTACTCAGAAAGTCGTCATGATATTTCAGACCGGTCACCTGGCGATTTCCGTCTAGCTCGGTGGTCCATGTTGAACTTGCCATCAGTTTGAGGAACTTGACAACGTCTCCAAATGGGGCAGGGGGGATCTCAACATTTGGATTCCCAGAGTCGAACGAAATGCTTTGACCACCGGGCAACTTCAACTCCATCAGTACTGCACTAAATCTTCCACCGAGAACGGCTTTGTCTGAGTCAACTTCCTTCACGGTCTCTTCAGTTGTGAGAAAGTTCTCGGCGCCGGTTTCGACGTTCATTCCTGCGATGATCAATGTTTGTTCAATATTGGTTTCGATCTCCGTCTTTACAACCTGACCTTTTCGATACTCAGGGGCGTGGACAAGCTCTGCATCGGCGAAAAGTTGAGAAACGCCAATTGAGGAGACGACGAGAAGTGAATAGAAAATACGGCGCATCAGATCGATTCTTTCAACGTGAGGAATTGAAGTTGAGCAGAGAAGCTTCGAATGACTACGAAATATTCGTTTCAAATCGTTGAATATTTTCCACTTTATCCAGAATTGAGCCTGAAACCTGAAATTGCTCTGTTTGAACAGCGACTTATGAGATCATACCTGCGTCGGTGCTGTTCAGTTTCAAATACCTCGAATACATCCAAATTATTAACACACCGACTTGAGCAGCCAAAGACTGGGTGATCATGGTGCGTCTTTGTGAATTCCTGTAACCCTTCGTTTCCTTCTCTCTTTATTCTGCGAGAACCGAAAAGCGACGTGCCTCTTCACGCCGAAGTTTGAAAATTCGAAAAACTTTTTAATCGGGGATGCGATTCAGTGTGTAATACGCTTGAGGGTGAAGCAATGGTTCGTTGTCGCGGCTGCGAATTCCCTTTGCTTCCAATTCATGCACATAAAGTTCTCGCCTTCCCTCGACTTTCAATGCGACTTTGAGCCCATCATCCGACACGGTGATTTTTGAAATTGAGTTGCGTTGAGTCTGAATTTCATCGCTTCCATATGTCGAGTGATACAAATATGTGTAGTTGCTGAGCGTATAAGACTCTGGATTCGTCGCGGTCTCAGGATCGACAGGTTCCGTGAATATCAGATCGAACCCATTCTTCGTAGCGTGCATTTCTTTGATTTCGAATGGTGTTTTTCCGGACCAAACAAGTCGTTGCAGTCCGTATGAAGCTGCCCCCAAACTACTCCAACCGCGATTCGTCAGTCCGGCGAAGACGCTGCCATCTTCTCCCTGTTCGAGACGCAGAACCGCTGACGCGAATCCATGTCGAAACGGGAAGCAAGCTCCCTGATACTCGCCGTCAACTTTCTCTAAGAAGACACGATTTATCGCAGCTTGTGTAAACTCGCCGACGAAGAACTGTCCGGCGAATGGGCCGAATTTTCCTTCGCTTTTATCGAGCATAATATCCGTTCCCGATTGACCAACTTTCTTGTACGGAAACCAGATTGCCGGTGGAACGAGTTGTGGGAACTTTTCGATTGCTTGCGGAAATGGAACTCCGTTCGGAATGTTCTCGACATCGTGTATTGTCGAACCCGGTTGGCTCATCGAAGCGAGGGCTTCGACGTGATGGAAGAAGGCCCCCTCGCGCATGTGGTGTAATGTATTCGTGGCAACCCAGTTTCCCTGCTGATCGGTGTAGAACATGTCTCCTTCGGCATTACTCCCTATTCCGCTCGGAGAACGCATCCCGGCACAAACCGGAATCAGCTCACCTTTCGGAGTAATCTTCATTCCCCAGCCGCGCCACAATGCCTGTCGATATCCAAGCTTGGGATCCTGAATTGTTCGTTTGAGAAGATCTCCTTTCAATCCAAGACCGATGTTCAGAGTGACCCACATGTTCCCGTCGCAGTCGAGCTTAGGACCGAAAGCATACTCGTGATAATGCCCGGTCACGCCCCAACCTTTGGCAACGGTTGTGTATTCGTCCGCGACTCCGTCGCCATCGTTGTCTTTAATTCGCGTCAATTCAGAACGTTGTGTCGTATAGAATGCTCCATCATTCCAGATCAACCCGAGTGGTTCATGAAGAGCTGTTGCAAATTTTTGATACGTCACATTCTTTGGCGGGTTTTCATAAACTCCATCCAGAATCCAGATTTCCCCCTTACGAATGGCGACCGCTATTCGACCATCCTCAAGTGCCGCGATCCCACTCACTTCAAGAACGAGATCGTCTGGAGCCGGTTTCCAGTTCTTCGAGCGCGAATCCGTTTTCGCAGCCGATGTCACAATTGAAATCAGTGGGTAGTATTCTTCTTCACCAGCTTGCGAATGTGATGACATCAACAACGAGGTGAAAACGAAAAACAGGGTCAGTGTTCGTGTCAGTTTCACCATTTGTAAACGACCTCAAATTCAATTCGTTCAGGTTGAGAGTGGATTGTGGAGAGGCAAAAATTTTCAAGCGGCCTCTCAGGAGTGTGCATCACGTAAGGTGTCAAAGGAGAGTTGGCGGGTAACTTCACCGTTAGTCCGCTCTCGTTGACGAATGTCTTGTCATCGACCTTTTCAATCTTCTTCCCAGTCAGGAGCTTGAACAGGAATACGACCTTTGAAGTTTCGACCGTTGTTTCCTCGGCTGAGCTTTTGATCACAAACTGACGATGCAGTTCTCCACTCTTGGCAGGAACGATACGTTCTTCGATTAAGTATCCCCCCATCTTGTAACGGAAGGTTGGAATCCCGGCCTGATCGAGTTGATACCCAACAAAATCTTTTTTTATCAGTTTTCCAAAATGCTGAAGCACATCAGTGCTTCCGCCGCCAGGTTTGGAGTTGCCGTATGAGAGAGAATTGTGAAAGTCAATCCGATTTGTCCCGAGTGGTTCAGCCAAGGGGGTGAATCGGTCGAACCAGGTTCCGTGAGCATCAAGGAAACGACCTTTCCAGGCTTCGACCAATTGACACGTTTCTGCATCAAAGGCAAAGTGAATTTTCTCAGGAAAGCCAACTGCGATTGCGTGCATTCCTGCTTTGCCCATAAAGGTTCGCAGCACGATTGGCTTGTCGGTTGGAACGAGTTCAAAACTCTTTGAACGAGCTTCCAGAATTTTCTCCGGGAGTGGATGCTTTCCATTCTCTTTCAAGTACGCCCAAATCGCTGCGATTTGTTGATCGACATCTCCGGCGAGAATATCCGGATTCGAACTGACTCCATTCGGAAAGAAGGTCGGCATGCGCGTCCGTTGCTTCAGGTCGATCGGATTCCGCAGGAATTCTTTGAACCAGGCAGGTCGAACACGATTGTGAACACCGTTCAAATCTGTCCCGACGACACTCGCCAAACTTTCCCCTCGCAGCGGATGACACTGGATGCATCCGGTATTGAGAAGTTGCCGGCCAGGCTGAGCCAGATTTGCAAGGTCGCCAAAGACTTCCTTTTCACTCGCTGCATTCACCTCGTCCGCAATGGCAATTTGCTTGGGAAGCTGTCGTGTCAAAGCTTTTGAGAAAATCGGCATCCGAATTGTCATGTGGGGACGGATATCGCCTTTTCCATCCAGAACCCTCGCAAACCACGACGGAGTCAACTTCTTGCCAACATGTGTGAGGGAGGGCGGCAAACGACCTTCGTCACCGATATCAACATGACCGACCGTTTCAAAATATTGTTGACGCTTCCGGCCCACGCCGCCAAGCGTATCCCGTTCGTGACAGGCGAAGCAATTTAACTGCAACATTCGTAGATCGTGGTGGCTGGCAGTCGCCTGCGATTCACTCTTGTCAGAATCCGCAACAAGTTTTGTTATCTGTTCTTCGCTTAAAACATACGCCGGTTGTTTCATAGTCGAGTTCGTAAAACAGGATTGTTCAGACTTCAAATTCAGATTCGCAAGTGGCGTCTTCGCGGGATTCGATTCGATTCCCTTGATGTTGTGGCAGTTCACACAACGAAGTTCCATAAAATACTTTTTCCCTTCTGCGATGAGTTGCGCATCCTGGGATGGAACAATGCTTGCTGCAGATTTTTTTTGGCTGCGTAGCAAATAGGCCGCAATATCAGCTGCTTCAGAGGGAAGCAGCTTGAGATTTGGCATGCGGCCCGATGGACGGTCACGGTCTGGGTTATGGAGAAAATGGGAGAGTGAAAGAAGAGTGTACTTCTTGTTTAAATCGCCATGTGGAATCGAATTGACAGTCCGCGCTGCTCCACTCAAGCCCAGTTCTTTTAATTCCTCTGGGTCAAGTTGTTCGATCAACCTGTCAAGCGCCGAAGAAGTGCTTCCAGCTGTTTCGAAATCGGAATCGGGTGCATGACAGGCGACGCATCCGACGGAATGATAAAGCTTGCCACCTTCTTCAACAGATCCTTTCAGCCAGAATTCATGAGTGACCGGGATCAGCCCTGTGGCTTTGAGTTGCGGGAAAGGACTTTGCTGCGTAGATAAAAATGCAGTGAGTGCAACTGCGACCTTTTCTTTCTCAGCATCGGAGAGCCCATGCAGGACGTCCGGCATCGTTGTCCCCGGCTTCACTCCTTGCGGGTTAATGAGATAGTCGTGCAGCCATTCCGCTGAAAGACGGGTCCCGGCTCCCTCAAGATTCGGCCCTCCTTTAGCAACAAGGGCTTCCTCATCCGATTGATGACATGCAGTACAACTCAACTCCGTGATTAATAATTCGCGGGTGAGGGCTTCATCAATTTCGTCATGCTTCCCAAACCGGTCAAAGGCTGCGATGAAATGCTTCGCAGGCTCGGCGTGAACATGCGACGAAGACTGAATGACACAGAGAGAAACAAAAACCACAATAGAGATGCTGTGACAGCAAACTCTCATAACAACTCCTCGACAAGCTCTGAACGTTTTAGAACTGGTCTCAAATCTTGCTGTTCACTTCTCTGATACAGAGAAAGATCGCAATTCCATAGGTCTTGAGACTGCTTCTAACGTCCTTGTTTTCCAGATCAAGCCGTTCACTTTAGAAACAGGACATCCGACTCTGCAAGGTGATGCTGTGATGTTCATGAAATTCGGCAGTAGAAGACTCATCGCAATCCTTGCGAGAGGCAGTAAAACGGGGACCTCAAGCAGCGAGAGCATTGAAGAGCAGGGGGAGGAAGAGGAGAGCAGGGGGGGAGGGGCATCAGAAAGGCAATAGCAGTAAATGAAAAGGGGCTTTGACTTGACTCTTCATTTCAGATTTTCGAACCGTGAACGATTTTCAAAGCTGAGCAACGCCTGTGTATTTTGGGCAGGTAATCGTCATGAAGGCAATCGTCATGAAAGTGAACAGAGACACAGAAAGCGTTGTGACTCTGTTCAGCTCCGAACTCTTATTCAGAATTTTGCGAGAGCAAATTTGTCTCTGACAGTTCGGTCAAACCATTTGCCGCAAATCGGCAGAGCTGGTGGGAAAGGCGAAGAGTGCCGATTTCAAATCTTTGGCACTCAGGTTGAAACGCTGCGCGAGTGCAAACAGGTTGATCATTTCATCTGCATCAGGACCGAGAAGGTGGGCCCCTAGAATTTTGTTGGATTGCTTGTCGAGAATCACTTTGAAGCCCGCAACCGTATCGCCGGTCTTACGGTTACTGCCCCATCTCGACGTCTCATTAAATCGGACGTCGATATCTGGGCTCATCTCTCGAGCCTGCTGCTCAGACATTCCGACTGCTGCAATTGAGGGAATTGTGAATACAACCTGGGGGATCTGACCGTAACTTGGTTGGAGCTCAGGATTGTCTGCGAATAAATTCTTCGCAATGATACGGGCTTCCTCGTTTGCGGTGGGGGTCAGTTTCGGCTGTCCGCTCGCTGCACAGTCTCCGGCGGCATAGACATCCGGGTTTGAAACGCTCCGCATAGAATCGTCGACAACGATTCCATTTGCTTCATATTTGACGTTACCGGCTTCAAGTTGAAGATCGGAAATACTTGGAACCCGCCCAGCTCCGTGGACAACCAGATCACAGTCAATGGTGTCCCCTCCCTCCAGAACGACCTTCAGAGAATCTTCCGCTGCAATTTCAACGGCGACGACCCGACTTCCAAATCGAAAGCGAATTCCGCACTTTTCGGAATATCCCTGAAGCAGTTTGACTAAGTCAGGATCGAAGCTGTTAAGAACTCGTTCGTGATGATCGACAACTGTCACTGACTTGCCGCAACGAGCAACGACATGTGCAAACTCCATCGAAACATATCCACCACCGACAAACAAGACACGATCTGGAAGACTCTTTAACTCCATAAACTGGTCACTTTGAATGACCCATTCTTCACCTGGGATGTCGAGTGGTGCCGGTTTTGCCCCGGTTGCGATGACGATTTTTTTGGCCCTGAGTCTCAGCTCGTTGACCGTAATTTCATTCTGACTTGTGAATGCCGGAATGCCCTGAAATGTCGCGATCCCGTCATCATGAAACGACCTTTCGCTCTTTTCTGCGACAGGCTCAGTGAATGTTTTTTTGAATGCCAGTAACTGCGCCCAGTCGATTGCAACTCCACAGTCGTTAATCAGTTTTCCATCCGCTCTCTGAACCTGATCAACGATGGACGCAGCATTCACATAGACCTTCTTAGGATTGCAGCCGCGCAGGGCACACGTTCCACCGAATTCTCGCGATTCGATAATCGCAGTGTTGTGTCCAGACTTCGCGGCCTTGCGTGCAATCGTTGAGCCAGCCGGTCCCGTCCCGAGTACAATGACGTCAAAATGAGATGAATTCATGGCAATTCAATGTCCAATCCGTGGTTGACTCGATTTGTGAAATTCGCAAACGCGACCGTTGCAGCCAGCGTGACGATTTGCTGTTCGTCAAGAAAGTTCTTCAAGTTCGCCATCACCTGAGGATCGACTTTCTTCGTCTTCGTAAGTTCTTCAGCATAACTCAAAATGACACGCTCTTTATCATCGAACAGCTTGGAGTTAACGTCCATTGAATCGAGCTGCTCCTCCGACAGCCCCGCTTTCTTAGCAGCCTGGCGATGGTAATGTGAGCAGTAGTCGCATGAATTAACCCGTGAGACCTTATAATATGCCAGTTCCCGATAAAGATCTGGCAAGTCATTTTGAATGCCGTCATTGATCTGGGTGACACCGCCGAGAACATCCGGCTGATGAGCTAATGTGCTGAATAAGTTTAGTGACTTCCCAAATTTCTCCTTGATTGCTTTGAGCAATGGTTTCGAATCTTCCGGGGCTTCTTCAATTTCCAGAGGGGGAACGTAAGGCATTTTTATCCTCTTTGATGTATGGCAAAAAAACAAATGAGCAAAGTGTAAAACAGAGTGAGAGAAGAGATTGAAAAACGCCTTGGTGATGGATCCTATTTAGCGAAGCTCAATCTACTTCAGTGCTTGTTCAAGCTCTTCAGCTCACTCGTCAATACAGAAATGCAAAGCGCATACCAACTCCTTTATCGACCTTCTGAATGTTCGTACCATTTGAAACATATGAAAACGTATCTGCCCCGCTTCAAATCCCCGCCAGGAATTCTCAGCCAGCAACGTCTCGCCGTGCTATAACGATTTACGGTCGCCCCGCAATCAGCGTGGTCGCTGAGCAACCATCGTGACGTCGACTCGCTTTATCAGGCAGACGAACCTTTGTAGATGAAACCAAGCCAGTCAGAGTCGGTCTTACCAAGGACGGGAGAGTCCGTTGACGGGGTGAGTCGTGAAACAGCTTCGACAACCTGAGCTGAGTCGATCGACTTTCCGAGAAACGAATTGCAGTCTGGTCGCCATCCAGACGCGGCATCTGTTGCTCAAGAGAAGCAGCTTCATTGACCGGGTGGTCAAGTGGCTTCTTGAAAACATCTCCGGCGAAAGCGTGCCTCTTCCAGCTCGCTGTCAGAAATCTTCCTCTTCAACTGTTGAGAGAATCGCTCAATGTCTATGTCCACCTAGAGCAAATCTGGAACCAGTCCGGAAACTTGTGGAATGATGACTTTTCTCAGTGTTTAAGAGCACAAGTTCAGGTTTCAGGATCAGTTCTAAAACTCGTCTTAACAGTACTGTCGCGTGGCATCAGCGTATGAACTTGTGAAAACGTACTTCGCGGAGAAGAGAAGCATTGGAAATGCTCTAACGGACCGTGGTCACTTCGAGAATGGCCAATACAACAGCCAGGATCGCTGCGCTGCCGATGACGACGACAGCCCGATTGAACGGCAGAATGTCATGTAAAGTCAGCTTGCCTTGATCTCCCATCGGATCGATGTTTCGACTGATCCAGCTCGAGGCTTCTGCAAACATGAACGAACCGGCGATCATGCCAGCAACCATCGCAAGTGCATCGAAATTACCTTGCCCCAATGCAGCTGCACCGGTTCCGGGACAGTAAGCTGACAACGCGAAGCCAGCTCCGAAGAGCAAACCTCCGATGACATTCGATGCGATTCGTGTTGGTTTAACATGTAGCTCAACAAGCTTCAGATGATGCATTAAATGAACCCCTAATGTCCCAACAACAACTGCCGAGAGCATCACCTTCACGACAGTAAAATCTTCGAGCAGGAGTTGACCAATTAAAACATGGAACTTCGCGACTCCACCTTTTTGCAACAGGAATCCGAAGACCACTCCAAAGAGAAGCCCCTGAACGAGCGACTTGGTCGGAGCGGGATTTCTGCTTTCCGATTCTTCTGATTCTTTTTTGGGTGCTTCGTCGAGTTGCGTTTTTTCGAGCGTCGTGGCCATTGTCGATACTCCACAGTTTTGGTTCATGGGATGACTGAATCTTTATGATTTGCCTTAACAGTTCTGTCTCGTGGCGAATAGCATTTTTACTAGAGAAATACGTTCTTCACGGGCTCACGGTGGAGCAAACTACTCTAGTGATTCTTACAGGCCGAACATCAACATGGCTGTGATGATGCCGCCAACAAAGAAGCAGATCGCTGCGATCCACGAACCGATCCCCAGCTGCAACGTCCCGCTGATGCCATGACCACTTGTGCATCCGCCTGCCATCCGAGCACCAAATGCCATCAGCATACCGCCCGCAAGTGCAACACTGATCCGCAGCAAATTGCTGTCTGCACCGAAACGCTCTACCCACATTGCCGGTAGCAGCTGACCTGTGAACTCGCCTCCACTCCATGCTGCAAAGAACGATCCGATGATCACCCCGAAGACAAGCATCAACTCCCATCCAGGACGAGGTGGGTTGTCCTGAAAATACTTCAGCGACCGAGTATGTTTAGGGGTAAAGAGGTCTCCGAGCATTCCCGATATCCGGGCGTAGGCCGTCGATGCCCCCAGCGGTTTGTTCGAGATATAGAATGTGAACATCGACAAAACACCGATCAGAGCGCCGACGACGTACGGTGACCAGGCCGGTCCGGGATATTGCAGAGGGTCTGCCTCCCCCAACACTGAAAGCCTTGAAAGAATCATATTCATACTGTCGCCTCCTCCGGTTTTTCGATGTCATACCCAACTGCCTTCCAAGCACCCCAGCTACCCGGAACATTGGAGACATCCGAGAATCCACGAGATTGCATCAAACTTGATGCAATACTGGCTCGGTATCCGCTCGCGCAATAGGTGATGTATCGCCCCGCCTTGTCCAACCCACTGATTCGGTCACGCATGTCGGCAATAAACTGATGCTGAGCTCCAGGAATGCGTCCTGATTCCCACTCAGCCGGTGAACGGACATCCAAGAGTGTAAAATCACCCTCACTTATCTGCATTTCACGAAGCTCCTCGACAGTGACTTGCCGTGTTGACTCCATTGGTAAGCCGGCGACTTCCCAGGCCTTCATCCCACCTGCCAGATAACCAGCAAACCGTGAGTGGCCGGTCCTGACAATAAGACGCTGAACCTGCTCGACCTCTTTGTCATCATCGACAATCAGTAACAACCGTTGATCCAAATCGAACAGTTGCCCAACCCATGCCGACATCTCCGGTCGATCGCCAATGTTGATAGCTCCTGAGACATGACCTCCTCCGAACGCCAACATTGAGCGTGTGTCAAGAATGACCACGCCGGCTTCGCGCATGACTTTGCGAAACTTGTCCGGGGGGAGTGCGCGAATGGTCGGCAGCCGATCCATCACTTCGGGGCCGGAGGCGTTCACCTTCTTCAGCTCAGGATAGTGCCACGGTACAGGCGGAGCATCGTTGATTACGAATTCTTGAAATGTCTGCAAGTCCGGGAACTTCAAGAAAGCATTTGTGCGACGCTCATAACCAATCGTGCTGCAAAGCCGATCGCCGATATCGGCACCACAAGCTGAACCAGCCCCGTGTCCGGGATAGATCGTGACGAAGTCGTCCAGCTTAAGATAATAGTCATACAATGTCCGATAAAGGTCTTCACTCAGAGCTTCTGTCTGATCCCCGCCTAGCAAATCTGGACGCCCCGCTGAACCAACAAAGAGCGAATCACCAGTGAAAATTGCAAAAGGTCGATCAGGATTCTTTGCTTCACAAATTTCAAATGAAAGATGCTCTGGCGTGTGACCGGGTGTGTGGCGCGCGACCAGAAGAAAACCTCCGAAATCAAACGTCTCACCGTCGCTGATGACATTTCCGGGGAATTGGTAACCTGCATTTTCACCACTTAACCAGATCTCGGCGGTGCCCAGTCTGGCAGAGAGTGAAAGACTCCCCGAGACGAAGTCGGCATGAATATGGGTCTCAAAAATGTGAGTAATTGAAACGCCATGTTTGCGAGCAAGCTCCTCATAGATTTCAACGTCGGTGCGAGGATCGATCACTGCAGCTCGACCGGTTTCTGTGTCGCCGACGAAATACGAGAGTTGTGCAATTCCGTCTGTCAAAACGGTTTCCAGGACAAACATGATCTGCTCCAGTTTTGGTTTTAATTCGTTCGAGTTCGTTCAAGCAGGGAAACTCAAAAGCAACGACATAAGCCGCGATTCACTGCGGACAAAAGCCAATCGCAGCTTCATGTCCGGTCTCGTGGTAAGCCAACGATGAAGTTCTAAGAGTGATTTCCATGAACAAGACAATGCCTAAGAGGCTTGAGCCATGCTTCGACAACTTTTGACGCAGGCGCGGCACGCTTCTGCGCATTTCTGGCAGTGATCATGATCATGAGCTCCACACTGCTCAGCACACCACTCACAGGCATCGGCGCACAGTCTGCAGATCTCTTCGCTGAATCGACTGTTTCTCGCGACTGCTTGCGCACACAGCAAACAAAGGTCGATGCACTCACGACAGCAGCGAGGACAATCGTTATCACTCTGCTCATCGAGCATCTCGCTCAAGCAATTCTCACATGCAACTGCACATTTTTGACAGGCTTCAATACAAGGATCCTGAACTGACATTTGTTTCTCCTTCCTGAATAGTTGAAAGCGTAAACGCGACCGGGCGAGCGTTGAACGCTCGCCCGGAAAAAGTTTGATGGACTCAGCAGCTGCAGGAACTTTCGAACTCGGAGACCTGCTTCTCTGCCTCTTCTTTAGCAACTCCGTATTGCTCTTGGACTTTGCCGACGAGTTCCTCACGCTTCCCATCGATGACGTCGAGGTCGTCCTCCGACAGCTTGCCCCACTTCTGTTGGGCCTGTCCTTTGACTTGTTTCCACTTTCCTTGAATTTGATCCCAATTCATCTTTCGTCTCCTTGTTATGAGTAATCTCACCTAAGCTACTGAACACAATTCCAGACACAGATAGTTCGATTTTCTTCAATACCATCGAGATTTACGCGATTTCCCACAGACTTCAATTTTGTTGACCACCGTTCGAACGCCGGGCACTTCCATGGCGATGGCCTGCGCGATTTGCAGCAGGTAGAAAGATGAAAGTTTGCCATTGAGCGTCACTGTGGAACCATCGGACTCGCACTTCACAGATGAATGTTCTGGGTAGCCAAGTTCGGTGATTGCGCGACAAACTCGTCGTACAAGATCCTTACTGGTGGATGTTTCATGAGATATCGCGTTTGGCATAGAAGCCTCCTGTTTTTACCAAATGAATAATCGAATCTGTTCGTCAACTCGATGTTCCTGATTCATTTTGCAACCGTCATGCCAGATGCTCTTATCCTGATAACTTTCACTCTCGGTTTTCGCAGAGGATGTAGTTTTACTGAGTTAAAAACCAAGTCCGACAGCACGATTCATTTAGAGAAGTTCCACGTGGAGACTTGTTTCATCACACTTTCGAAAAGGCGAGACCATGCATTGCTGGTCCGTGGACGACCAGCGCGTTCAAATGACGACCATGTGATGTTTTTGCACTTTCCCTGCAATTTCTCTGCAAGGGTTTACACATGTCTCAGTCGAGTTCCAGAAGAAGATCAGGCTCGTTTCTGACGAGAAGCGGCTATATTTTATTCGTGCGATCCGATTGGTCACCGGGAGAACCTTATTACAATCACGGTTGATTTCCGGGACGATTGTTTTCTGGCACGATTGTTTTCTGGCACGATTGTTTTCTGGCACGGTTGCTTTCTGGCACGGTTGCTTTCCGGGACGATTGTTACTGGGCCACAATTTGAAAGCGATTCACTGTTGTCGAATGGGTTTCGAATTGGTGTTCGAAGCCTGCCCTGTGAAGTTCAGCATTTACCAGAGAGCCGTTCTTCCTGGGCACAGAAAGTGCGTCAGTACTTTTGAACCAGTTCGAAAACCTCTGGAATCGTCGCTTTTCTCAACGTTTGAGAGAGCAATTTCGAGTTTCAGGACCAGTTCTATTAAATGTTAGACTCGATGCCACAATATGTTCGTGAACTGTTTGAACGCGTGCGATTCGCGGACTTGCTCGATGTCGCAATCGTTTCCATGCTGTTGTATGTCGTCATCATCTGGTTGCGGCAAAAAGCCTCACGGTCATTGGGAATTGTGGCTGTCGGGTTGGTTGTCCTCTTCGGACTGGCTCAATGGTTTGACCTTTACCTTACGACATTGGCGTACCAGTACGGTTCCATCGCAATTCTGATCACATTTGTGGTGATCTTTCAAAGTGACATTCGGTACGGTTTCGAAAAACTGGCTGCCTCGCAGTTTTTCTTACGTTCTTCGGTCAGCGGTCCCTCAGAGAATCTGACAGGAACTTTAACCGAAGCGATGATCTTCATGGCTCGTCAGCGGATTGGAGCCTTGGTCGTCATCCCAATGCGTGACCCACTGGGACGTCACATTCAGGGCGGAGTCGATGTGGACGCGAAAATCAGTCTGCCACTTTTGCTGAGCATCTTCCACCCAAAATCTCCCGGTCATGACGGTGCCGTTCTGATTGAACGTGAACGAATCGCGACGCTTGGAGTCCATCTTCCACTTTCCAGGCAAGTCGAGAAACTGCAGGGCAGCGGCACCCGACATGCAGCAGCCTTAGGACTTGCAGAATGCTGTGACGCAATGGTAGTGGCAGTCTCCGAGGAACGCGGAACGATTACGATTGCTAAAGATGGTGAGATGCAAGTCGTTGACCCAACGCAACTGGCTGACCGATTAAGAGCATCTCTTAAAGATGGACATTTCGCTGGCGGGAAGAGACGCCCACGCTACCACGGGGTGACGCTGCTTGTGTCAATCGCCACCGCAACGATGCTATGGTTCACATTTGCCTACAACACCGACACGATCCAGCGCACTTTTGTGATCCCCATCGAATACCGAAATGTCCCCGAAGGTTGGGAGATTGCGGAACCGAAACCGACTTTTGCCGAGCTAACACTCTCCGGCCCAGAGCCGGCCTTCAACCTTTTGAAACCTGCCTCGGCAGTTGTCTCACTGGAAGTGAAACCTATCGCAAAAGGGACTCGCTTTCCTCAATGGGAGAGCGAGTCAAACTTGAAGAATATCCCGAGTGAATTGAGCGTCGAGCAAATTGAGCCTCGGCAAGTGATCGTATCGTTACGGGAAAAAAGTGAGCAGTAGCCTCAACGAGAATCGGCTGTTTTCAGGGTACATTCTTGATAATTAACCCTCCGGGCGGCGAAAATTGCCTGTCGCGATCACGACTTGCACAGCATGTGGGCAGTACGAGGGCAGTCTTTGCCGGTGAAGTGACAGATTCACCCGTTCGCACCCGGTCGCTATTGCGAAAGAAGTCGAACGCAGGATATCACCGAAACTTTGGAATTCGTCCATTCTCTCTGGCAGTGGTGAAGCTTCAACATGTTTTGGCCAAAGTCAAAAGTGTCACGTTCTTTCGCACATCGATACGTCGACATGTGGGCCTTTATGGGTCTGCATCCGACGAACATTGACCTGCTGCAAAAACTGAAAAAAGCAGAGGATCAGCGGTTCGGTGCAAACATGGATGTCTGCGGAACCATCTCCGAAAAGAACATGAAAAGCGGAGAATGGAATCAGTCGCACATGGTCGGAATTCGTACCGATATCTGGAACCCGGACGCAGCACAACAATCTTCCATTCTGAACCGCTTGCAAGCAGACCGTCAGACTCAGTTACGTAAAGAAATCAAACGAAGCGGACGTCTCAGTCAATCACAAAAGAAGAATCTTGAACGACAACTCGAACGCGACCCTGTGAATAAAATGCGACCACAGGACATCGAGAACCGTCGACTTGTGATGAAGATATTTAAAACGACGGGAGAGCAAATTCGCTGGACCGGATCTGTCGAGGAGATGGTAACTCGGGAGTTGCACAATTCACTCGGCGTCAAAAGAACCATCCTTTCGTTTGTCACCAACCTGCAAGGTTACGAGTACATGACGTACATGCAGGAGAACAATCGCACTTTTCGCATCCCCTCCATTTTCAGTTTCAGCTACTTCGATGAACGACTTGAGAAAATGTGGTACCTGAAAATTAAAAGAAAATGGATCTCCATCGGTGCAGACTTTGTCATCGAAGCGAGCAATCAACCGATCGGCGAAATCGACGGAGCTCTCATCGGGTTGGGTTACAACGCTCACGTCTACGTGTACGAACAGACATTGGCCAAAGATCGAAAGTTTCTCGATCTCATCACACTCTTTACGACAACTGTCGGGTATCACTCAGCGATGCGGCGGTCGCTAAAACGTCGACTCAAGGCAACTCAACGCGGGCACTGCATGCAAAACATCATCGAAGACGAAGAGTTTCGCCTGCTCAGAAACCCTCGAGCCGCTGCCTAGTTTCTCAAGCCCGTGAAGACCACTTTCGTGAATTCACAGGCTGTTCGACATAAGGCATAACGAAAAACTCGCTATCGGGTTGAGCGTAGTACCAAAATCTTTTTCCAACTGCTATACAAAATTAACATTGCAGTAAGAGATCAACATAGTGAAGCTGCAAGGTTTCGTTGAGCGGACTTGTGCTTGATAGGCCTGAAGAATCTGGCAATGCTTTAATTCCATTCAGCCTGGAACGCGCGAAGCGTAATTTGCGAGTTGAGTCTTTTTTGCTTCTGTTCTAATCGTTTCAACTGTCGACGACAGCGTCCGGAACTGCGAGCGATTCGAAGTGCCGCATCGAGCGATTCCTTCGCCGAATGATCGTCTTCGTTTTGAGCGGACAACTTGCTTTTTAATTCGTATGCTGCGAGCGACAAAACGGAGTCTTCGTTGACGGTTGCCCAGCCAATCGCTTCTTCGAGCACAAAGAGTCCTGCTTCGACGTCGTCAATTTGCCAATAGAGTTCAGCTAGAAGGAGATTGGCCTTTGCTGCGATGAAATCATTCCCTTCCCTGAGCGAGAAGAGCAGGGTGATTGCCTCGTTCAATTCGCCGTCCAAAAAGTGATCATGAGCACGCCCGAAAAGAGTGGTCTGATCAATATGGAAGCAATCCTGCTCCGTGACGGATTTCAAGTTGTTCGAGATCGCCAACTGCTGATACTGCCTGGCAAGATGGGCGTTTTCAGACTCTCGGTAAAAGGCTGCCAGACGGTTATAGATCAGACAACAATTTCTAAAGTCCAAAGATCCAAGAAACGTGTCAGCTGACTCCAATAGAAAATCAGTAGCATTTTTTTGCGAGACGCAATCGAAAAGAAATTGAGCGTACTCGAGCATCAGATAAACAGAAGAATCACTCTGCAGGAGATCCTGAAACTGTTTGTTGGCCAGAGAGAAATCGCGGCGTTCAGCGGCTTGCCACGCTAAAGAAACAGCCTCATTACATGAAGTGAAATCCGTCCACACTTTCATCACATCGCTCTCCAGTCATGTGGAAAGAGAGTGAAAACGTTGAGGAATTACTACCTGAGACGGTTCTGATTCTACCGATTTTACCGATCTTGTCAATTGTAATGACCATCCATTTAGCCCCCGAGTGAGTAATCCGGGGGCTAAATGAATGCCAAAGCTGCAGCGATATCCCTGTAGAACAACCGTGACATGCACTCAGAGTGCAGCACTGGAGACTTCTCAGATGAGTGCTTCGGACGGTTGCTCAGAATAGACCGAGATGATCAGAGTTTCCTGCTCTACTTGAGTCTCAAGAATTAAGAGTTCGTCGACGCGTTACGGAAGTTCCAAAATGACTAGGCGAGACGTCATTTTGCCGTCTGTGATTCGACGGACTTTGAGGAGGGCAGGGCCGTTCTCGATTTGACTGAGTTGTTCGAGAAATTCTTCTTCGGTCGTAACCGATGTACGGCCCACCGCTTCAATCACGTCGAAGAGTTGCAGGTTGTCCGCATCCTGATTTGACTCAGCGACCTTCATGACAATCACACCTTGCTGGCTTTGTTTGAATCCGATTTGCTTTGCAAGTTGGGGAGTCAGGCGGTGCGTTGACAGGCCGGTGTTCTGATAGAGTGTTGGCCCCGGGACAGGTTGTTGAACTTCCGGGAGCGAACTCCGCTGAACATTTCGTTCCGCCAGTGTGACAGAGAGTGTCATCTTTCGTCCGTTGCGAACAACAATCATCCGGACCTGTTTATTCACCGGAGTCATGCTGACGCGGTGTATCAAATCGTTTTCGTCCTGGATGTCGACACCATCAAAGCTGATGATGATATCGTCACGTTGCAGCCCTGCATAAGCAGCTGGTGTTTTATCAAGAACAACGCTCACTCTGGCACCGAACAGTCGATCCAGAGAAAACCGTTTCGCGTCATCAAGGTCAAACTTATCATCGAGTTCGACTCCCAAATATCCACGCCGGACTTTGCCATGCTCTAAGAGTTGAATGGCGACAAACTGCACAAGGTTACTGGGAATGCTGAAGCCGATCCCCTCGTTTCCTCCTCCCTGAGATGCGATTGCCGTGTTGATACCGACAACGCGCCCATTCAAATCGATCAGCGGCCCACCACTATTGCCGGGGTTGATGGCAGCGTCGGTCTGGAGGAAATCCTGATTGATCACCCGGCTTCCCGGAAGATCCAGCGAGCGTCTCCCCTTGGCGCTGATGATTCCCAATGTCACAGACTGATTGAGACCGAACGGACTTCCCATTGCCAGAACGAAATGACCAATATCAAGGTTGTCACTGTCCCCCCAATGAGCAGCCGCAATCCCCGGATCTCGAACCCTTAAGACTGCAATATCACTTTCAGCATCTTCAATTTTTTCGATCGGATTGATCACACGCTGATCGGACAGCAGGATATTAATGTTCCGCAATTCCGCATCAGCGACAACATGACGGTTGGTGACAACAAACACACCTTCGACGCGTGGATCCGTAAGCAAGACACCGGAGCCGGTCTCCTCTGTGACGGAGTTGCGATCTTCTCGTTCGCTTTCAATATGGACAACCGCCGGACTGGTCTTCGCTGCGACCTTCGAGATTTGGCGTCCTGCCTGGTGCAGAATATCTGACAACTCGCCAGGTGCGAAGTTGGCAGTCGTTGTGGTTTTTCCGAATGAATTCGATGGCCCAATCCGCTGAGCTGCACGAATATCAACCGTTCTTAACGAATAGACTCCGAAGAGGCAGCAAAGCGCGATGACAATTGTCGATTTCAGGCCTCTTCGGGAAGTCCGCATATGATTCATCTCGTTCCAGTCAGAAGTTCAACCGACAGCCTGTTCCAATTGAAAGGCTTCCGGATTTTTACCGAGCATCCATCTTAACATCTCGAACTGTTAATTCACGATCATTCTCGCGAGCCAGATGCTCCCATGCTGATTCCCAGTTGTCGACCTCCTTTTCGGAGCCCCCGACCATTTCATACTCTCGCTGACATTGAATACAGCAAGAGGTGTGAGGCAAGGCTTTCAGTCGAGTGATTGGAATCGGCTTTTCACAATGTTCACACTTCCCATAGGTTCCCGACCGAATTGCTTCGAGTGCATTTTCAATACGAGACAGTTCTCGACTTTCGAGAGCTGCCAGTTGTGAACCAAGTTCCTGATCAGCATCAATCGTCGATTGATCCCCCAAGTCACCCGGGCCACGTTGCTCGCCCACCGATTCCATCTGGTGAGTCAGCTTGCGTCTTAACTCATCACGTTGTTCCGTTAACCGATGATGCAATTTCAAAAGTGCGTCTTTTCTCGCCATGATTTTTCCCTTCACCACAATGACTTGTGGCAAGGCTTCACTTAGGAAGCTTGCCAGAGAAACGATGACTGTGCAAAGCTCTGAGGACCCGGTCCTCAGGGAATTTTACGTCCGGTTCTGAAATAGCGAGAGGAAAAATCTAACGAGTTACACAACCTGTTATGCTGTATTGTGTTACGAGCCTTGCAATAGGCGAGTGGACAGGTCAGCTCCCCACAATTACGGCACAACCGTTGATACCGTCTGCTTCGACCACAGGGAACCGCCGTCAGCAGTCTTTTGCTTACACTCAGAACGAATGGCATGAGCGTCAGGACCGGACGCCGACTCTCGTAACAGGCCGATCTCCTCGCTGACATATCAGAATTAAAGTGCTCATTCAGTAGAGTCAAAACGGCCGGCAGAATCCGTTGAGCCATTAGAATTCGAAAACCGACCGAAATCCCCCTGGTTTCTTTGATCCAATTCTTCGATTCTGCGTTTTCCCAATGAAGCCCCTCATTCATGTTGCATAATGGCAACATCGGAGTTCAGTCATGATTGACATTGTTGAAACCTACTTCCAGTGGCCGGTTCTGCCTTTCAGCATCCTGCTCTGTCTCGTATGCGCGTACTGGCTGCTCGTCATACTGGGAGGGATCGACATGGACGCAATCGATTTCGATCTGGATCTCGATCCGGACATGGATGCCTCGGTCACTGACCTGGGAATGTTGGGGTTAAAATGGCTGAACCTTGGTGAAGTTCCGGTCATGTTGTGGATGTCAATCGTCGCACTCGCTGCATGGGTCGTAACGATGGTGTTCGATCGAGACATGGTCAATCCAACTTTTCAACAGAATGCTGTTGCGATTGGGAGGAGCCTGGGAATTGGAATACTCGCGGCGAAAATCCTGACGAATCCAATGCGGGGCAAGTTACGATCCAAGGAGCCAAACACAGTTCAGGACATGTTAGGGCGAACATGTTCGGTGATTACCAGTGAAGTGACGCCCAAGTTCGGAAATGGAATCTGTCATGTCGAGGATGGAGCCCCACTGCGGTTGAATATCCGAACAATTGAAGGCTCGATTCCAAAAGATGCGGTTGTCCAGATTGTGGATTTCTCACCTGATACCGGAATTTATTACGTCAAAGAGACAGGTGACCACCTGGCTTAACACCATGAACCGATGTACGGCTTCGCTCGTACAGTGACACTTTATGAAGGGCGATCACATGCCTTGGGAAATTTTCGTACCGATAGCTTTTGCCTGCGGTTTCATCTTCGTCGGCTTTCTCTTTGCGATGTCACGCTTCTACCGCAAGGTGGGACCAGAAGAGGCATTGGTCAAAACGGGTTGGGGCGGCATGAGGGTCGTCTCGGGTGGCGGGATGTGGGTGATTCCCATCGCACACCGTGTCGAACACATGGATCTTTCGGTCAAACGAATCGAAATTTCACGACGTGATGTCTCCGGATTGATTTGCAAAGATAACGTCCGAGCAGATATCGAAGTCGCCTTCTTCGTCCGTGTGAACAATACGTCACAAGACATTCTTCAGGTGGCTCAGGCTCTTGGCTGTAAGCGTGCCTCAGAGAAAGCTGCACTGGTTGAACTCTTTGATGCCAAGTTTTCAGAAGCACTCAAGACTGTCGGAAAACATTTCGACTTCGTCGATCTTTACACCGAGCGTGATCAGTTCAAAGAAGAAATCCTGAAGCACATCGGGACTGATCTCAACGGATACATTCTCGACGACTGTGCCATTGATTTTCTGGAACAGACCCCCATCGAGCATCTCAGCGAGATGAACATCCTCGACGCGGAGGGAATCAAGAAGATCACCAACCTCACGGCTCAGGAACATATTCAATCGAATGAGATTCTGCGTGAGAAAGAAAAGACGATCAAGAAGCAGGACGTTGATGCTCAGGAAGCAATCCTGGAACTTGAAAAGCAACGCGTTGAAGCGGTCGAAAAGCAAAAACGTGAAATCGCTGAAATCTCTGCCCGTGAGCATGCAGAAGCTGCCAAAGTCCAGGAAGAACAACGGCTCCGAGCAGACTCAGCTCGCATTGCGACAGAAGAAGAATTGCAGGTCGCTGAAGAAAACAAACTTCGTCAAATTGTTGTCGCTCAGAAAAATAAAGAACGAACAGAAGCGGTTGAAATTGAACGGGTTGAGAAAGACCGTTTGCTCGAAGTGACCGAACGCGAACGAATCGTTGGCTTAGCGGAGATTGAAAAAGAGAAAGCCATCGAAATTGAGAAACGAAACATTCAAGATGTGATCCGCGAGCGAGTCGCTGTCGAACGCTCAGTGGTCGAAGAACAACAACGTATCTTTGACACAGAAGAATTCGCCACTGCAGATCGATCCAAGAAAGTTGCGATTACCAATGCCGAACGAGATGCCGAAGAAGCATTAGTCAAAGAGATCAAAGCAGCCGAGGCCCAAAAACAGGCAGCCGGGTTCGAAGCAGAGAAAGTGGTCATCGAAGCGGAAGCTTCCCGCTCTGCAGCTGAGAAAGAAACCGCAGCCAAGAAAATGCTCGCAGAAGCTCGCCAGGCGGAAGTTGCCGCTGAGGGATTGGCTGAAGCTCAAGTCATGAGCGTCCGTGCGGAAGCCATTGAGAAAGAAGGGTCCGCCGAAGCCAACGTTATCGAGAAGAAAATTGTTGCAGAAGCCAAAGGTCAAAAGGCCAAGGCGGAAGCACTCGAGAAAGAAGGTATGGCCGAAGCGACTGTCATCGAACAGAAGTACTACGCCGACGCAAAGGGCATCGAGCAGAAAGCCGAAGCGATGAAGCTCTTCGATGGAGTGGGACGCGAGCACGAAGAATTCAAACTTCGACTCAACAAAGACAAAGACATCGAAATCGCAGCCATCAACGCACAAACAGAGATCGCCCGCGAACAATCCGAGATTGTCGGAGCCGCACTCGGCAACGCCCGCATCGACATTGTCGGTGGCGAAACCGAGTTCTTCGACAAGATCGTCGGTTCTATTCAGGCCGGGAAAGCTGTTGACCGCTACGTGAACAATTCCGAGGTCGTCACTGACGTCAAGAATACTTTCTTCGTGGGAGATGCCGACGGTGACTTCAAAGAAAACCTGCTGAAATTCACCAGCCAGTTCGGAATTTCATTCGAAGACGTCAAAGACCTCAGCGTCTCCGCCGTCCTCGGCAAGATGCTTCTTGAATCTGACGACGAAAAAACAACATCGGGTTTAAAGAAGCTGCAGAAATACTTCAAAAACGCCGGTCTCATGGACAAGAAAGTCGCGACCTTAGGCTTGGGGGTTCTGGCAAGTGAAGAAGGGAATGCATAACCGCTGCGAGTTTTCCGGACACTTGATGTGTCCGGAAAACCTTAGGAATTATTCAGTAAATCGCCGCCACTACTGAATTTCGTAGGCACGTAGAACATTCTCTATTTACAGTCGTCTTCAATCCCTGTTTTCAATATTGATTATTAATGGACTCTTCTCCACAACAACCTGAAGCTGCCACGCAACTTGAATCCGGGACCTATGAGATCCTGCGGAATCGGCTGCGGTCGCACGGGGAGGAGTTGCGGAGTCGCTTGGATCAACTGAATGAGAACCGCAAAGAAGTTTTCGGTTCGATCGATCTAAAGCTCCTGAACACTGAGAGAATCACAACCGAGCACAACTGTGTCCCGCGCGACATGGTGGCGGTTGGGGATCAGTTTTTATTCGGATACAATGTCCAGTTTGGACTTCGTACCGAACGAAATGTTGCAGATGTGTTTGCGGTGTACTCGTTCGACAATGAGACCAAAACGTTCAGCCCGGAGCCTTTAGATCTCCTCCAAAATGCGACGTTCGAAAAAGACTTTCAGGATGTCTATCGATATTACAAGAGCGCCACATTCGCGAAGTTTTACAAACGTGGTGTTCATCTTTATATGGTCTTTCAGGTTGGGAAAAGTCCGACCGACATCAAATCTTTTAAGTGGCTGGTTGAAGGGAGCACGCTGCGGTATCTCGATAATCGCAGCGACCACGAAGTTCGTTTTCCGGCTCAGCACGAATTCGAATGGCAGAAGACCACGCGAGACATGCAGCGACATGGGGAGCATCCGCATATCTCGATTGATGACCGAATTTTCGTTGAGACCGTCGGCGGTGACCTGACCATTAAGGTTGAGAATAATACGGAATCGGGAGCAGGGATCTATGAGGAACCTGTCGAGAATGCGGACCAGACGCTCGACGATGCGGACATTTTCTACGCATTGGTTGGTCACACGATTCTGCTCAAAATCAGGCCTTACCAGGAGCAGGATTGGCGCTACATCGTCTTCAATGAAAAGATTCAAAAAGCGAGCCGCGTCGATTCAATCGCTGACGCATGCGTCTTGCTGCCAGATGATCATGGGCTGATTTTTTCCAACGGGTACTATCTGCAAAGTGGTGAACGGAAAACGTTTGACACCAGCATTCAAGGATTGATTTTCGACCGACGCGTCTCTTCCCCGAATGGCGAGGATACGCTGTATGTTTTTTACCAACCGGTCCAAGGTGCGTACGTTTTACTCGGTTACAATCTCATTGAGCAAGTTGTCGACACTCCGGTCATCTGTAACGGTTTTACGATGTTCCGTGGCGGCGAAACGATCCTCTTCAAATCTCATGGTGAGCCACAAAAGCACCACGCGGTTCAGGTCTGGCAAACTCCGTACGTTGGAGAGGATTACGAAACTTTTGAGAACACAGATTCCTATCTGTACAAGATCGGCAATCGAGACATCGTTCGCGGAATGGCGGAGTGTCACGAGATCTTGAATCTTATCGAGAAAGAAGACAGCTACTCAGACCTGTACGTCGATCTGGTCAAGTACGCCGGCGATATTCTCGACAGTTACTTTTGGATCAACAACGCCGAAGCCGCCAACCTTGGTGAACCGTTACAACAAATCAAAGTCGCAGCGACATCGGCGGTTGATGAGTTCGAGAAAGTTGTTCGTGTCCGACAAAACACTCGCGAGCAGACTCAGCAGGTCGCTGGCGAAACTCGTGAATTGTTGAATGAAGTCGGTCGGCGACGATTTGACAACATCGACTCCTTCGTAAAATCCCTGGCAGGGCTGCGACGTGTTCGTGGCGAGATTATCGGCTTGCGCGACTTACGATATGCCGACACGGAACTGATTGAGCAGCTGGAAACAGAAGTTGCAGAACAGGCGGAACAGCTTTCGCATCGATGTGTTGAGTTTTTGTTAAACGACGACGCATTACAGCCCTATGCCGATGCTGTCGCGATTGAACAAGCGGGGATTGACGATCTCAACAAGGTTGCTGATGCGAAACAGGTCGAAGAGAAGATTGCAGAGTCGTCGCACGAATTAGAAATGCTGATCGAAATTGTCAGCAATCTCAAAATCGATGACGCCACGCAACGTACGACGATCATCGACAACATTTCTGGAATCTTCTCGCACGTCAATGCAGCTCGGGCGTCGCTGAAACGAAAGATTCAGGAACTGGCATCCGTAGAAGGCTCCGCGGAGTTTTCGAGTCAGTTGAAGTTGATGAACCAGTCGGTTGTCAACTACCTCGATGTTTGCGACTCCCCCGAAAAGTGTGAAGAATACCTCACCAAGTTAATGGTTCAGCTTGAGGAACTCGAGGGAAAATTTGCCGAGTTTGATGAGTTCATCGTCCAGCTTGCTGACAAACGAGAAGAAGTTGCTGGCGCGTTTGGTTCACGGCGAATGCAACTTGTCGAGAAGAGAAACAAACGGGCCAATGCACTTGCCGATGCTGCTGATCGTATCCTGAAAGGTGTGAAGAATCGCATCGAATCCTTCCAGGAGATCAGTGATATCCATGGATATTTCGCCTCCGACCTGATGATCGACAAGGTTCGCAATATCATCTCGGATCTGGAAGGCTTGGGAGACAGCGTCAAGGTTGACGATATCCAGTCGCGGCTGAAAACAATTCGCGAAGATGCAGTCCGGCAACTGAAAGACAAGAAGGAACTGTATGAAGATGGCGATCACGTCATCCGATTCGGCAACCACCGCTTCTCGGTCAACACGCAGGTCCTCGACCTGACGACCGTCCTTCGCGATGGGGAACTCAATTACCATTTGACAGGGACAGACTTCTACGAACCGGTGAACAGCGAAGAGCTGAACTCTACACAATCAGTCTGGACGATGGAAGTTGTCAGCGAGAACAAGGATGTCTACCGGGCTGAATTCCTGGCCTACACAATGTTACAGGCCGCACGAAACGGACAGTGGAATCCTTACGAAGACCAATCGTCGCCGCAGTCCGCGAAACAGCTGATGAACGAAGTTGATCTTCTCAGCGAAGTTCAGAAGTTCATGGGACCACGTTATCAGGAAGGGTACTCGAAAGGGGTGCACGATCAAGATGCCGTCAAGATCCTTCACGCACTCCTTGAAATTGATAACGCCTGTGGACTGTTGCGGTACTCTTCACAAAGCCGCGTTTTGGCAAATTTATTCTGGTGGAACTTTGGAGATTCGAAAACGAAAAAGCTCAAAGAGCAGGTTCTAACCGGTTTCGGGACGATCTCGCAATTCTTCCCAGGCACGGATCAACAACAAGAGTATCTTGCGGATCTTCGCGAGATGCTGCTCGAGTTTATCGAAGAAAGTGAATTCTACGGAACATCCGAAGTCCCGTCTGGGCGAGTTCATGAAGCTGCTGAGTATCTGTTTGATGAACTGACCGATGATTCACGCAGAGTACGCGGAAACCAGTTTGTTGTGTCGCAAACAGCAGCCGATCTGTTTCGTGAGTTCCATGATCACTTAAAACGATTGGATGCGCAGGAACGTTTCACGAAAGCGATGAAAGCGGTTCAGCGCGATACGCTGGCATCTTTCGAACTTGCACGTGACTGGACCACAGCTTTTCTGCTGAACTACGGAAACGGAGAGGAAGTTTTCGACTATCGTGAAGAAATCGCCAAGCTGATCATGGATGGTCAAGTCGATGAACGGGCTGTCGTGGCAGCTCAGATGGAACGTAAACTCACCAAGATGATCGGGACACACCCTGTCATTCAGTCCGGAAATTATGAGTTACGATTTAACCACTTTCTGGATCGCTTGAGCACTTTTGAACGCGAGACCATCCCTCGCTTCAAACGCTATCATGAGTTGAAATCTCAGCTGGTTGATGAACACCGAGACGCGATGAAGCTCACGGAATTCCAACCTCGCGTCCTCACATCGTTTGTGCGCAACCAATTGATCGACCAGGTCTATCTGCCGTTAGTCGGGGATAACCTCGCGAAACAAATCGGGACAACTGGAGAAGGGAAACGGACCGATCGCCAAGGTCTATTGTTGTTAATCTCTCCCCCTGGGTACGGAAAAACAACACTGATGGAGTACATCGCCAATCGTCTGGGCATCATCTTCATGAAGGTCAACGGCCCTGCATTGGGACATGAGGTGACGTCACTCGATCCGGCAGCTGCTCCAAATGCTGGGGCACGAGAAGAGGTCGAGAAGTTGAATCTGGCCTTCGAGATGGGTGACAACGTTCTCATCTATCTCGACGACATTCAGCACTGTCATACCGAGTTCCTGCAAAAGTTTATCAGCTTGTGCGATGCTCAACGAAAAATTGAGGGTGTCTATAAAGGCAAAACACAGACGTATGATTTCCGGGGGAAAAAAGTTGCCGTTGTGATGGCGGGAAACCCGTATACGGAGAGCGGCGAGAAATTCCAGATCCCGGACATGCTCAGCAATCGGGCCGACATCTACAACCTCGGTGAAATTATCGGCGACACTGCTGATGCCTTTGAACTGAGCTATATCGAAAACGCACTCACTTCGAATTCCGTTCTGGGGAAACTTGCATCTCGTTCTCAAAAGGATGTGTATGCCGTTGTAAAAATGGCGGAGCGAACCCTGCGTGGGGACGCAGCTCCCTCTGAGGGAATCGACTTCGAAGCCAACTACTCGATGGAAGAGCTGAACGATTTCGTCGACACAATGATGAAACTGATGCGAGTCCGCGATGTTGTTCTGCGGGTGAATCAGGAGTACATCACCTCAGCGGCTCAGCATGATGATTACCGCACCGAGCCACCATTTCTCCTGCAAGGTTCTTATCGAAATATGAACCGTATCGCAGAGAAAGTGCTGCCGGTCATGAATGGCGACGAGATCGAGTCGCTGATCCAGAGTAGCTACCAGAACGATGCTCAGACACTGACCTCCGGAACAGAAGCCAACCTGTTGAAGTTTAAGGAATTGACAGGAACACTCACCGCAGGCGAGCAAGAACGTTGGGACGACATCAAACGGACGTTCAAGCAGAACATCAAAATGCGGGGTATCGGATCAGACGACAAAGTCGGTCAAGTGATCGCTACACTCACGACATTCAGCGATGGTCTCGATTCAATTCGTAAAGCAGTCAACGAGGGAGCAACCACCCTCTCAGCGAAGTCAGATTCTCAGAGCGACACCCCTGACGAGGATGTCCTACGTGAAGAACTTCGTGCAATGTCCTTACAACTGGCAGACGGACTGGAACAAATTGCTCGACTTTCGAACCGTCCCATCAATGTGAGCGTCCCGCCACTTGAAATGAAATGGCCGGATACATTTCCGACCACCACTGCTCCTGATTCGGCGCGATCAGAAGAGCCGAGAAGCACCTCGGATCAGAACAGACCAAAGATCGTAGACGAAGAAGAGGGCGAAAACACGAAGTCAGACGAGCGCATTACAATCGTCAATCGTTTGCCGAAAACGGTTTACGGAGTTCTGGAGTCTCAGTTCGAACTCATGCAGCAATGGCTCAAACCGCTGACAGAACTCTCGATGAGTCAACACCAACAAATTTCGAACCTGCAGCCCAAAATTGAGGAGTGCTTGAGCAACTATCAACGCTTACTCAATAAACTCGAAGCAGCACAGGATCGAGATTGACGACTCATTTAAGCTGCCTGTGAAATCGAGCTGAATCCGTCATCCTTATCTTGTTCTGATTGCAAACGCGCGATTTGATCAAGGGCCACTTCCAATTGAGTGACCAAATCTCGAATGATATGTTCCGCCTGAAGTCGATCAACGTTCCATTGATCACGAATCGCGGAGAATTCCTGCTCCCGAGTTGAAAGTGATTCCAGATTCTCTTGATGCGAAAGTTCTCGCTCAGCGACAACCTGATCTTGATCAGCAAGCCAGGAAGAGAGTTCGGCACCTTCTGATCGCATCTCAATGAGTCGTTCTTGAAGACGTTGAATTGACTGCTCCACCTCACGGCGCTGCCGCCCTAAGATTGCCAGCAAACCATTCAGATGCCGCGATGCCTGAACCGGTTGGTTGCTAGGTGTTTTTGAAGTCTCTTGAAGTGAATCTTCCAGTTCATCGCTGAGCGCTTCAACCTGTTTGTGAGACTCAACAAGTGAGGCATACTCTTCGTCGAGACGTTTCTCCTGATTCTGAAGCCGCTCTTGTGTCAAAGCACGTTGCTGCAACCACAGTTGACGTTCTTCCAGAAATTGTTCCTTCGAGCGAGCAAGGTCACGTTCGGTAGTCCGACGAGTTTCCGCAAACAGATTCTGTTCTTCTTCCAGGCAGTCCTCTCGCTTTCCAACGAGGTCACGGAAACGTTTCATATGAGTGAGCCGTAAGCGAATCCCACGTTCAACTTCCTCTTTCCACAACCTTTGCTTCTGACGCTGCTTTTCTAAATCTGCTGACTCTGCATTGAGATCATTCCGGACACGATCGAGGTGTCTTTCATGAAGTTGAGTTCGCTTCTCGAAATCGATCTCGCGTCGCTGAAGATTCTTCTCACGCAAATCGAGCGCAGCGAGCTTCTCCTTTTTCACATCTTCAAGCTCTTCGAGTAGTCGAGAACGCTCAGTTGTTCGCTGACTGGACCATTCTTCATTCAGTCGATTTTGCTCTCGCTGATCCAGTTCAAGTTGACGCCTTGCTTCCTTCAAAGCAGCTGCTTCTTCGGAAAGCTCTTTAGAGAGTTCTTCTTTCAGACGTCGCCGTTCTTCGAGAAGATTTTCTTTCTCAATCTGAACTTTCTGTGAGAACTCTTCTTCCAGAACACGACATTCTTCATTGAAGGTTTCTTTCTCCAGCTTTAATTGTGCGTCAAAATTTTCTCGTTCAGTTCTCAGTTGCTCCTTGAGCTTCTTCTCTTCCGCTGCCTGTTGGAGTTCCCAGGCTTCTACCTGTTCGAGATGGCTCAGCTGTTCCCCTTCGAACGCTTGACGAGCTGTTTTGATTTCTTCTTGTTGCCGTTGAACTTCGGCTTCGAATTGAGTCTGCTTTTCAAGAGATTCCTGCTCGAACGCCTGAGTGCGCGCCAGCATCTCGGTTTCGAATGTCTGAGTGCGACTCAGCATCTCAGTTTCGAAGGCCTCTTTCTCGGCCTTCTGTCGGGTCTCCCATTCTTCGACAGACTGCTGATGCAAACGAATTTCTTCATCGAGCTGATGTCGTTCTTGTAACATCTTCGCTTGATGCTCAGCCACTTCGTTGTTGAAGTCCGCTTCCAACTGCTCCAGTTTTGCTTGCCGTTCGAGTTGGAGTCTTTGCTTTTCGAGAACTTTTTCCTTCGCCCAATCCTCGACATTTTGCCGATGCCGCGTTTTTTCGCTCTCGAACCGCTCTGATTTTTCCGCGAATTCTTGTTCGTGTTCTCGAATCAGTTCGTCGAGTGTCGATTCGCGCTGTTTGCATTCCTCTTCAAACGTCTTGCGAGATGCTTCCAACTCTTTAGCAAGTTCCGCCTGTTGACGAATTTGTTTCTCGCGACACTCAGCAGCGAAGGCATCTCTCTTCTTCTGCATTTCGCGTTCAAACTGAGCTCTTTGAGACTCCAGAGCGTCTGCTTTCTTTCGAACAGACTCCTCTTGTTGTTCAGCTGCGGTTCGACGCTCGTTGACCTCTTTCTCGATTGCCGAAACTTTTTGCTCGCGTTCGAGAAGTTCCTGTCGCAATTCGTTCGCCTTGCGTTCCGCAACTGCCTGGCTTTGCTGCGTCGAGCGTTGTTGTTCCATCAGCACAGACATTTGCTGATTCAGATTTTGCTCACGGCGATCAAGCTCAGAGAGTTGAGCCTGCAAATGAGAAAGAATCTGACCGGCTTGTTCAAGCCGGTCAGAGTTCTGAGTAGAATTCATGGGGAACGATTCCATTCGTTCGGACATGGGGACTCCTTCCCCGAGATCATGTGAAGATGAAATCGGTCTGCTCTCAGAGCAGACCCAAGTCAAGCATTTTCAATGCTTGTCGTCTCAGTGAAAACAAACTCTGTGAAGACTGACTTTCTATGTGATGAATCACCCATCTCCACGAGACTATTCGCGGACATCTTTCAAAAGTGCTCTAGCCGGTAAAGCCATCAAGCATTTCTGCAAGTTGTGCTTTTGGAGGGCCACCAACGATTCGTTGAACCGGTTCTCCACCTTTAAAAACGATCAGAGTCGGGATGCTGTTGATCTGGTAATTGATTGCCACTTGACGATTTTCGTCAGTGTTCAATTTTCCAATTTTCACTTTGCCAGCGTATTCATCTGCCAGGGCTTCGATGGTAGGTGTCAACGCTTTACACGGACCGCACCAGGGAGCCCAAAAATCGACGAGTACGGGCTGATCGCTGGACAACACTTCATCCTGGAAAGTGGCGTCAGAAAAATCTACTACATTACCTGCCATGACTTGAATCCTTATTACGCTTAGTCAAAAGAGACTGGGTCAAATGAGATTGGCTTGTGCTTCGAACTACCGGATTATAGGGAGGGCAACATGTGTGTCAACGTCTTCCAAAACAGAAAAGGACTCGTAACTATTTGATAGATATGGACTTGCCACAACGATCCGAACATTCAACATTCCGCAGGACAGTTGAAAAACAAGATCATCTCCGAACACTTAGTATCGAACCACTTTCCGCATGACAAACCAGGACAACGCAATCACAATCAAGTTCGCGATCCACATGGACCATACTGGAGAAATATGACCGTTTTTGGATTGCGCCATCAAACCGAGCATTAACGGATAATATCCACACACAATTGGAACGAAGCAGAGCATGAAACTCTTCAAGAACTGAGACTGTCCAAACCGAATGGCGACTGGACTTCCCAGAAGTGCAAAGAAGAAGCAGCTGCAGGCCATTGCGTAGCGGCTATGCACTTCGGTGTTGAGCTTGTTGTATCGTTTGCGATCGCCGTTCAGCTCTTTCGTGGTCGTTTTGACATCCCCTACGAGTTGCTGAAAATTCGCCCCAGTCATCGACATGAATGCTTGAATGGCTCGTTTCTTCTTTTGAGTCTCCCGAAACGATTCGATCTGCTCAATTTCTGTTCCGATTGAGAGAATTGGAAGATCTCGTGCCTTGCGGACTTCATCCTCGCGCTCCCAGCGAATTCGTTCTTCCTGCGTTCCACTAAAAAACACACGATGGTCGCCCGGCAACTCAATAAACCCGTTTGTCATCGCAATCACGACCTCTTGACGTTTGAGATCGAGTCGTAGTTCTGCTTCTTCAGCCTGCATCGTTACGATCCGACCATTCTTCGCGTAGCGAAAGACCGGATGTATCAGTTTACGATCGTCCACGGCAGCAACATGCACGTGTAATCCAGTCCCACGGTCGCTGAATTGCAACTCTGTTCGCAAACGCTCGATGAAAACATCTTCCAGGACTGAAATCGCGTGCTGTTCAATTTTGGTCATAGACCACGGAATCATTTGATCGCTTAAAACCAGCGTTCCCGCACTTAATGTCGCTCCAAGAAACAGGGCAGGTAACATCAACGAGACTGGATGTATCCCAGCAGATTTCGCGGCAATCACTTCCTGATCACCTGCCAATCGTCCATATACCAGCGAAACCGTCAACAACATTGCTGCCGGAATTGTGAACGGGAGCATATGTGGAACGACAAACGGCAAGACCTGTAAAGCATGGGCTGGCGTCAAACCACGTTCGGTCGCCTGTTGAAAAACTCCGACGAAAACCAGCAAAACGGTAATACAAGTGAGCACAAACGCAAACACGCGCAGCACTTCCCACAGGATGTATCGCTGCAAAATTGGAATTTTAAAAGGCATCTCTAATGTTGTGTCCGAAAGTCCATTCCAGGTCGACAACTCACTCCTCAAGCAAGCCCCAACATCAAAAGGACTTGATCTGATCGAACAACAACAAAATCGCAGACTATCATTTGAATCAACGACAGCAATTTCAGCGATTTTGGGAGTTCACCAGTCACATGAGGAATTCTAAAGTCACTGCAAGCAAGGAGTTTGGAGGCCGAAACATCAATGTTTCCAGCTGAGATATATTCGATACCGGCAAATTCCGTCAATATGGACTGAGTTTGAGGGCTCTCAGAGAAATCCTTGAAGCGAAATCGCTCTCTATCTTGAAACTCTGCGAAGGAACTTCTATCTTTCGTCCCCGGAGCCTCACTCACACTTTTGTGTCGGCTCCAAAAGGAGAGATGGCAGAGTGGCCGAATGCGCATCATTGCTAATGATGTGTCCCTGTCAAAGGGGACCGCGGGTTCGAATCCCGCTCTCTCCGCTCACCTTGCAGGCTTTGCTTGCAAGGTGTTTTTTTGTTTAAAGCAGTCCGAAAACCATCGGGATAGACACTTTTCTCAACATTCGAGAGAGCAATTTCACGTTTCAGGACCAGTTCTAAAGCAGTTCGCTCTCCCATATGCCTGTGAAGAATGCGTTTCACCTGCGAAATGGCTGTTCGCAACAAGGCGGAACACGAACGCTAATTCGAAAAATGCCAAAGTGACCTCTGTTGGTCACTTTTCAGCTTTTTCCCGTTCTGACCGGTTGATGCTCAATCGAGTTTCGTCTCTTCGCTCGGACCTTCTGACTGGCTGACTGGCTTCTTGATCGTGAATGTGGCGGTCCAAGTCTTTTTTCTTATCGAAATCGTGACCAATAAGTAATACGTCTGACCACGGTATTCAGGACGACATACTCTTTAAGTCACTGTCTGGCGCGTGATGTTGCCACTCTCAAAGATGAGTCAGGATCAATTCGACAGCGTTGGATTCACATACGAAAAGGGAACACCTGTTGATTTTTCGTGGTTACTTTTCAGCCTCCGTCCCAGATCGCCTGAGATTAGAGCAACCCCAACGCTGGATTCAGGTTCTGTCTCGTGGCACGCAGTCGATGACATTGGAAAAGGACCCTTTCCGGGAACGATTCATATTGAAAACGAACTCAGTCGGATTCATCGTAATCGATGACTCAATCGGGAGGCGTCTACCCCGGTAGGATTTCCTCCAGAGTCACTGATCAATGTCCGATAAATAGGAAGGACCGTTGTTTCCGCATCAGTACTTTCACCCAGACTTTTGAGTTCGTCGGTTTTCATGTTCCACAACTTACTCATTCTCTGGACCATATCGGCAGCCATCTTTCATGTGCTGTTGGGATGCTGTTCACCATATGTAAATTGTGGTGCCTTCCCCTGCAAAACGTGCGTCGACTCGACTTTGGATGATTGCGAATGTGCCTGCTGTCAATCTGAGCGTGACGAAACGGAGATTTCCCCATCAGAACAAGAAAGCAGTCTTCTATCGTCGACCTGTGAGGAGAGTCATCAGAGCCCCAAAGAGCCTTGTGATGAAGTGAACTGTCACTTTGTGTTTGCAGCTCGAACCGATGACGCTTTAGATACTCTTTCCAGCAATCTGCTAACGACCGTCCAAGAGGTTTTGCCAGCTTCGTTCTTTCTTGACGTGCTGATCGGCGGCAATCGACTTGAGCAACCGGATGAATTCTTATTAACAACTTCTGAACCGCTCTACGCTATCAAGCAGGTTTGGCAGGTCTAGAGTCATCCAAAATTGGTCTATACGTTTTGCCTCGTGGCGAGCAGTTTGAGAAGTCATGAAAGTGACTTCCAGCGTCACGACAAGCGTTCAAAATGCTCAATAGTGTTATAGACCATTCTTCTTCCCATGGCAGGGACTGGCCCACGCTCATTTGAGCGAGCTCACCTGGCGTCCTTCGAAATACCTGGTCGCTGCTGAATCGCTTCCAGCTGCCGAAATCATTATTCCCAGACTTTACACGACTTTCACCGGACCCTTCCGAGCCATTGTTCTCTGCGTCGCAGACTCCGATCTGCCGAGTCGGTTGATGCGGTCTCGGTTCACATTCGACATAGTAAAGGATTTCAACCATGACCAAGAATACTCAAACACTCACGTTAGCATTCATGCTGATAGCTGGAGCACTCCCTCTGAACCATCAAGCTGCCGCTGCTGAACTCAGTGCGGGCCAGCAGGCAGTTGAATCGAATGCCCAGAATGGAAAATTCAGTTTCGTTTTGTTCTATCGCAGCAAGGACTCGGCAACTCAGTCGATGCAGCAAGTCCTTCAATCGACACTTGCGAATCGGAAGGACGCTTCAATTGTGTCGGTTCAAATTAGCGACAATCGCGAACAAGCATTGATCGACCAGTTTGACGCAACTCGAATTCCGATGCCCGCCGTCGCAGTTCTCGCCCCAAACGGAGCGATCGCCAGCGTGTTTCCTCAGCGAGTCACGCCTCAGCATCTCACTGCAGCAATTGTTTCTCCCACGCAAGCGGAATGCCTGAAAGCACTTCAGGATCAGAAAATCGTTCTGCTGTGCGCTCATCCAGAAGAGGAAAAGGCCGTTCCAGCTGGTGTAACTCAGTTCCAAAACGACGCCTTGTTCAAGGATCGCACCCAAGTAGTCACTGTGAAAGCAAATGATCCGGCGGAAGCTCGCTTCCTTCAGCAACTCCGCGTCCGTACCGACCATCCAACTTCCATTGTGGCGTTTATGGCCCCTCCTGGAATTATGCTCGGCCTTTATAACGAGAATGTCACACACAGCATTCTGGCTCAGAGACTGGCTGCTGCCGGGCAGTGCTGCGACGACACAAACTGCAAGCACCACAAGTCCGCGAGTGGAAAACAAGCACCGCGACGTTGATTCGATTCCACAAGCAGGGGAATCGCTTCTTTGCAGTCTTTGTGATTTCGGTGCTTAACTTAATACTCAACACTCAGGATTTGATTTCATGAAACTTCGAACACTCATCTGGAAGGAACTCTGGCAACGTCCCACGACGATGCTGACGAGTCTTTTAACAGTGACGCTCGGCGTTGCAGCACTCGTTGCGATCCAAAGTATTACCGTCTCTTCCGAACAGAAAATTGCGGGTGACATGGAATCACTGGGAGCAAATGTGCTTGTGCTACCGACCAGTGCATCCCTACAGGATTACTATTCTGCCGACATGCATGGTCAAACCATGCCCGAAGAGTACGTCACCAGGTTGGCACTCGCTCGAATGCCCGGAGTTGAGAACCTTGCTCCGAAACTGTGCGTCGCGGAAACGGTAGACTCCACTCCGGTCACACTCACCGGAATTCTTCCCCGTTCCGAATTTCAGGCGAAATCGTCTTGGCAGGGTCTTAACCTGATGGCGAATCCTGTCGGCTCCGGTCGAGGATGCTGCCTCACTCCGACTTCAGTCGGAAATGGTGATGACGAAAACCCTGCAGATCTCGCAACGACACGAACCATTCAAACTCTCGGGAAGCGAGAAGTGATACTCGGCTCAGATATTGCCACGAAGCTCGGAAAGAAAACGGGGGATCAACTTAACCTGCTGGGAGAAAAATTCCAGGTCCTGGCAGTACTCCCTGAAACAGGAACGGTCGACGACAGTCGCCTGTTCGCTCATTTACATTCCGTTCAGGATCTCTCCGGAGCCGGGCCAGTCATCAATGTCATCGAGATCATGGCGTGCTGTGAGGAAGCAGCGGGCGATCTGATTGGCGATCTCTCAGCTGTCCTTCCCGAGACCCGGATCGTAACCATTGCACAAGTTGTGGAAACGCAAGTCGCCGTCAACGGATTGATGTCGAGCCTCTCCTGGGTCTTCTTTTCGATCCTGCTGCTTGTCGGAGGAGCGAGCATTGCCAGCGTCATGTTTGCGAATGTCACCGAACGCCGCAAAGAAATTGGCACACTCATGGCTTTGGGAGCAGGGCGCCGGATTGTGACGCAACTGTTTCTCGGCAAGGCAACTCTTCTTGGTGTCTCGGGTGGATTCATCGGATTTTTGGCAGGGACGATTGTCGCAGTCGTCCTCGGCCCGCAACTCCTTGGAATTGCTGTTCAGCCAATGCCACAGTTACTGGCTATCGGTATGATAACAGCAACTGTCGTATCCTTACTTGCCAGCTACTTTCCCGCTCGTAAAGCTGCGGGGCTCGACCCTTGCCTCGTGTTCAACGACGCCTGATTTCTCAAACCGATCATTGGACCAAGGAGTCTTCCATGTATCAACTGAAAGAGGTCACCAAGACCTACACTCGTCGCGATGAAACCGTGACCGCTCTTGATCACTCGAACTTAGAGATTGCCGACAATGACTTTGTTGCCATTGTCGGCCCCAGCGGGAGTGGAAAAACAACCATGCTCTCAGTTCTGGGGGGGATGATGGCCCCTACTTCGGGGCAAGTCATACTCGATGGACAATCCCTGTATGACCTTTCGGTAGACGAACGGACTGCCGTTCGAGGAAAGAAAATCGGATTCGTGTTTCAAGCCTTCAACTTGATCCCGTATCTCTCCGCTTGCGAAAATGTGCAGGTTCCCTTGTTACTGTCGGGAAAAACCCTTGATGAACAACGGCAGCGTGCTCTGGAAATGCTCAACCGTGTCGGGTTGGCTGATCGGGTCGATCACAAACCCAATGAACTCAGTCAGGGACAGCAGCAGCGTGTTGCCATGGCTCGTACTTTGGCGAATGATCCACAAATCATTCTGGCTGACGAACCGACTGGCAATCTTGATTCGGAAACCCGTCAACAGGTGATGGAATACCTGACCGAGTTCCATCAGGATGGTCGCACGATTGTCATGGTAACCCACGACCGCGACTCCGCAGCCTACGCGAAAAGAACAGTTCGCCTGATCAACGGAGTTGCTACGGACGCGAATGATGCAAGAGCCGCGTAGTCAAAACTCCCGATCCATCATGGACCACCGTGTTGCAAGTCTGGCGAGATCCTCACAAAGCACAGAGCTTGCACACGGATCGGGGATCGGGGATAGCTGTGTTTTGTCATCCGGTTTCTCCAAGCAACTTCACAGGCAACTGTTTAATGGCTCTCGCACCGATGCGATTCACCCATTCGATTTCATCACGATTGATCGCGATCTCGAGATTCGGGAAGCGAGTAAAGAGTCTTTCGAAAGCAATCTCTGCTTCGGCGTGAGCGAGTTTCTGTCCCAGGCAGACGTGCATTCCGGTCCCGAAGGCAACATGCGGATTCGGGTTGCGGTCGAGATTAAAGTCGTCTGGATCATCGAACTTGGCGGGATCATGATTTGCTGCCATGAGTAGCGGCATGATGACTTCGCCACGCTTTAAATGTTGTCCGAAGAAGTCCAAGTCCTTCGCGGCATAACGCGGCTTAGTCGTTTCGACAGTTGAGTTGAAACGCAACAGCTCATCGACAGCAGTCAATGATTTTGACCAATCGTTCGTCCATGCCTGTTTTTGCTGCGGATGTTCAAAGAGTGAATACAAACCGACGGTCAGTAGATGCACGGTTGTTTCATGCCCTGCAAGCAGGAGTAGAAACACCGACGAAAGCAACTCATCCTTATCTAATTGATGCCCCTCAGCTTCGGCTTCGATGAGTGCTGAAATCATGCCGGGCTGTGGGTTCACGCGATATTGATCGATCAGTTTTTGCAGGTACGAATTGATCTTTGAGACACCACGCAACCCCGTGAGGATATTTAACGGATTCTTCAGGTTGCTGAACTGGGTCATCATCGTGCCCCATTTATGAAACTTCAGCCGATCTTCTTGTGGTAGCCCCAACAGTTCACCAATCACATCGAGAGGAAATGGGCGCGCAAAATCCTCAATGAAATCGACGACCCCATTATTAATGTCTGCTTGTTCTTGAAGCCCATCGAGATGTTTATCGACAAGTTCAGCGATCCTTGGACGCAGGGCATCAATACTTTGCTGCATGAATGCCGACTCCACCAGTTGCCGCAGTCGACGGTGATCCGGTTCGTCTTTTGTCAGCATGTTGACGGCAACACGTTTGAGAGAACTCGGCATCCACCACTTCAGGCCAGCCATCTTCTTGCGACCAGCGTTGTCCGGCTGGACAACGAATTCATCCTTGCTTCGTAACACCCTGAGCGCTGCTTCATAAGTTGTCGTCACCCAGACTTCCCCGATCAGGTCCATCTTGACTTTGAAAACAGTTCCAACCTCTCGCATCGCTTTCAGAGTCGGACGTGGATCGCGTTTGAAGTCTTGTGAAGTTAAGTCGAAGTCGTGAATTTTCATTGGGGTAAACATCTCATTCAGCTTTCACCAAACAACGATCCAATTCGTGTTGCGATCTTGCCAAATTCCAGATAAAAAATGCACCAGAACTGCCGACCGGGCCGAAATTGAAATGAACATGGCTGAGGCCGGTTCGTTGATCTATTACGACCTCTCACCCACTGATTCTCTGATCCCCTCCGATCCCTTTTCTGTCATCTTAGAATCAAATCACGCACCGTCATCCCGAAGTTCGTGAGAACGACGAGCCGGGAGCAGATGACACTGCTTGCTTGAATGTGGGATTTCTGGGGCAACACTTGCTGACATTCAATCGACCACATTGATCAACTGACGTTGCTTCAGTCGCCCGTAACGGTTTTCGCCGATCAACCAGACTTGCATCTTGTTCGCATTCTGCATGATGCTCGCTGGAATGGTCACCTTTCCAGCCTTGCGATCCTCCTCAGTGATGAACACGTTGTGTTCGTCAGCACCATCACTCGAATTCTTGAAGTAGACAATAATCGCATTCATATTGTCGGACGTAAGTTCGAGTTCCAAAGGCGTTCCTCGCGAAACCTCGGGAGCTGGAAGCTTAAAGTCGAGTTCGCAGACTGCGAACTCGCACGCCTGGCTCAGCGATCCATCCTGAAGCACGCAATGAGCCGTGTAATCTCCACAAATGTCGAAGGAACGTTCGACAACACCCTTACCCGGATTCGCGATCTCTTCAACCACTTCGTCACCGCGTTTAATGACCAATGCGACAACTCCCTGCTTATCGCGATCCATAACATTAAACTTCACGGCCTGCCCTTTGAAGTAGGGGACCCAGTCGCCGCGATCGAGCAATAACACACGGTTGATCTTTGGCGTCGCTGAATCTTCCTCGTAATTTGGGAAAAGAAATGACTCAGCCTTGTTGCCACCGCGCCAGGCGTCGAGGTCTGTGATGCGGTAGAGCTCTCGATTTCTGGCAGCGAGATGCGCATTAAACGCTTTTGAACTACGCAATGTGTTGCTGGTGGTTTGCGGTCGACTCTCTTCGACACGGACATGCGTCACCTTGCCAGCTTCATTGCGGACCACTTCCGTCACCAATTCAACATGAGAACCACCATTCTTTTTCTTCGGTGGCGTATAGATGACATCGCCGGGACTTGCAGCTTGAGCTGTTTGCGGTTCAACAATCGTCACACCATCGCGAAACTGAGGGCCATGAATTTTACTGACATACCAGATGCCACATTGCAGGGCATAGCTTGTGTAGGAGGAGCAGACTTTGCCGTAATAGCATTCCGCGTTCGACACCTTGCCGTAAAGATTTTCCGTGTAAAGAACGCTCTCTGGATTCTCAACGGCAGCGAGGAATGTCTTCAGAAAAATATCGAAGCCGATGTATCGACCGACGTGCTTGACGCTCGAGTAGGGGACTCCTGAGTATTCCTTCCCAGCTGTGAAATGACCGCCTCGCTTAGGCATGCCATCAGCAACCGGTGTCCACTTCACACGAGACATGATGCGAGCATACTCGATCGACTTCTCTTGCCAGGTAAACGGACTGCTCACCTTGGTTTGATCAGGTTCGCCGGCCACCAAGTCTAGAGAAACGAAGAAGCAAGATAATCCGGCAAACAAAATGTGCGTCGTGATTCTCATTATGGATTCGTTTTCAAATTGAAGGATCGATCATTAAGAGATGTCATTGCTTTTGATTGAATTGAGTAGCAGTGCCATCAAAGCAGCACACGCATCAATTTATTCCTTTTCGACATGAATATGCAAATGCCCGATAGCAGGGACTCCATATTCATTCAGCCGTTCAACTCGCACGATGTAATCTCCTGGTTTGTCGTACTGATGAGTCGTCGTCGCATAACCATTGGGTGAGAGTTTCACGGCGTTACCATCTGACTGAACAGTGACTTCCGGGCTTCCGTCACCGAAGTCCCAGACTTCTTTTCCATGAGTCGTGTTGAACGTCCGGACTTTGAAAGTGATATCATCACCCGGTTTGACTCCCATGCTTGGGTAGTAGTTTGGATGAATCGACGGGGTCTTCCGATCAGGATGGTCTGGGTCAGCGACGACGACCGGGGCAATGTCATAACCGACGTTCCCCGCTGAGTCGGTGACTTTCACGATTTCGCTGTAGCGCCCCGGTTTCGGATACGTTCTCTTCAGACTCGCCCCCGCTCCTGTTGAGCCATCATGAAATGTCCACTCAAACTTTTCGATATCGTGCGATCGACTCCATGATTTTGATGCATCGAGCACTACGGAATCGCCAGCCCAGACAGAATGATGCGGACGGGCGACAGCGATCAGTTCGGGTTGATATTGTTCGACGTATGCATTCCAGAGAAACGCATAGCCTTCCTGAGTTCCCCACTGGCCCGATGGTTGTCGAGATTTGATTTCAAAGTGCAAATGAGACCAGCCACCGCTTCCGCCTTCTTTCCCCAATAATCCAATCCGGTCACCCATTTGAATCCGCCGACCCGGCAGCAGGTTCTCGTCAATCTCCTTCAAGTGGCTGTACCGATAATACCAGCCTCTGGAATCGAGAAGGTAAACGACATCGTAACGGGGAGAAACTGGAGTGTTCTGCTTATGTCCTTCGAGAACCAGATCGCCCACGGAGACAACCAGCCCGTCGGTGGCTGCGATAACTTCCACCAATCCTTCACTTCCGCCGATGTCGAGACCACTATGGTAGTAGATGGTGCGCTCCCCCGGTTGGTCGCCACCATCCACAAAGACCGGGACATTGGCCATCTGTGTATCCGTGGCAAACCATTTCTGTTTGACCGGATACATAAAGGTCCCTGGTTTGATGAGTGGAGACTCCGCTGGCCACAATCGTAATCGGACATCCTTTTCCAGTCCCCACGAACTTGACCGCCCGTTGGAGTTGTACCCCTTCGTGACTGAACAATCGATTTGCACACCGCCAACGGTGATCGGAAGGTTGTAGGTTGCCGAGACGAGTGTCGCCCGCTCACCGTTCACTTCCACAACAACCTCTGCGCGACGTACTGCAAAGCAAACATTATCGCGAGCCTCTTTCAGTTCAAGGACTTTGACATGTGCCTGCGAGCCATCGCAAAGCTTCACATCGACTGCTTCCTTCAGATTTAAATCCACGACGCGGAGAAGTGGTTGCAACTGCGCTGTTTGTTCTTGAGCCGGAGCAGGGGAGTTCAACGCAAAGAAAACGAGTAGTAGACAAGCGACGGATTTCATGATTGGTCCATTTTGGTCCATTGAGGAATTTCAAACTTCATGGTAGGCGATGAGGTCGGAGAATTCATGCATTCTTTGACGTACCTCAAAGCGTACGTTATATGCACGATCTGTCGTCTTTATAAGAGCAGATTGAAGAGGTTCGTTGGAATTCTCTCTCGATGTCTCGATCATTTAACACGCCGCTTTTGTCTCGCCCCAGCAATGGCTAACTTCCTTTACTCACGACGGGCCTACTCATACGATGGCGACCCACCTGTTGATGTAACGTGCAAATTCAGTTTTCCGGATTCTTTTCCGAAAGGACAATCTCATGCGACTATTATTTTCAACCTCCGTTCAGACACTCATGCTTGGTGTGCTGACTTGTGCTCTCAGCGCGACTGCCACAGCGGCTGACGAATACGAGTACGACCTGGTTCACTCTTCAGTCAGCTTCAAGGCACGACATCTCGACATCAGTTGGATCCATGGTCGATTCAACGACGTCTCCGGCAAGTTTTCTCTTGATCGCGAGCAGCCATCCAAGTCTACGTTCGAATTAACAATCAAAGCTGACAGCATCGACACCGCCAATAAAGCTCGCGACGAACACCTCAGACAACCCGACTACTTTGATACAAAGCAGTTTCCCACAATCACATTCAAAAGCACCAAAACAAAAAAGATCGAGGGTGGATACGAAGTGACGGGTGATTTTACGATGCACGGAAAGACTCAAGAAATCACACTCGTTTTAATGGGTGGTAAAGAACATGACTTCAAGGGAACAAAACGCGTTGCATTCTCAACCGAATTAGCGCTCAAGCGCAGCGACTACGGTTTCGATAAGAGAGCAATTGGGCCAATCGGCGACAAGGCACTGATCATGATTGATTGTGAAGGTGTGAAAAAGTAACCGATGCCTGAGCCGCTGCTATACCTTAAGTCAATCGGGGCAGCCTCCATCGCTGTTGTTATGTCCATCCTGATGCTGCTGTCATTGCGAAGGACGCAAGACAAATTGTGGCACACTTCGGTCTGTGTCATCAGCATTGCAATTGGCGTCTCAATCGGGTTCCGAGTCATGTCCTGGCAATTCGCCTGGCCCCCGATGAACGGGATGGACCGTTTGATTGAAATTGTCATCCCGGCCACACTTGCCATTGAGTTGTTCGCAGGAAACCAGCGCGTACCACGATGGTGCGTGTGGTTCTTGCGGATCAGTCTCGCCTTAGCGATACCTCGAATTCTGCTGCATGGTTCCGTCTATCTGAGTGGGGCTGACGTTGAGTGGACCGCATGGCAGGCAGCGATAGCACTGACTATGAGCAGCGGGTTACTTGCAGGCGTTTGGGGATTGCTTGACTGGCTCTTCAATCGTTCTCCAGGAGCCTCAATTCCACTTGCATTGTGTCTGGCGATGCCGTGTGCTGGTGCGGCAGTGATGATGTCGGGTTACATCAAAGGTGGCGCTGCTACAGTCCCGCTGACTGGAACACTTACCGCAGCGACCATCATGACAATGCTGATCACCAATCGCTTGCACCTCTCGACATATTCCGGTGGTCAAGCAATCCTTGGAATTGGAGTCGTGAGTCTATTCGGAGTGTTGTTCATTGGATGTTTTTTCGGCAGACTCTCGACCTATTACGCACTGACCATTCTGGCTTCCCCAGTACTTTGCTGGGCGACTGAACTTTCATATTTTCGAAACCGGAAGCGGGGGATAGTAGGAGCCCTCCGAATCGTTCTGGTCTCGATCCCGTTGGTCACTGTGCTGGTCTTGGCGAAGCTTGATTTTGACCGCCACATGGCTCCCTTAATGGGAAACGAAGTGCAAGCAATCGATTTCCAGAAATCGATTGCTTGAAGTTCTCACAGGAGACCCTGCCTCATTTCCCACAGCCTCTTTTCTCCCTGTCCTTTTCCACGACGCACAGAACCTGAGCACCAATTCGAAAGACGCTCTCGATGCGCATGAGTTGACTGATGCGTTGCTGAGGACCGCCGTTTGAATTCTTCACAACTTCGTGTTCCCCGGTCGCTGCACGGGGACGACCTTGACAAGAGGTTTGAGAGTCACTCCGGGATCGGATAGAATACCCTCATATAAGAGAATTGGATTAGATCGTTGAGGGGTTCATGAGTGTTGATTCGAGTTTAGAGATGGAGGAATGTGATAGGGACGAAAGTGCCCGAATCGCTTTAAAAGAAGCTGGGGCCTCGATCGAAAGGGACGACTACGACCGAATTGTGCGACTCAGTTTTTCCGGAACGAAGTTTTCGGATGCAACGATGGCGCACGTTGTCACTTTAAAACACCTCACAGAGCTGAACCTGAGCAGCACACAGGTCACGGATGCTGGCCTGAAGGACGTACATAAACTCAAACAGCTGCGTTACTTAAGTCTATCAGGCACGATGGTTGGCGATGCCGGAATCAAGCATCTGAAATCGATGCCAAAATTACAGATTCTGATCCTCTCAAAATCTAAAGTGACAAACTCTGGACTGGCGACACTCGCTAAGCTGAGCGGGCTGGAAGAGCTTTATCTGGCGAGAACCGGAACTTCACAGGCAGGTCTCAAACATCTCGCCGGACTCACTCAACTTACGGCTCTCGGTTTGACGGCAACTCAAATCAACGATGATGGATTGGTCCACCTCAAGAAGCTTAAAAAACTCAAAACGTTGCTTTTACGTGACAATAAAATTTCGGACGCGGGGCTGAAACACCTGAAAGGCCTGACAAAAATTCAGCGGCTTTGGCTAAGAAACACGCAAGTCACAGACGAAGGCTTGAAGTACATTGAGAAAATGACTCAGCTGAATTGGCTCGAACTTGATGAGACGCAAGTCACCGACAGCGGACTGGCGTCCATAAAGCTGATGAAACAGCTCGAAACGCTCAGCCTTCGAAGTTGCGATATCACAGACAGCGGTTTGCCGAAACTGAAAAGCTTAAAAAATATCACTTCGTTGTGCCTGACAAAAACCGGTGTCACCCCAGCTGGTGTGAAAGAGCTGCAGGCTCCTCGTCCTCAATGCCAGATTGAGATTTAATTCAAATCGGGTTATTGGCTGTTTGGTTTTCGGATTTCCGAACCAATTCCACCGATGACATCTTCAAGCAGCGGGAAACCGTGGTTTCCCGCAATAACAATCGAATGGAGTTGCCTGCTCGAATGTCAATGTCACTGATAATGTGGCAGGGAGAGGTTATTCTGCGGTCTGGCGAATGATTTCGACTCCACTCAAAACTGCTTGCCCGACATGATTCGGCAAGCGAATCTTCAAAGCTTGTCCGATGGGGACATCTCGATATTCACGGACAATAGTCGATCGCTTCTGACCAGCAGTTGCAACGATGTCGAATTGTTCTTCGACAAGTTTCCCATTAAGTTCAACCCCGAACAGACGCTCACCAACTTCTGTTTCTGCCGGTTCAGCAAAGTAAAGTCGAACGGTATGGGGATGAGTGGGATGCGAGTCCTGTGCCATCAGCGGATCACTCGTTTCCACAACAAGACGAGCCGCCATTTTCCCGTTGCCACTAAACGACTTGGCGACACGTTTTCCAGAACCGGAAATGACAAATGCGACTGCATTTCCCTGCTTCCAGTCTGGTCGAGCAATCACTTGTCTTAAGATCGAAGCCAAGTTCGGAGTTCGTTGTTCTTCGAGTGCTCTATTGACTTTATCCCATGGTGCAGGTTGCCAGGAAACTTGACTCTCGAGAAGTTGACGTCGACTGATATTCTTCGACTGATCCAAAAATGTCTTGGCGTTGCCAACATTTTCAATCCCAATCGTCAGTTTGGTCTCTTCATTATTCGTTTCGTCAGAAGTGAACTGAATGTATGCGTTGTCGATGGAAACGGATTGAGGTAAGGAGACGTTTTCGAATCGAATACCGACGATCTGAGTTTCCTTATCAAGAGTGAGTTCCAAATCGCTACTTGTGAGGTTGACATCTCCCCTGGGGTCCTCTTCCGCATCGTCACTCGCCTTCGAGACAGCAAAAGAGAGTCCATCCGAATCGGTTTTGATCGACAACGGAATCGTAATTGTTTCGGCGTTGAGAACTCCTGAAGCGCCGACCCATGGAGTCGCAGGGCCATCAAACTTGAGTGTATTATTGTGATAGTATTCGACGTCACCAGTCACCTGAACATCGATATTCGCTGACTCACCACCAACGACAGGGTAATCCAGCCAAAGCGTCCCATTGGAATCGGTGCGATCGCCGGGAGAACCAAAATTAATGCCAATTCGTTCAATGCTATCGCCCGGCTTGCTGAACTTCGCAGTATGGTTCACCGTCCACATATCCATATCAGGCATATGAATGAGCGCTACTGATGTTTGATTTTGGTAGCTGCAACTGCACGTCCGGGTATAATCCGGAGCGTTCAACACGCCATTGGCGACGACGAGATTGGAAGTGCAACCAGATTTGAAACCACCTAAGTTCCCGGTCCCACTCATGGTTTGCATGTCGTAGTATCCAGCAGCACCAGAGCGAAAGGTCAGCAGATTTTCGCTCGCGATGACCGTGTTGCATCCGTAAGAACGACAGATTTGCCAAACCTGCTCTTTCTGCGTAATGGGATTGACGATGAATTCAGGTTCACCAGTCAGCAAGCTAAACGTCCCCGATGAAGGTTGGTACGAATTGGCGTTCGTAAGAATCGTTTCATTGTGCAAAATACAAGGTCCGGCGTAGGCTCGGTCAGCAACATACCACTTCAATTGACCATCCTCTCCGTGGTAGACCGCCATTCCCTGGCCCACTTCCGACTTCAGACGATCACTCGCTTTTGCCCCGGCTTGCAACAGGAGTTGATGTTTCTCGGAATATCCGAGCCATGTTCCAAAAATGTTTTCAGTCACTTCCCAGAGTTCTTTTCCGGTGCGAACATCGGTTGCGATAATTCGATAGGTCTCGGGAGGAGTTCGCCCACGGCGACGCAGTTTATCCTCGATTGGCTTTTGCAGCTTATCGAGACAAAAGACTTTGCCATCACCTGCAACGATCGCATTGTGCAGGAAACTGTGTCGCGCCTCGATTTTCCATAACTGTTCGCCGGTGTGGCGATTGAAGGCAACAAGTCCCTGGCTTGCAGAGCGATCCAGACTTTTGGAACCAAATCCTTTTGAATTTCTTGACAACTTACTATCGCTCTCCTCGAAGGAAAGGCTCAGTCGTTCACCATAGTTTGCGAATCCAATTCCACCGAATAAAACATCTTCGTAGACCCCGATGAATCCCCACTCATGTTGCTGACCATCTCTCGCTGGAGGAAGCGTGATTTCAGAAAGCATTTCGCCAGTTTCCACATCGAGTACATGGCAAGAGTCACCGATTGCAAGATAGATCGCCTCTTCGGTGGCGACGTAGTTCGTTCCCCGTCCATTTGCCCCAGGAATATGAACCTGGTTGTAAGCTGTATCGAGCGGTGTGTCTTTGTATGTTGAGTCATAGTAAACGTCGAAGGTTCCCAAGTCTTCAAATTCACGTTTCCATATCACTCTGCCGGTGTAGACGTCACGACAACTGAGCGAGTTCATACCTTGGATGTAAAGCCGCCCACTCACAACTTGCTCCGGTGGAGCGTGACTATGTCGCGGCAACACGTCCATGTTTGAATTCCCACCAAACCAGAGCAACCCCAAGGGAAGCTTGACCCGTGAGTCATTCGACTTGACTGTATTGGCGATGTCTCCGTATTGATGCGTCCAGTCCGCTGCCCCTGTCAACGCTCCAACCCGGCGAGCAACCATGAAGGGGGAAGATTCCTCCACGGAGACATTTTCGAGTTTCGCCGCTTCGCATGCGTCAGCGAGAGTCTGTCCCAACGATGGATGAATGGCCACCAGGCAACCGCCGTATGGTCTCACTGACTCATACGCCTGGCGAAGGAGATCCTGGTCCGTCTTAACAACCTCCACCTGGTTCCCGTCAATTACGACGAGTGGTGCAATGTAAGGTGGAGCCTGAAACGAATCGATCGTCCCGTGATGCACAGCGATGCGCTCTCCGTAAACGCCAGCAGCATCGAACTCTCTTCTGAGGCGTTCGACCTGTTGTTGATCTTCGAGGACAAGGACAATCTGGTATTCCGATTCTTGCAAGACCGATTGCAAGAGTTGCTCATTCTCCAGACCGTACCAGAGAACAACCCCGCTGTTCATCGTGGATTGCTTTATCAACCGCTTCGTCAAGTCTGAAGATTCATTTGAAGGCAATGGCTTGACGGCTCTCTCCGTTTTTTTGACGTCTCCTGCATCCTCTCCGAAGCACATGATCTGACCATTCAGATTCACAGCGAAGAGACGCTGACTCGCAGCCAAAAGCCTTACGACTTGTTCATCAATCGGTTGTGTCCAGACAACTTCCGGCTCACGGTTCTCGTTGTTCAACTGGATGGCTGTAAGTTTGCCGCCTCCGGCAGCGTAAAGTCGATCACCTGATTGAATCAAATCTCCCGAAGCATCAACGCCTGACAACTCCCACACAACTTTTTTTGCCTCATCGAAGGCTTTTACCTTGCTCGTACCATCAGCTGTATAGACGAAGTCTGACGAGAGAACAGGTTCTGTGACTCGAAACGCGGTCTTCTTTCCTGTCTTCAAATCGTAGGACCGTACGCCTCTTTCCCGTGTATGCACATAGAATTCATCATCGCGACCGATGACAAACGATCCACCGTTTCCTTTGCCACCTGCATTCAGATCAAAGTACTTGAACGCACCAGTCCTTCGATCAAGCGCAGCGGGAACGCTCCGACCTCCCGGAACGAGAAGAGTCTCTTCGACGACGCTCATTGTTCCCTGGGGCGCCACGCCAGCAAAAGCTGGCGCGCTATGCGGTTGTTTGATGTAGTGAGCAGCGGTGCTGTCGTTGACCCAGCGTACGGCCCCAGACTCGGCGTCCAATGAATAGATGAAAGTTCCCATAAACGGCCAGATACTGGCAGCGAAGTAAACTGAATCTTCGTGGACCACAGGCCCGCCTCTCGCTGGCCAGGCGGAGATCACTCTTCTATTCCCAATCACTTTCCGCTCGGATGGACCACCTCGGAATTTCCATTTTTCACTACCATTAATCGCAGAGACACAATACAGATGACCATCGTCGCTTGTGAAAAAGACGACATCTCGCCAGGCAACTGGTGCAAAGCGGATCGGACCTGATGTGTAAAACGTCCAGAGTTCATCACCGCTCTCGACATCGATTGCAACGATTTTGTCGGAATCGTTGTACGGCACGAACATACGACCATCTTTGACGACCGGCTCAAAGATCCGATCGTACTGCATGACATCATTATTCAGTGGATCATCCCAGGCTTGCCTCCTTGGAAGATCGGTGCGAGTCCATTGCAGCGACAATTGGTCTGGCAATGAATCCGGCGATGATGCGGAATGCCCAGGACCGAAACGCCATTGCGGCCAGTCATTCGCCTGAATCGTTGTAGTCAACGAAAGTAGAAATGCGAGGAGGACGGATCTACGCTGATAGGTACTGATAAGCATGGAACAACTTCAACAAATTTGCGAGAAAGCAGAATCACCCACAAGGCTGATCGCGTTCATTATTCAAAGATGCTATCGAAACACGCAAAAGAAAGAAACTTGTGCCTGTGCTTGCGACCGGTCCACCTCGCCACTCTTGAAAATCGTATTCTGAATCAATAGATCGAGTCGACTATTCAAGGTCGATTTGAATCGCCTGCCCAGGCTGGACGACAGCCTGAACTTTTGACTTTTCTGCGTTGCTGTACTTTTCAGGTAACTGTTCCTTTGCGGGGGATTCAATGGGATCCCTGTCATCGTCCACGGCAACCGGTGTTCCATCAGGCATGAGTCGTTGACTCACTGTCACGACATAGTTTCCTGCAGGAAGTCCAGTTCCCCCACGACCGTAGTTCACCGTGAAATTGCCAGATTCGTCTGACCTCGCAGTCCCCCCGATCCCCGATGTTCCGGCGGCCGGCATGAAATAGAGATCCGCATGGGCAAGAGGCTCACCTGAAAGCTTCACTGTGCCCCCTGCATCAACGAGTTCCGGTCCAGTATCGGGACTTCCACCGCACCCGACTAACAGGAACAGGCAACTTGATACCAGTAATTCTCGAGATGGAAAATTTCCAAGCATGTTTATCGCTTTGCTGTCTTTGAAAATGAACTAGAACTGATCTTGAGACTTAAAATTGCTCTCTCAAACGTTAAGAAAAGCGGCTATCCCAGAGGTTTTCGGACTGGTTCTAATGAGTGAAGATGAATCGCAAATAGAATTGAAAGCTCTGCTCTCTGCAAAACCGGAACAACTGCGGTGTCCAGTCGAGGGAGCCCCAAAGACCTGAATCACTGCGATGAATCGCAGTGATTCAGGTTCGACGCTTAGAGACTTGACCTACAATCTCGGATCAAGAGCTTCTCGGGCAAGTCTGCATTAAAACTCGCCGACGGTGTTGCCGTCAGCCATGTTTCCGAGATTTCTCAGAGTAGCAAGATCAATGTTTTCTGAGATGAATCGAACAGAACCGTCTGCCAAAGTGAACTGGGCTCCTCCGGTATGCAGACTCCCGACTTGTCCCCAACTATTGAGATTTCCAACTGTTGGAATCGTAGAGCCAGTGGGAACATCCCAGACGTTAATTCCGACATCGACATCACCTCCAGTTTGGACCCACCCTCGATACCCCCACGGATTGGCTTCGCCGTTTGCGACCTCTCGTGTGGACTCGCAAATCATGATGGTGTTGGAAGTTCCATCTCTCACATCACGGAACTTGGACCTGCTGTTCTCTCCAAACATTTTTCTTGTCGACTTGCCTTGCTTCGACCAATAGTTACAAGTCAGCGTCGCTTCGGCACTGAAGTCGTAGTTCGTCAGGGCTCCCCCCGAAGAACCGGTCACACCGTAAGCGGTTCCCGTAACGTGTGTCTTTGCATCGTCTGAAGGGCAAAGAAAAACATCCAGCGATCTCGACATGTGGATAGCATTATCAGCTGGGTCCACAGCAAGAGCCCCTGCCGTATTTCCTGCATATCCACAACAGTACCCGGTCGCTTGTGCGCTATGTGCTGCCGACTGATCGATCAGATTGTAGAGCGGAGCTTGATCCAGATGCGGGAGCAGCAATGCCAGACCATTCTTGTTCTGAATCATGTCGGTACCTGGATAGGACCCTGAAACATTGCACCACCCCAGTCCAATCGCGCTGGGTGGGAATTGGTTTGAGACGTCGTGGTAGTTGTGAAGAGCCAAACCAATCTGCTTCAACTTGTTCTTGCATGTCGAACGTCGAGCAGCCTCTCGCGCCTGTTGCACCGCCGGAAGCAATAATGCAACCAGAATTGCAATGATCGCAATCACGACCAATAACTCGATTAGTGTGAAACCGTTTCGTCGCCGTGTCATCGTGTTTCTTCCCTCTAAAGTTAGACCCGTACATTCAAAGCGAATACCGAGAAGGTCATTCAGGTTAGAAATTTCGAACTGCTGGCAAACGATGGGTTAAATAATCAATCCAGCTTTTCGAACTCTTCGTGCCTGTAAACTCGAGCTGCTTTCCTTCGAAAGGAATCGTAATTCCTACTCACGGGAAACACAACCACGGAAACTTATATCTACATGCGTCTATGCAGGAAATTCCAGCCCTTGTCTTTTCGCAAAAGAGCTGTGCAAAGCAGTCACCAGAATGGACTCGTCACGCGGGTTGGGCGGCAGAGAGCATGCTTGCTCTATCATGTTGCCCATGAAAAAACGTTTCGTTTATAAATCTGCTGTTCGCCACAAGGCAGAACGCGAACAGCAATTCGAACAATGTAGAACACCTTCTTGCTTCTTGTGTCTGTAAAGAGTGCAATTCGTGCAGTGAATAAAGTGATTCCGAGCCCCCCGGTTGCGCACAGCTAAATCCAGTTCCCGCTGCCGCAAATCCAAGGAGACTCGTTCGTTCACCAGCCTGCAAAACAAAAGAGAATATTTTGTGAAGGCCTACTTCAGTAGCCACTCGCTGGCCGCAGATTGTTGTTGCGCGGCCTCACCAGTGAACGTTACCACATCAGCGGTTCGAGAAGTGGCTTGATACGCGGAGGTGATCGCGGCAGGCGTTTCGGATTCGCCGGCCAGCCACAGCGGACGTGGAGCCTGTAGTGCAATCAGACCGGGCAGATCGAGATACTTCGCTCCACCGGGCAAAAACATTGGATGTCGATAGTCAAGGATTTCTCCAAAGCGAAATCCTTGAGTGTCGATCGCTGTGCGATCAATCGCATCGCCTGCAAGTCCGCTAGCTGCGGCAACGACAGGACCAGTGCCGTTCCATCCCGCAATCGCAACGTTTTTCAGGTCTGAACTCGGACAGGGACCAGAATCCGCGTGCCGCAGGAAACTGACGATACTCAACACATCATGGGCTCGCTTTGCAAACAAGGCGTGATTGTAGCCAAACGTGTAGCCTGCGAATTCTCGAGGATTCGCAACGACACGAGTCTGCTTCAGCGTTTCGTCATTTTCGTTGAACAGGTCGGCGCCCAAGACAGCAGTGCCTGACTGAATTAGCTTCATTGCTGAGAGGTTCACGCTGCCGTCCTCATCGCAAACTGCCGCCTGTCCAGAATCATCAAGCCAAATGACAACACGGCCATTCCATTGCTTCGGGCACAGCCAAACGACGTTCACTTCCTCGCCGTATGTTTTGTTCAGCAACGTGCCAGTATGTTTCACATAGCCGCCCTGTTCCTGCTCCTGTTTGAGCGCCCATTGCACATCGCCTGCATTTGCGTAAGTGCGACCGATAAGGACTTCAGCGGCTGGGAGAATCACATCCCGTAAACCTTCAGGTGAGGCTGCCGCGGCCCGGATTTGTTTATCGGCGTCTTCAGTGAACCATGCCAGCAAGTTGCGTTCAAAATCGGGATCAGCCGCTTTCGGTGCAGGATGCTTTTCGTCCCAGACTGTGAGTTGCTCAGGTGGAAGTGGATCGAAATCAGTCTCGATCACGGGGGCTTGAGAACCGAGTTTGAAATGCTTGTTCAGGAATGTGTAGAAAGCGGAACGAGTGACCGCGTTGTAGTTGTGCGGGAAGTGCTCACCACGTTTCAGCAGGACGTTGTTCTTCTTGCCGTATGTCGCATAGAGTTGCTGCAATTCAGGAAAGCCCTTGGTCGCCATCTCCTTGGTCCAGTCGTTCGCGGTGTTCATGCCTTGCGGCTTCGGTGCAGCCAACGCGGCGAACTCGACATTGCCCGTATTCACACGCAACAGACTCGCGTTCTCACAAGTGCATCCCCCCTGCATCGCGGTACTGACCATGACAACAGGAAAAGAGAGTTTGATGCGGTCATCGATCGCTGCCAGAAGCATTGTTTGAGTCCCACCGCCGCTGGCACCGGTGACGGCGACACGCTGCGGATCGACCTCCGGAAGGCTCAGCAGAAAGTCTAACCCGCGAATGGCGTTGAGAGTTTGCAGCCCCAGAACATTCTGACAGTGCGACTCGGCCTGTGGACTAAACAGTCCCCAGTCTTTTGTTGTGTTCATCTCAGCCCGCTGTTTTGCGAAACCGTGGACAAGCTCACGCGAGAGCTGAATGGAATCCGAATCACCGAGCATGTCCCACTGCCAAACCACACAGCCCATCTTGGCCAGTTGGCGACACTGCGACTGGTAGGTGCTCCGACCGGCCCGTTCAAACCGTTCTGCACCGTCGGCGATTTGGTTGCGCAACGTCTTTTCAGGTGTCAGATGCAAACGTGCATCCTTGCGGTGACCGTGAGCGAGCATAACTCCCGGTACCTTGCCTTGAGGATTTGTCGGACGGTACAGATTGCCCGTGACAAAGAAACCGGGTGCGCTCTCGAAATAGACTTTTTCGACCGTGTACCCATCGCCCTCGATCTTGCCATGAAGCACCGGATTGAGAGGTGTCTTGGTCGGCATCGGCCAGAGACCAGCCGCGACCAGAATCTGTCGGCGCACGTACTCCTTGCGCTGTTCCCACTGGTCAATCGATGACGGAGGATTGAAGGGGAAATAGCCGTTCAAATCTTTGAGCGGCTGATGGCGGACATCTTCAGCAAAAGTCGTCACAGCGACGCACAGCAGAACGGCGAGAGCGATGAAGCGTTTCATGTTTTGATATTCCTGTTCAATGATGCAGTTTCCCGAAACCGTTGCCACTCGTCCGATTTTATAGACGGACTTCAACCTTTAGATCTTCCACGGCTCGCGATAGGGACGCTGCAACATTTGATTCGCTTCGTCGTCATTAAGGAAGACTTCTTGATCGGGGTCCCATTTCAGTTTTCTTTTCAGCCGCATTGCAATATTACCGAGGTGACAAATACTGGCAGTGCGATGCCCAGCCTCGACCGGTTCGATCGGATCTTTACGGGTCTTCACAGACTGAAGGAAATTCTGGTAGTGATTCCTGCTGACTGGAAGATGGATCTCATCAGGACCGATGACGGAGTTCTTGATCGCATCCGAAGAGGCTTCGACCTCTTTCATATTGTTGACACTAAATTGAACCCAGCCTTCTGTTCCTTCAATGCGGGCTCCGAAACCTGGTTTCTGCGTACGGCAGACAAACTCAGTCCCGTCGGCATAGCGAGCCCGGAAGTGAGACTTCATCGCGGTCGTGTAGAGATGTCCCTCTGGCGGCCAGACGATTCCTTCCTGATCTTCAAACTCGACTGGTCCGGTGTCATCCTTGCCCAGAGCCCATTGAACAATATCAGTCGAGTGCGCGCCGGTGTTCGTCACTTGGCCACCTGAGTAGTCAAGATGAAATCGGAACCGGTAGAAGCAGCGGTCAATGTGGTACGGCGCCTCTGGAGCTGGTCCCAGCCACATGTCGTAGTCGAACCCATCTGGGACGGGCATTTCCTTCCAGCCCGGTCCCGGCCCGGCACCACTCCCATTGATAATGGAAACTGCTCGCTTGACCTCACCAATCCGACCATTTCGAACTAACTCACACATGCGGCGAACGACTGCATTCGAGCGGTATTGGCTGCCCGTTTGCAGAATGCGATTATGTTTACGGACCGCTTTAATCATCTGCTGTCCATCGTGAATGGTCAGCGACATCGGCTTCTGGCAGTAGACATCCTTCCCCGCTTCGCACGCTTTGATAGTCGCTAACGCGTGCCAGTGATCGGGCAGCACAATCATGACCGCGTCCACGTCATCACGAGCGAGGACATCGCGGAAGTCGCTATAGGCATCGCAGCCGTTGTATGTTCCAGAACGCGTCTTTCCAGCGTAGTAATCATTAACTCTCTTCTGCGCCGGTTCACGTCCCAGGAAATGCTCCGGGCGAGCATAGCCGTGACTCCCTTTATTTACGTCGCAGACTGCCACAACCTGCGCATCAGGCTGTCGTAACATGCTTGGCAAATCTGCCCGACTCTGATTCCCACACCCAATCAAAGCGACATTGATTCGGTTGCTCGGAGCATTCGCGCCGAATACAGAACTCGGCACAATTGTCGGTGCGGCAATCGCTGCTCCAGCGGTCGCCACGAATTGCCTTCGCGTGAGCCGGTTGTCCCTGATCTGTTTACTCTTCTCGTTTAAGCGATTCGACATCACATGGGACTCCATTTCAGAGATCGGTCAGAATATCTTCGTAATTCTTGCGCCCGTGGAGAGTAGTTTTCATATGAAAACCGACTCGTCCCCCAGGCAGACGCGTACATGATTTTCTATAAGCTCTTGTGTGCGGCAATCGTAAGCTGACTTGGTCACGCATTCAATGGACGTGCGCATATGATCGGGTAGGGCAGGGCGGGGCGGGGGGCGATAGCGACGACGAGAATTTACTCTTCCGGGGCTTTCCCCGAATTGCGTTTACGGGCTTCGCTGAGCATCGACATGGCGTCTACTGCGAGTAAGAAACGTTGCTGCCACAGACTGACCACAGCTGTTGAGTATTTTGCAAGATACTCCTCATGAGTGCGGTACCGTTCGTTGAGGGGGACGCGAGAATCACCGACCTGACGAGTTGCTGAAAAAGGAAGATAGCCACCATGCAGGTCTGCCAGAGAACCTGCTGCTCCATAGGCTTCATCTCGCAGATTCCATCCCATGTAAGTTGCTGTGGGAACTGCAACATCGGGTAATCGAATTCCGGCAAGCTCATTACCGTCCTCATCGACTGCGGGGACCAATGTCTGATAAGGCTTACCCACAATCGGTGGAACGATGTCAGCAATCCCTTCGGTCTGCCATCGCGGCCCCAGATTCAATCTGAGTGGTTGATAGCAGACAGCCGGAGTCTCCACACCCGGGATCGTTGGAAACTGACTTTGAAATTCCTGAACGCTAACCAGCGTCCCATCATCAATTCTCGGATATTCGCTGGCCGGAGGTTCTGCCTCGCGTGCAACCCAATCATCCATCGATTTCAGCAAAGCCCGGAGTACCGGGCCGCGATGCTTTAGCGGGTTCCGCATATAGCGACAGATTGTGCGATCCGTCGAGGTGGCTCCAAGGTGCTGAGCACCGGCGATCAAATAGATGCGTGCATTCTCTTCCAGATCGAGGTCACGTACACCCTCCACATCGGTGTGCAGCAACGATCCGGCCCGAGACCAGTACTCTGTGGAGGTTTGAACAAAGAAGATTTTCGGCAATTCTCCCTGACTTCTCAGTCTTGCCAGTGTGTCGCCTTTCGCATTGGTCAGTCTGTCTGCCTGTAATGTGGGAGTAAAAGGAAAGAAATCTGCGGGCAATAAATTATTTCGTAACTGAGTGCCGTACACAGTCGCCATCCCAAAGCGAGAGTTAAACAATCCTTTGCCGGCTCCAGCGACATGAATGACAGCCCCATCAAAGACCGTACGACCTTTGACGTCGTTGTTCAGTCCTTCATACATAAAGTGGTGTATCAGGCGACCGGATTGAGAGATGCCAAAGATAATGGCCCGATCACACATCCCGGAGAGTGGATTATCCGTTGCCGCTTCGGCAGTGCGTGGATTGTAGCGAAAGAACGAAATAGCATCACGAAGCCCCGCAAGCCCTAACCCGGAAACTCGCGGGTCTCTCGCGGTGTACACTAACTCGTAAATCCAGCCGGGTTTCAAGCCTTCTTTGACGTACAAACTCGTTGAATGCGGAACGACTTTTCCACCCTCAACCTCGGCAAACGCCCATTCGTCGCGAGGAACAAGACTCGCCTCCGCAGAGCGACTCGCTCGCCGCGTCAACTTTGCGGTTGAATCGTGTAAATCCACAGTTGGATAACCAGCCGATGTTCCCCATGGGCTGAAATAAAACTCCTGACTTTCCTTTGGTTCATCGACGAGAATTTCGACATAGTTCAAACCTGTTATCGAAGTCCCATCCGAGTTCTTCGCGATCGGTAAACCTGCCAGAAGTCGGCCAGTCCCGTCATCGACCACATCACCATTCCAACCTGTCCATAACACCGAATACCCTTCACGCATCAGGAATCCATTGCCTGCGTGCGCCATCGTAGATGGTGAACTCGTTATCTCGGCGTCGTTGAAAGTCCATAGCGCCAGCTTGCTGCCCCGGTTGTGAACATCATAGAGCAGGCAACCATTTCCCTTAGAGGAATCGACCGGCTTGAGCAGGAAAAAGTCGGCCCAAAACTCAACCCGTCCTGCTGGATTTCGAGGAGCCAGATCGATATCACAAACGCGTGAGTTGGCATCGGCAAGCGGGTCGACATCAAAATAGAGGCGACCAGAGACCAGTTCATAGGCTCCCGTTTGACCAAACTGATGCCCCTCTGCAAATGATTTGCGTTCCGCAATTTCGACACGAGTCACTTCAGCCTGAGCCACCGAAACCGAGACCAGAATCGCAGACAAGCTGACGAACAAAAACTGTTTCATAATAACCTGATGAGAAGAGTTCTGGCTGATTGAAAAAGAGTTGAGTCGGCCCAGATATATTGTACAGAGCTGCGACAATAAATCCGCTTGCTGATCGATTCGAGATCGTCAGGTGAGTCGACACCTCTCACATTTTCCGAACCGGCGTTCGAGTTCTGACACGTCGCGAGCAGTCGTACGAAGGCAAAAGAGTGACCGTCACGGGCACAACAAGTCTTGAAAATGCTCGAGACGGTCGGTTTATGTAGAAACAGTCCGAAAACCTCTGGAACAGTCGCTTTCCTCAAAGCTTGAGAGAGCAGTTTCATGTTTCAGGATCAGTTCTAGACAGTTCCGCGATTCACTTTCGATCAATGAGCTTCTTCATCTCGTCGGTGATGGGCATCACTTCAAAGTCTTTGAAGAACATTTCGCAGTCGGTGCCACCATGCATCTGCAATCCCAGCTTTCCAGTTTTCTCACTTGCTTCGTCGATGATATCGGACGTGCAAAATCCGTTGAGCGTCTGGACCAGACGGTCTCCATATGCAGTAGTACAAGTTGTGTTCCATTGGTCGTCCTTGTTGCGGACCTTTTCGATAAACTCGTCGTTTGTGACGACCCAACCGCGACCGGGAATCGTCTTGCCGTTTACAATTCCAGCTGTGTGCCAGAGAGCGGAATCCTTGCCATTGTTAGCGATTTCATTTTGGAATCCACGCAAGACCCACGGTGCTTCTGTCTCCTCGGCGCGGAAATACAAAGCGCTATTTCCCCCGTGCATCCGATATGTCACGCGCGTAATGAAGTTGTCGTAATTCTTGTTGGAGATGACCAACCCATCCTTACCTTGGCTCTTCGAGTGGACACCGTGCAAAACGCCCTCATCGGTAAATGACCACTCTTCCGGAAGCACAAACTTGGCATCAGCAAGTTGGTATTTGCCCTCGTCATTTTTAACGAAGAACGGCTCCCACTGGCTTTCACCCAGATCCTTGACACGGATGTTTCTCCAGGCAACGGAACCGGACTTGCCTGAGTGAATCTGTAGTCCGAAAAAGCCCTTCATTGAGAAGCTGTCGAACATATCGACAACCAGGTTGCCGTTCAGCCAAGTCTTGATAGACGGCCCGACGCACTGAATTTCCACATCATTCCATTCTCCTTCCCGACAACCTGCCTGAGCAGCATCGAGGCGATCCTGTGGAGTATGAGCATCCAGCCAAATGATACCATGCTTGTGTCCGCGACGACCTTCATCGTAAATGCGACCTGTCGCGTCGCCACCGGGACGCATTTCATACTGATAGCCGTAAACTCGCTCACCATCACCCGCTGGACGTGCCGCCGAGCGGAACTGGACGCCAGAATTGCCAGCCTCAATGAATTTGTATTGCAACTTCAGGACAAAGTTTCCGAATTCCTTCTCCGTACATAAAAATGTGTTGCCCGGCGTATTCGGTACACATTTCCCAACGATCGCCCCATTCGAGACTTCGTACTCCGCTGAGCCACCACGCTTGGTCCATCCTGACAGGTCTCGACCGTTGAACAGGGAAGTGAAGCCCTCTTCGACATCCGCGGCCGATGCGGTCAGACCGCAGGACACCAAAAATCCCATGACCATCGCCGCTACAAAACAATTTCTCATCGTTGTCTCTCTTGGAAGTAATATCAGTGGAATAGCTTGAGAACGCAGCCTTTTCGTTTCCTGGCTGCTCATTCCCCAGCAACTGTCCGTATGAAGTGTTTCGTCGCGGGTTATCTCTGATCACCACGCGACAACTGTTTTTCCCTGTGTTAGTTCTGGGAGCCAGTGAAGGAAATCTCGTGGGACATGTCCAGTCCGAACATGCCCAAGCGGAATTATTTCGCCTCCGCCTCGACATTGCCAATTTTCGGTAAGGGGACGATCGTGATGGCGACTCCGATTTGACAGGTCACTATTCAAGCTCATCTGCGGTTCGTTTTGCACACAGCAACGAAGCCGGGCTGGACGGGATCATAAACGACCCGGATCATAAATGACAAAGAGAGAGACTTCAAAAAGCAGAGAGTAAAACCGGAGAAGAGCCGAGTCGAGAACAAGAGTGGGGAACTTCAGAGACAGTTGTGTCTGGCGTCAAAGCATGAGCTTTGCGGGGCAGGAATTGAACAGGAATATCAAACCATACCTATTCATATCTCACTTCGATGAGTGTTGATGAGCGTTTCAAAAACAGAACAACCTGCCGTTTCAACAATGAAACACTAACAGGGCAAACCTGTTCAAAACCTTGAACACTTTGTTGAAGCATTGCTCGGGCATCCTCAGAACTCAACCTGAACCAATCCACACAAACCATTCCTTGCAAGCAGATTACGACAATCCAAGAAATCCCCACGTTGTTTTTTAAAAACATCGTGAGTAAGGAATGTGAAATGCTTTAACAATTCTTTGACAGGGCCACAGTTGCAAACTGTCACTATGACATACGGAGATCTTAATGCAACGATGATAATTTTTGCCCACCTTGGCCAGAGGGCAATTCCCAGAAAATGAGTTTCAAAAACATGTCCCCACCTCCAACTTGGGCTTCTCTACTTGTCGAAAAAGTGTGTCTTTCGGTACAGATCTTTGAAGAAGATTCACCGATTGGCTGTCACTATTATTGCGGTGAAGAATCCCACGAAATCTCTATCTTCGTCTCACCCACCGAAATTGTTGGTGGCCCGAATGATGGCCATCGCATTCAATCGCGATTTGTCGTGGATGTTGTCGAGGTCATGAAGCATTTCGACGTCCTTGACGCCGTCACCTGGCAGCCACAAGTCATCGATGAAACAGACGATCTCGGCCCGCATCTCTCAGTGACCGGTGAATACCTTGGCGAGCAGGTCTGGGTGAGAATTCTTAGCGACACTCCGGAACAATTCTTGCCCGGACGAATCATAGATTTCGAAGAACGAAGATTCGTCAACATTTGGGACGAATAAGATTAGAACTAGAGCCAGTCCGGAAACTTATGAAATGATGACTTTCCTCAGTGTTTGAGAGCACAAGTTCAGGTTTCAGGATCAGTTCTAGGCCGAATGCATCTGGAATAGTCGCTCATCTCAATGTTTAAGATAGCAAATACAAGTTTCAGGCTCAGTTCAAAGCACTTCCTGCTGCGAACAGATAAAACCTAAACGCCAATTCAGGAATGTGTGTTCAGGAGCCTGTCCGCTTGAACACAAAAAACCTCTCAGGAATCAGTTGGATTCCTGAGAGGTTTTTATTTTTCGACCACTGAGCAGTTTGCTCTAACGAATTAGTTCGTTGTTGTGGATTCTGGAGCTTTTGCAGTCGCAGCTGGCTTTGGTGCTGCCTTAGCTGTTGAAGCTTTCGCTGGCTTGGCAGGCATTTCTGCACTCATCTGCTTGATCACATCTTCAGTGATGTCCACAGTTTTGTCGTAAGAGAAAACGACAGTATCGTTGCGAGTCACAACGCTGTCGAATCCGCGTTCTTTAGCAACCTTGGCTGCGATCGGCTGAGCATCTTTGCGGAACTGACTGACAAGCCCCTGGCGGTGCTGGTTCAGGTTCAAGCGTGCTTTTTGTTGTAACTGAGTCAGCTGAACTTGTGCGTTACGTTGCATCCGCACAAATTGTTGGGCTTCTTCGTTAGTGATCTGCTCATCTTCGTTCGCAGTAGACTTCGCTTTGTTCAACTGATTCACAGCTGACTGCTGAGCAGCGACAAGAGTTTTGTTCAACGCTCCCGCTTGTGTTTGGATCGAATCGACCATTTCCTTATCGCGACCGATACGACGTGCCACCTCATCCAAGTCGACGATTGCAACGCCGCCTGATTGTTGATTGGTGAAGTACGACCATGTCAGCCCAATACCAAAGGCAGCAACAAGAGCACATGCCGTCAACATAGAAGAACGGTTCATCCGGGACTCCTTCCACAGAATATCTTGGGGGGGGGGTGTTGGTTGTCGACTCAATCAATTCCATTGTTGAGTCGCAATTGTCAATTTCAATCTAGGTCTTGAACCGAACAATCGATCCACTCAGATTTAGAGAGAACGTCAGGCTACGCGAATTTCCAGAAACGAGTAAAGACCAGTTTCCAGAAATTTCATAGCTTCGAAGCGATCGGGGAAATGACTATCAAAACGCGTTCATTCCCGGCTTGCAATTCTCTCTCTGAGCCCATCATTGTTCAAAAATTGATGCAGGCCAGTTCGCGAGGAGCCCCGTTATCGAATCCGCCTCGCAAATCGGTATTGAGCCATTCTCGGTTTTCTTCGTACGATCCCGCGCCCTCCAACATCGACTGAGAATATTTTCTGCTATGGATTACCGGTTCAAACCCATCAATAAAACCTGCGCTGGAACAGGACAACCCTTAGTTCCGGGGAGTCAATGTTATTCAGTCCTTGTTGAAAAGAATGGAATTTTTGAACGGCTGGACTACAGCGAAGAAGGATGGCAGGGCATGCCAGAAGGAGGAATCGGATGTTGGAGAGCACAGGTTCCAATTCCTGAAGAGAAACGGGCAGAAACAACCGACCCTGAAACGCTCATGAATTATTTCGAGCAAATCGTGGAGAATTCAAACCCTCATCAGGAAAAGATCTGTTACGTTCTCGCACTCTACCTGTTGCAGCGACGACGTCTGAAATTGGACGGAGCTGAAGAACGAGACAATGTTGAATACCTGCAACTATCGGGTTCTCGAGGAGAAGGGCCTTTCGAAGTTCGAGACCAACAGTTGCCCAAGGATGAAATTTCCGAGTTGCAGATTCTTCTCAATCAGCAGCTGACCACGGAATGGAACGCAGCATGACGAACTCATTACGGCACAAATCAAAACCACTCAAGAGAGATCAGCCAGCCCGACAGGCTTCGCTAATTTCCTTGAATTCGTGCTTTTTCATTGGATTAATGCTGCTCAGCTGTGGCTGCCCGTCAAACAAACTGAAATTCACCCATAAGCAAGTTCTGGAATCAGACATCAGCAAAGAGCAACTGGTCGAGCATCTAAACCGGAACATTCTGGGAACCGAAAATTCTCCCGGGATCGCCGGATGGAGAACAAGCGATGCAAAAATTCAGGTGACCGGAATCCCATTCCCGCTGCCTGCTTCAATGGCGGTAGAAGCTCCTCGAAATTTAAGAATCGTTGTTTCGCATCCAATCACCGGTGGACAGGAAGTTGACTTAGGCTCGAACCGAGACCGCTTCTGGCTGTGGACAAAAGAGCAGCCCGAGATGATTGTGTGCAATCACGAAGATGCGTCACTCGCTCTTCAGCACCTGGAAATGCCGATTCAAATCCAGCCGGAATGGCTCGTCGAAGTCTTCGGCGTCATTCCGATTGAAGCTGACGAATACACCCTTGAACGCCCACAGATCGATGAACCGGTACTGGACCTCGTCAGTGTGCGAACATCTCCAACGGGGCATCAAGTCGAGCGAGTCATCCGGGTCAACACTTTTACTGGACGTGTGCAGGAACACTTCCTCCGATCTGGTGCTGGAGACATTATCGCTTCTGCGACGTTAAAAAAATATACCGACATGCCCAACGGCACATCACTTCCAACATCTGTTCGAATCAGTTGGCCTGAAGCAAAAACCGAAATGAAAATTTCGCTCGGGCACCCCTCTGTCAATCCACCCAGCTTCGCAACTGCAAACTCTTTGTGGGAGATGCCAAACATTGACGGAGCAAGAGTGGTCGACATTGGAAAACTCAGCCGACAAGCAGCTGGAGAATATGTCAATCAATCCAGTCTCTCGGATGACCCCGCATCGAACATTCGACAGCTTCGTCACAGCGCCCCTACAGCAAGGTCTTTACCCAGCGGGAAGGCCTCACTTGCTCCAACAGCACCGGTTCAACTTGGGGTTCCTGAACCAATCACAGAAGATGGTTCCGACAGAAACCCTCTTGGCAAGAGACGCCCTCTTCAGCCTCTCCCAGATGATGATGGAATCCCTGAGTGGGCGAAAGATCACTCAGCTAACAAACCGATTATTCAGCCTGAAGCTTGGCAGCGGTCAGAGTATTCTGGAGCAACATGGCGATCGTCATCGGCCCCACGCCCCCAGGAACTGGAGTAATCGAACCGGCAATTCCGACTACGGAATCAAAATCGACATCACCGACGAGCTTTTCATCGACGCGATTGATGCCAACATCGATCACACAGGCTCCCGGCTTCACCATTTCACCTCGAATGAAATTTGGTTTGCCGATGGCAGCTACGAGAATATCCGCCTGTCGAGTGATCTCCGCCAGATTCTTTGTTCGGGAATGTGCGTAAGTCACAGTTGCGTTGGCGACGTCCCCTTTTTGAACGAGCATCATCCCCATCGGCTTGCCAACGATTTCGCTGCGCCCCACAATCACCGCATGAGCGCCTGAAGTTTCCACTCCCGCTTCAGCAATTAATCGCTGACATCCCGCTGGCGTACAAGGCAAATAACGGGGACGCCCCTGCACCATAAGTCCGACATTTTCCGGATGAAAACAATCCACATCTTTGATAGGTGTGACCGAATCCAAAACGGTCGTCTCATCAATCTGCGAGGGCAGGGGAAGCTGACAGAGAATTCCATGGACGGAATCATCGCCATTGAGACCACTGATCAGTTCGAGCAAATCAACCTGTGTTGTTGCCGCATCCAGCCGATGCAGCGTGCTTTTGATCCCCGCTTTTTCACACGCTCTTTGCTTGTTTCGCACATAAACCGCACTCGCAGGGTCCTCGCCAACCAAGATCGCAGCCAAGTGTGGAACAACGCCCGTCGCTTCGCGAAATTGACTGACCTCTTCTCCGAGATCCTTGCGCAACCTCGCAGCGACTCCTTTTCCATCAATGATTTGTGCAGACATTATGAGTTTCCAAATTCTAAGTGCAGTGCGAGTGAAGAGTATCGACCGGGAGAGTCATGATCAACGGTCTTGATTCACAAGGGCAGAGCGTTTTCAGAGTGCGAAAGCACTCACTCCGACCTCACGTGAACACCAGAGCACATTTTTTTGGAAGCGCACTACGAAACCTTCTCGCCTGATTCAAGAATCACCGCGACGGACTGACCGGCAAGAACGCGTGGGAAAGTGCGGAGCGTCAACACGATGCCATTTTGGTCACTTTTGATGGGATACGGATTGTGATCCTTTAAACAGAAAACAGTTCCGAGAAGATCGCCTTTCGAGACTTTCTCGCCGAGTCCGACAGCTGTCTCAAAATACCCATCGACCGGAGATGGATTGCAAATTTGTAGATGCCCCGAATCTGGACGCGTATCCTCAACCACATACTCGATACGACTCGGAGGTGATGTTCGTTCAATCATATTGAGAGCCCCCATCACGTTCAGACAGCCATCAACATAGGCATCTGTTCCCTCCTTCGAACAGGTTGCCGCACCGAAGTATTCAGCATAAATCGCAGGCACATTCGCATCGCGAGCCACAGAGAGTGTCCGCCCTTGCAATTCAGGGGAGGTCCCCCAACTCACATTCAAGTTGAATGCCTGTGCCATTTCGCGCTGTTTCTCTAACACAGATTTGTCGGAATGGAGTACATAACCCGCCAGTGGATAAATCGAAAGTTCAGTCCCACCAGTATGCAAATCGATGTAATAATCCGCAGCTGAGATCAACTCACTGATCCCAGCTGCGAGTTGCTCAGTGACCGAACCTTGCGCGTTGCCGGGACAAGTTCGAGCGAGGTCTAAACCGTCCGAAGCACAACGTGCTCCGAGCAGAAATGCCTCTTCATTCACACAAGGGACCAATGTGACTCGTCCTCGGAACAGGCTCGACTCTTGTGCGAGAAATTTGGCAAGCTGACGAACAGCCGCCATCGGCTCAAATTCGTCACCATGAACACCTGCTGTAATCAACAAGTGTGGCCCGTCTGATTGACCTTGAAACTCCAGCCGCTGAAACATTCCCATCGTTACTGAACATCTTTCGGCTGAGGCGTTTTCTCGGGCAGGCAATGACGAAAGCGAAACAAGCCATCAACAGGCAGAACCGTTCCAGTGACATAATCTGCATCAGGTGAAGAGAGAAACGTTGCAGCCTTACCAATTTCGTCTGATCGCCCAAGCCGTCGAAATGGAAGTTTTCGTCCTTCTGCTTCAATCGTTTCTTCACTGAAGGCGACATGTTCGCCGGGTGTGTCGATCCACCCCGGCTCAATCGCATTCACATTGATACCGTACTCGGAAAGTTCCACTGCAATCGAACGCATCATGTGATTCAGCCCAGCCTTGGCAGCTCCGTAGGCGAACGAACCGGAAATAGGCATCTCTCCATGCACACTCGATATAAAGACGATCTTGCCACCGTCTCCCTGCTTCACCATTTCACGGGAAACAAGCTGACTCATGTGATACCCACTGGTCAACGTTCCCAGAATTGTTTGCTCAAACAGTTCTGGTGAGTATTCAAGAAAGGAACCGCGCCGACTAAAAGCCGGGTTGCTGATCAGAATATCGATCCGCGAGACCTTTGCTATCGCTGTGGCAACCAGTTCCTCACAACCTTCACGGGAGAAGACATTCGCTTCAACGACCTCACACTTCCGCCCCAGCGAGCGAATCTCCTCAGCCGTGATTTCAACATCCGGACTCCCAGGACGTTCGTTTAAGACGAGATCAGCCCCCGCCTTCGCCAATTCAATCGCACACCCTTTGCCAATTCCACGCCCGGCACCTGTCACAAGTGCAATTTTTCCAGCGAGCTTCATCCTCTAAGAACTCCGTTCTTGAAACTGTTACCATTTGCGATGAGCAGTTCACGTTGATTCCCCGAAGAACTGCACCCAGTCAGTTCTGGATTCGCATGAGCGATGTCCGAGTTCGCACGAAGAGTGCTCCATCAGAAATTGCTGGCGAACCAAGGATTGATTCCCCCATCTCATTGACTGCGAGGACATCGAGTTCATCGGCATTCCGAATCACGACGATCTTCCCATTATCGCCCGCGACATAAATTTTCCCATCACCATAAACCGGTGAAGCAAAATAATCGCCACCATTGTTGATCCGTTTCGGGCCGAAGACGAGCTCCCCTTTATCCATTTCAAAGCAAGTCGCAATGCCTCCCCCTTTAATCAACAACATCCGATCATCAACGACCATCGGTGAGACAATGTGATCTGTATGCTTCGTCGGATGCTTCCACAGCACGTGAGACTCTGTCACATCACCACGCCCGCCCCCTTTGACAGCGAGAATGAATTCCTGAGCTGGATTCGCAGAATCAAATCGGGCTCCGGCAAAGTTTTCGCTCTTCAAAAACGCCACATCAAGCTCTCGCCCTTCCAGGAAACCATCCTTGTTGAGATCTCCCTTATCGAAGGTCTTCTCATAAAAACTTTCCGGAACGGGTCGCTCTCCAACAAACGCCTGAATTTCTTCCTTCGAGATCTTCCCATCGCTGTTGCCGGTCTCCCAGCGGTCGACAGAGGCCAACCATTGGTTCGCAATTCCACCACTCTGGACTGAAATATAGATGATCCCATCTTTGGAAACCGGCGTTGTTTTGATGTTTCGCAGAAGAGTTTTCGCTGTCCAAAGACGCTTCCCATCCTCCGGACGATACCCGACCAACAGCCCAGTTCCACCGACGACAATTTCATCCCCCATGTCAGTTTCACAAATGACTGGGTGAGAATAATTGACAGCCATGTCGCTGCGATCATCTTCCCATTTCAATTCACCTGTCCGCTTGTCGAAGGCATAAAACATCGGGTGCAGATCATCATCCTGGCAGAACAGCAGCAGATCCTTGTAGAGAACCGGGGACATTCCCGCCCCCCACTTGAACACAAAATACGGGACCGGCAATTCCTGATGCCAAACATCCTCGCCAGTTTTCGCATCAACAGCCACCATGCCCAACGTACTGAAGTAGAAGTAGACTCGCTCACTATCGATAGCGGGAGTCGTCGCAGCATGTGAATTTGTCAGATGGATCTCTTCAACATCTCCAATTGGCCAAGCCCGTTCCCATAATTTCTCGCCGGTCTTCGCATCGTAAGCGAACAGCCCAATTGTTTTTTCATCCACCATTCCAGAAGTCACAACGCGACCATCCGCGATGACCGGACAGCCAATTCCGTCTCCCAGCTTAACAGACCAAGCCACTTTTTCTGTCGCTGAAAACTTGACCGGTAAAGAAGCATCCGACTTAGAAACCCCGGTACAATTCGGTCCTCGAAATTGCGGCCAGTCTTCAGCAGTCACAGAGTGAACTTGAAACATCACAAATTGTGTTGTCACGACACAAAGTAGTAAAGCACGTTTCATAGAGTCTTTCCTCTCACACCTGTCCCGGGAATTTCAGTGAAAGCATCATGACATCTCGTCAGAAAAAATGAAATCGTATAGACGAACTCCTTGGTATGAAACCTCCATTCTTCAAGCTAAAAGCAGCGAAGAAACCCCAAACCCAACCAAATCCCGGCCTTCGCATCCCGCCGCATGGAGAGAAACCTCGCAAGTTGTAAAAGCAATCTTCGCGGGCACAATTGCGTTGAAAATGCTCGCACACAAAACAAAAGCGAGTCGTCGCGTCCTGCCTCGTGGGGTGCAACCTCTATAGTTGTGAAAACAATCTTCACGGGCACAATTGCATTGAAAATGCACTAGTTTTGTTTGTATTGGTATTGTTGGTTTGACACGGCACGATCACCAGTTAGGATTCACCTTCAAATTTTCGACACTGGCCGAGTGGCGGAATTGGCAGACGCACGGGACTTAAAATCCCGAGGAGGGGAACCTCCGTGGGGGTTCGAGTCCCCCCTCGGCTATTCTACGATTGGGCCTTTTGGCTTGTTTTTCATCTTTCCGCAGTATTCTTGCGGTATTCTCTTTACCCTTTGAAGCTGCTTGCATCTCCATGCACCCACTTGTGGTCACCTTCTGGTCACTAATTTGGTCACTCTTGGTTGCTCTCTCAAAATGATGGTCGGTCACTTGAAGATAGTGCCGCATCGCCACCTTTGGAGAATTGCCGATCCAAGAGCAGACAACCTGAATCGGGTACTCTTCAGCCAACTCAGTTTCCCTTGTAGAGCGAAGATTCTGAAAAAGTTTCGGCCAAGGCTCAATTCCGTTTCTCTTGAGAATCTTTGTAAGCTTCACGCCGAGGTTTGAATGAGAACGTTCTGTCTGGATGATCGGACCGGCCTGATTGCCTTTGTAGGCCGCCTCAAGGTATTGCCGAATTTCTGGAAAGATCGGAATGATACGTTCTCCCTTCCCTTCGTGATGCTCCGTCTTAGGGCTCGGAACGACCAACCGGTCCTGATCCCACAGAACATGATCCCACGTGAGAGCCTTGATCTCAGAAGGGCACCGAAGGCCTCCGAATCGGCTGAGAGCGAAGATCAGCCTCCATTCATTCGACGGCAGGCAATCCAGCACTCGACGGGCCATTTCTCGATCTATGAAGACGAAACGTGAACGGTTCGCGTAAGAACTACGGGGAACGTTCTTAGCTCGAAACGGATTTTTAACAATCTCTTCGCGTTCTACGGAATCCTCGAAGAATAGAGCAGCTACGGCCGACATTTTGCGGATTGTTGCTTCGCTCTTACCTTCATCAATCAGAAAAAGCCGAAACTCTCTTGCATCAGAGAAAGTGAAGCCGGCAATATCGTCTGATTCATCAAAACAGCGAAAGAGAGCATCCTTGCAACGTTTCCAAACCTGCTTAGTTGAGTGCTTCACATCAGACCGGCCCGCAATGTATCGATCCACTAATTCTCCGAGAGAAGTAACCTGGACCATTTCTTCAGGCTGTTCAATCAAGCCGGCCTTGTAGAGTTTCTTCCTCAGATTCTGGTCACACTCGTTGAGCCAAAAAGATGTTGCTGCCGGAATTGCTGTGCCTGACATTTGAGCCGAGACAAGAGCTTCAAGGTGAGTCTGAATTTGAACTGCGTTTTTCTTTGGCATCTTTCCGGGGAAAAAGGATGCTCTCTTTCCATTCCTGTCAAAATAACGAATTCGCCAGCCACCATTATGCTTGTTCAGTGATGCCATGAGATTCCTTGTTGAAACTATTTGGGTGTTGCCTACTATGAAAGTGGACGCCAGCAAGTTCAGGCCCGTACTTACTGGCGTGAGAGCCTCCCAGGAGCCGGCCCGCCCTGGTTGAGGCTCGTTTTATCTGCTTCATGTAACCTGCGATGCTTCTGAAACCCCATTTGCAGGCCGAGAGAGCCCAATTCAAAGGCCCGAAATGAGGAAATTCTCTACGAATGACGGAAACCACCGGCCCGCAAACATCTTGACGGTGACAAGAAAACCATTCAATGGTCGAGACCAGCGACCACCAAAGAACTCGAATGCCGAACGAACTCAGTGATTTGAATAGTCCCGAAGTTTGCATGGTCTGATCATACCCCTACACCGAAAACATATCAATGGATACCAAATGAAACCCATAGGGGACGCCTTGCATTCTAAGCCTCTCTTCGCTTGCAAGATCGTATCCATCGAGACCACAATCTCCCCATGGCTAAAAAGAAACCAACAAGGACAGGACAGCAGTTAAACATCAGATGCTCTGATGAGGACGCCGATTTGTTCAATCAGGTCGCTCAGATTGAGGGTCTTACTACTGCTCAACAATGGATGCTCCAAGTCTGCCGAAAACGAGCAAGAGCCATCCTTGCCGCTGCCGAGTCGGGAAATGTGAAAATCACTGAAACGCTAATTGTGACAGATGAGTAAATCTTGTTATGCGACCATCAAATTCAACCATACGAAAACAGTGAGTACGACACTGTTGATTGTGTTGGGTCTAGGTACGATGAGTGCCAGTGAAAACTTAGTGTTTTTGAATTCGGAATTGGGGAACTACAAAGTAGAGTTAAACGCAAAATACAACAGAAACGACGCCAGCAATCAAACGGCTGATGGACCGCTCGAATCCTCGAGGCTTCTTTTTTGAGGCTTCAATTTCAATCGGCCGGTAACCTCTTCTCAGAGATCGAAATCATGTGTGGTCGCTATACGCTTCGTATGAATCCTCTTGAACTTGCCGAGGTTTTTGGAGTTGATCCTCAGCCTGAGTTATTCCCTCGATTCAACATTGCACCAACTCAGTTGAATCCTGTCATCCGACTCAGTGAGGACTCAAGAGAAATGAGTCTCATGAGGTGGGGCTTCATTCCTCCCTGGGCAAAGGATGCGAAGATCGGCTATCGCATGATCAATGCTCGCTCCGAGCTGATTGCCAAGAGCTACAAGCCGGCTCTCAAAAGTAAACGTTGCCTTGTCCTCGCTGACGGTTGGTATGAATGGAGAGGGAAGAAACCTTTTCATTTCCGAATGACCGACAATCAACCTTTCGCATTTGCGGGCCTATGGTCGGCCTGGAAAGACATCGAGACATTTACGATCTTCACAGCTCAGTCTGATGGTGTTGCGTCTGAATATCATGATCGAATGCCGGTGATCCTTTCCCCCGATGCCTATGACGTTTGGGCCGATCCTTCGATTGATGGAAACGACATCATCGAAGGAATCATCCAAGGCCGGCAAATGGACATTGAGGTTGTCGCTGCAAACCAATGTGTCGGCAACGTGAAAAATGAATCTCCCGATTGCCTAAATTAATGCCGACCCGGTAGCCGTCAAACTTATAACAGATTCAGTAACCTCAACTTTTCAAAGCGTCTCCGTTGCTTGCTGTTTCCAAAACCTTAGGAAAGCCAATCTCATAATTTGTTTAAGCCAATAGAGGCAACATCCGACCAATGCTACAAACCAAGACGCAATTGAGAAAGAATTAAAATCCCAGTGGTCTTCGCTTCTGATGGCAGGTTCGATTATTGGCTTGTGAGTTTTGAAAGAAAACTGCAAGGGGACACTTTCAGGTGTCTTCCGGAGTATCATGTAACCGATCTTGCCAGAAACGAGACCAAACCCGATCTGCTTGTACAGTTTTTGATCAGGCCTATATGTGTCATAAGCTTTTGTCCTGATCCAGAAAACATCTACAGTGCATCCGACATACCCCACGATCAATGCGACCAAAGGCGGAAAGATGATTTTGCGATATTTTAGGATTGGCGAGCTTTGGAGCGGTTCAAGTTTCATCGGCTTTTCACATAATCATTGAGTCGTTTGTCAACAAGCTTCTTGAGATCAACTGAGGTTCGAAATGGATCGTACCAGTTCGGCTCTTGTGGATTTCCTTTGAGCTTCACGAGTGAGTCATAGAACTCTAGCCACTTAGCCTTGCTCTCGTCTCTCCCCCTTGCCTCGACCCAGCGTGTGCGAGTTCCGCCTCCGCCACGAATAAGGCCGGCGTCCAACTCAGCCTTGTCACGAATAAAAGCATAAACCGGCAAGTCAAGTTTGCGGGCATACTCATATTCAACCTGAGTCGCTGATTTCCCGTTCCATTGCTCGTTTGCATGCTCTTGGATCACCCCTCCAAAACGTTGATCAAGGAGGCAGATAATGACCTCCGACGCCTTCAAGTTATTGAGACATTGCTGGATTGAGTCAGACTTCTGATCAACATCGAACCGCTCATAGTCTTCTGACATACGGACAACATGACCGGCCGACTCAAGGTGCTCGGCCAACTCTGCCCGCAAGTCTAATAAATCGTAGACTGTTGAGCTGATGAATACTGTGAGAGATTGAGATTGTAAAAACTCATTAAAAGCCCCAGCTTTTAATTTTAGATGCTCTCCTGACTTGGTCGACCGATGATCTAAGTACCCCAATTCTTCCAAGTAAGTGGAAAATTCGGATAATTCGGTAATGCTTGCTGCGTAACATTTTGCTAAATCGTCTACCTTGTATGTAATTTCTTCGCCAAAGACTTTCGTTCTCTGAGCTGCATTCCTTAGCAAGGCCATCGCTTTATCATGTGGAAGCCGAGGAGCCTGGGAAGCTAAAGCTTCCATGTCTTCGATGGTATCTATTTTCGGCGTAAATTCAGCATTTGAAGCCGCTTCAGGTTCGTGACGTGAATAGTGGTCATCCCAAAGGTGCCAAATCACACCTGACACCAGATGCCTGGATCGATGTTTTCGTATATTCTCGCCTGACGATCCTGCAAACAGAACTTGACTTTTGTATTGACCACAATTCGTGCAATTCACATAGATTGTAAGATTCTTTTTTTCCACATCGGACTCAGTATCACAGAGATAACATGGCTCATCTGGCATTGCCGCCCCTTTTATCTGTGGTAAGAATTCATAGATCACCAATTGTACATAACAAGCTGAGTGCCGGCATCCTTCCAACAAGAATGTTGAGCTCAGCTTAACGCTAACCGTCGTAATCACAGCGTCCTTGACTGAACAGCTTCGCCTGCCCCAGCTGTGAATTCCGCCTGAATGGTACTCCAGTGATTTCTGACCAATCAAGAAGAGTCCCTGAGACTGTAATGATTCAATTTCGGCAGAGAGAGATCATGTTCATCCAAGACGAACACCCTGGTGGCAGCCGGTCTTTGAGTCGCACTCGACCAATGCCTTTCTGCTTTTCCTCGATGTGTTTCTCTGTCGAATTTCTCATGATGAATGAGTTCAGGGTTTCAGATTTGTTCTTAGCTGTTTTCATTGAGAGCTCCCAGTCTAAGGTGGAAATAAGCCGGCCCGGCTGTGAGACCAGGCCGGCTAAAACGGGAACATTCGCAATCAGCTGAACTCTTAGTAAGTCACAATTCGTGAATTCGTCGAACGTTAGAGGAATGGGTGGGATGCCGAAAATAAATCCTGAATGAAAGGATGTAACTACCTCAATTCCCGGCACCTCCGCCTGACCCAGTACGGCCGAAAACGCCAAAAAGGACCCGTTTGCAGCCTGATGAAACTTCGAGCAACGGATTCAGTGAATTTCGCTTACACTTAGAAGACTTGCTCGATGCTAATAGTTCCCCAAACTCGAACTTCTGTAAGCTGTTCACTGACGATTTTGTAGGACTCTTTCACGTTAACCTCCCTACCGTCGTTGAATACGATAATCGCTTCTCGCTTTTCGCCCTGACGAACGAGACGGATCGTCTGAATCGGGATCGTTGCTGGCCCCCGATCCTCAGTTGTGACTGAAATGGCATGTGACATAGTTTCCAAAAACTCCTAAAGTTGTGGGGCCGATTCCGCTAGAGTAGTAGTGGTGGAGTCGGCCCTATATATAAAAGTAGTTCACTACTACTACTTCGCTCCATCTAAACACACACCTCCCTGGGGTCGGGTGTGCTGTTTCGCTGTTCGCTCGTAAGGGGCAAGCGAATCCTTTTTGAATCACTGGCAGGATTTCGATTCCTGTTCGGAAGGTTGTTCAGTAGGCTCGGCCCATTCATCGGCTGGGAAATAGGCATCTACATTCTGATTGTTCCCTCGCTTGGCTCTCTTTTTTTTCACGAAGCCGAATTCCACGAAATCGTCCAGCCTTTCTCGGTTGATGCGGCTTCTCAATGGAAAGCCATTCTCCTTAAAGTAGCGCTTGATATCGTTGATCGTTGAACCGTCCTCCCTGCTCACGATTGCCATTTTAAGATTCCTCACAAACTCTTCAGACTTAGCCTTTTCTGCGTCTTCTTTCCTCTGCTCTTTCCTTTCCTTGTAGGCCGCCTTCTCTTCCCCCTCGGATCGCACCTCGGCAATCCAGGCCCATTCTCCGTCTTCTCCCTTCTCGCAAACATCAACGGCATATTTGCCCGCATGTCCGGCCGAGCCGCCGGCAACCATCCAAAGACTGTGCTGATATGTTGCTGGATCAAAGTCACTCCGAGGGCATAAAAGAATCCATTGCCTCGCCCACTCCGCAAAGCCCGCTCCTGAAATGTCTCTCAATGTGAGCGGCTTATGAGGTTCATGCTTTCGGTTCGTGTGATGAAGAATGATCGGAGTGCAGCCGACTGGTTGAGTGATCTCGTCAATCGATCTCAAGAGGTTCCCCATAGCCGAAACGTTTGAAGTGCTATCGGCGTATGATCCGAGGCAAAGATAGACCGGGTCAACGATGACGACTTCAAGGCCATGCAGGCTTATGGAATTTTCCAAGTGTCTGAGTTGTTGTTCCTGAGAAAAATCAGGAAGCTTTCGAGTAATGTGAAGCATTGGCTCGCATCGCGGACTGGTTAACGGAGATTGGGATTTCGTTCGCATTACCCTTTGAATCTTGGGTCGATTGGATTCCCCTGTCATAATGCCGACGCGAACCGGTCGAGGGCATGGGAAAACGTCGAGGAAATATCCGCCCGTTGCTAGGGCGTACCCCAGGTCAAGGCCGCCAATTCCCGTTTTGAGGCTCTTCTGAGGGCCGGCAATGACACATGATTGCCCTTTCGCAATGATCTCCTCACATAAGTACTCGGTCTCCTCTTCTTTGCTCATAAACTCGCTAAAAGATTCGAACTCAAAGAAGTCTATTGCCGGTTGTTCGTTACAGCGTAAAGCTTCGCTGATGTCGATATGGTCAAGCTGGCCATTCGCCAATTTGCCATCAGACCGCAACTGTTGAGCAGCTAAACGGAATGCCTCTGACGAATGATCTCCGAAAACGAGGGCTGTATAAGTTGCCAATTTGTTGTAGCCTCGGTTAGCCTCCAATGCTGGGTGGCAATTCGGTGACCAAGGATAGAAAAGATCAGTGCCTTGATAGTTAGTTGAGGCGGAATGCTTGTTCTTTGAGCCGGGTCGTTTCCAGTAAGTCACCCCGTCTACGGTTTCAGCTTGAGTGAATCCGTGAGGCTCTAAAATCTCGGCCCATGTCATCAGAATATTATTAGAGACGTTTGTATTTCGAACCGGACCGAGGGTGACTGAGGTCCTCTCCGCTTCTGCCGGTTGTTGATCCTGTTTGGCTGACATTGCTGCCTGCATTGACTGGGCATCATCGAAGCCGTCTCCGTCAATCCCTAAAAATTTCGCTTCGCAGAGCAAGACGTCACGAAGCTCGGGAGAGATAGAGGGCTTTAGGTCAATCAGTTTCGGGCCTGCAATGTGCCGATACTTCGAAGCTCCCAACGGATGCGAAAAATCGGCCGATCCTGGAGAAAGACAATATCCGCCTTCTCCGCGTGTCTCGATGTGATAACCAGGTGTGTTGTCGTACTCTCCAGTTGAATCGACTCGCTTTCCGTTGTGCCGGGCTAGCTTCTGGCTTCCACTCACCGGCTCAAAGCAACGATAGAAAAGATGCAGGCCATTACGAGGCGTGCGATTGACGCTAATTCCAGACAGCCCCGAACAGTCGATTCCTAGTTTTTCGCAAGCATTCACAGAGTTAGATAACAAGGAATCTCTATAAGCATCGGCCTCGGCCATATCTTCAATGTCAATGTCGATAACTTCGAGATTCCCTGAAACTTTTCCAGCAACAATCCCGATGCCCGCTGGCTGTCGAAAGTCTTCAATGACTTCCGCATCAGTCGGCAATTGTTTCGTTCGTTTTTTCCAAGCCCGTTTCGGCACTTTGTTTTCTCCGACAGGAATGATGGAGAATCCGGCTTTTAGATATTCAAGGGCCTGCGATTGGTATGGATTGAGTTCTGACGTCATGCGATTCCCGTTTTACTATTCGGTTCAAAAGAAAAGCCGGACCGCAAATCCGGCTATATGAATGTCCTGATAGAAAGCCGGCTCTATGCTTATTGACTCGCTTCCCATTCTTTGCGGGAAGGGCTCCCGGCATTCATCCAATTGTCAATTTGAGAAATAGGCCAACGCTTGAGCCGTCCGAGCCGGATCGGTGCCGGCAAGAGACCGTCAGCGTCCATGTTGGCAATATGCCGCGAAGAACAGCCAAGGGCCCTCGCGAGTTGATCGGTGTCATACGTCTTCAAGTCGTTGTTCATACTGTGCATGCTTCTGCCCCTCAACAATCGCTGACAAAAAACGCCCCTCTTGCACTACGACCAAAATGAACGTCAAGCGAACTCGCTCCGATGCTCTGTGTTCAACCCCAATGCAAGCCCCCCCCCTACTAATAGGCAAAAATGTGACACTGCCAAATTGGCATACTACCCCGGACAGACGAAAAGGTTGTAACCACCTACATTTCCGGCACCTCCGCCTGACCGACAGGCGATTAGAATTGCCCAAAAGGACCCGCGACTGCTATACTGGCATACCAGATACTGCCACTATGGCACTTTTGGCATGACAGGGACGGCCGAGAGAACGCCCGCAATAGCCTTTTACTTCATGGCATTGCCGCCACGCGTAACGCAAACCGATTGTCTGCAAAGACTTACAACAATTTCACACTTTGCGGCACGGTTCTCGGAACGTTTGTTTTCCAAGAAGTTTTTTACGTAAAGCCCAAAGAAATAAGGACTTGCGGCAATCAGTATACTTTTTGGTCTTTTTGGTACGCCTGTCCCAAGCCCTAAGAAGCCCAAGAGAGAGAAAAAAGAGAATTTTTGAGACAGCAAAACCATTTACCAAAAAGTGTTATTTTTTTATTTTTTATAGTATTTTATGCGGTTTTCTGAGAAAACTTTTTGGTAACTTTTTGGTAAATTTCGGAATACCAAAAAGCCAAGAAGTTCCAAAGTAAAATTGCGGGCCAAGTTCCAGGGCCGAGCCGGCCGGCGTTCTGGTCTGTCGGCTCGGCCGAGTTTTTGAAGCCTGGGGCTCATAATTGCCCCTAGAATCGCTCTCTGATGAAAAGACACAAAAGGAAGCCGCCTGAACGCAAGACGCATTCAGACGGCTTCCTGTGGCTTCTGGCCGGCAAGCTCTTAGCTGACCGAGCCAGCTTCTTTCAGGACAATCAAATCAACGACGGCTGATGCTAGCTGGTTGACTTCGTCTCTCTCGGTCAACTCGGTTCGCAGATACTTGCGGCTGACATAGCCGGCCAATGCTGAGATCGCTTTCAGGTATCGATTTTCGGCAATCAGTGCTGGGCAGAAGCCAACGCAATTGCTAGCTTTCTCGGTCTTCCGGATCACTTCCCGAAATCCGTTTTCAAGATGCAATTTCCTCAACAAATAGAGAAGCCAACGCCTACTTCTTCATTCAACGAGTCGAAACAGTCGCAATGACGACCGCTAGCCGCAAGAGTGTCATTGCAGCCTACCAGCGACGCGTGGAAGCGGAAATCACTCATCCGATTTTCTGCGATAAAATCAGCTACCGCCTCACCCTCGAAATTCAAGCCCCATTCGTTTTCAATCTTTCAAAACAAATCGCTATGGGAGCCGTTCAGACCGGCAACTATCTTTCTCCGGCTGATCGTCCTAATCCGGGGAAAGGACGAAATCGACAACCATGGAAAGACCGCTCAGCCGAAGATGTATGTGAAAGTTCAACATTAGCTTGAGCTTGGAATGCCAGCCCAACTCTTGAGCCGTCATCGGAGGAATGCCAACTGAAGCAAGTCTGCTGACATCAGAATAACGCAATGAAAAGAAATCGAGTTGGACTTCTTCGGTCTCAAATGGGATTCCCGCCAATGCAAGGTCTCCTCGGATCATGTCGACAGCACGATCAAACTATGCTCCAGAACAAACGGAAAACGAGGCTTCAGAATCGCCTGCATTGCGTTTGGATGAGAGAGCTGTTTCTGAGTCGTCTTAAACAGGTCTGAATGAGTTCTTCGAAGTAGGGTTCCTTCTTCCGTTCCGTAACAGAAGTAGCCCGGCAGGGAACCAGAAATTGTTGAGGCGACGAAAAGGTAGACATAAAGCGAACTTCGCAATTAAGGCACCCCAGCGAGCACGATACAGGTCGGCGATTTGTTTCTCGCTCAACCTGCTTTGATTCGTGACACTCGTGATGAGGTAAACCGGATGACGCGCGCTTTGCACAACCACCAAACGGAACACCAATGGCGGTTGCTGCTTGCGTGCAGCTTTGTCAGTCCAGACGTAGACAATGCCGTTCGATTCACGAACAAAGCCCAACTTCTTGAGCAACTTCACATTCGCTCCGACGCGCACCAGGAGCTGCGAACCATGATCCAGAACAGTACTGGCGAAGCTGTAGCCAACGAAACCAGCATCACCAGTGAGCAACGCGTTCTGAGGCAAGCTGTCGAGCATCTCTAGCACATGAGAGCGTTCGCTGCTGTCGGCGGGACCGGTTCTCCAGTCCCACGGCAAGTTCAGCCCCACATGGAACAGAGTTGTCAGGAAGAGCTGCGACTGTTCAATCTTCTTGGTGGCGGCTCGGTCATTCGGTTTCTTGCGGCGGTTGCGTTTGCTGTTCTGTCGTGCATGGGAATACGCCGCTTGATTCGATTTCGTTCTCGGCAGCGACACCTTGCTGCCGTCGACTCCAAAAACCACGAATCCGTGCCGTGTCCAATCACCCGGAGAGAGTGCTTCCATTCGCTTTCGCAGCGTAACCTGCAATGCCAAAACCAGCGGTTCGGTCCAGCGAATCAAGACCTTCATAAACGCCTGATACGATGTCGAGACCTTGGCCGATTCGTTTTGTAAATGTTGGATGAGTCGCTGCGCACAGAGAAAGCGTTCCCCCAACGTCGCTTCGTTTGACCACGCCCAGAGAATCGCCATCCAGGTCAGCCACTGTGGTGTCCAGGTTGCTTCTTTGCGCATTCGAATCGCTGACCAATCGACACCCCGCGTCAGCCATTGCAGGGCTTTGAACAAATCGACAGAATTGAGTCGTACGCCTCGTGCGTGCCGGTCTTGATGCGACATTCCCGATTCCTTTCGGGTTGAGAGTGGGTGATCTTTCGCTTCGCAACAAAAGAATCGCCACAACCTCAATTCGCATCAAGACTTCTTTCAATTCAGAAAACACGGTTAACGGCGTTGGGTGGCCCGGTTGAATAAATGAAATACGGAGGTGCCACGGTTGTGCCAGGCAGAGTGGACCGGCTGAATGAGTGAAATTTGGGAGTGCCACGGCAGTGCCAGCCAGCCCTTTGAAGGTGGGGTTTGAATTTATTAAAATGGTTGTAACTGATTGTAGGACAATTAGATGGAGCAAGTTTAGTCAAGGAGCGGACGTGATGGTTAAGGAAGACGTTTTGAAATATTTTTTAATGGAAGCGCCGGCCTGTCTCATGGTGCGGGCGACACTGAAGCGAATGTTTGCTGCGGAGGTTCTCGACGAACTGTTTCAGGAACATGCGGAAGTTCAATACGAACGTGAACTACTTCTCGACGGTCGTCGATTTGATGATGCTCTCGGTTTGTCGAGTCACTCCTTCAGTGCATACAGCTTATCAGCGGCGAAATGAATCGATCAGTGTTTCGGTCAAGTCGCTCTACAACAAAATCAACTGTATGGAGACGAATGTTTCCGAGGCTCTGCTCCGGCATTCCGCAGATGTCGCCAGCCAACTGGTTGACCGTTTGGGAGAGCGGAAACCTTTGCTGCCGGGGTATCGCCTTAAGGTTGTGGATGGCAATCATATCACCGGCACCGATCATCGACTGGAAGTGTTGCGTGACGAAGGTGGAGCAGCCTTGCCGGGTGTTGCAGTCGCTGACCGAAGAAGTCAGTGGGACTTATTGAGGCATGATGATTGCGCTGCCGGGCGAAGAATGGGAAGAATATCAAACGCACTCGATCGCTGTTTTGTCACAACAGTTGATCCGCTGGGCAAAGAGTATGAAGCTATCTCGCTACCAAAAACACCGGCGAGGTAAAAAGACCCGGAAGCACCGTCCCTCCTCACCCAGGAAACACGTTTCGACAGCAAGACTTATCGAAAATCAACGATCCCCCAAAACAACCAAAACCTAACACCTTCAAAGGGCTGGCTTTAGGATCCATCAGTAACGTAGACGTCTTCCGCTCTAAAAAAGAGCGGCCCCATTGAAGCTGAGTACAGGAAACGGTAGTGCCAACGGAAACTCGCATGGGCACAACGGGAACTGCAGCGATGAGGACCGTACTTCAACCACTATCTGAGCAAGCGAGGTCATACTTCAAGTCACTAGACTGCATCAGCTACTCTGCGATTTCGACCTACCTGTAGACATCGGCAGGTAGGTTTATTGCTCGGTTTTTCAGTTCAATTCAGGCAAGCTCCTCGCGGACCTGCATGAGGAGTTCACCAAGGTAGTTCTGACCGGCCCCTTCACGTGACCTTCCCCAGAAAGAGTCTGATTTCGACTCGTGGACAAGTTCATGATCTTTCGTTTCCAGCAACTTTCGTTTCAATCTCTGGTTTTGCAAAAACTTTGCCTCCAATGCACTTAGCATCACAACGATTTTGACTTCATCCCAATCAGGTCGCGGAACCAATGAGCGGTTTTTTCCCGCTTTCCTGGCTTTAAGGGGGGACTCAGCATTCCGAATCTGCATTGAGTGCTCGGTTCCAACATACTTCTGTGCTTGATAGAAATGCTCGACACTTGGCCAAAATTCGCCGTCGAGCGTAAATCCGTCTTCAGAAAAATTCGATAGCCATGAATATGTGCTGCTCTTAGAATGAAACCAGATCTCCATAGGAAGCGCCCTTCAAGTGTGTCCGCAAGAATTCTTGCTTTCGTGAAATCGAATCTGGGTTCTACCGGATGCGATCCTCGGATCAAGCCAAGGTTCGCTCACCTCCCACTGAACAGTCAGTCAATCGATCACCTTGAACGACGCGGCCTTTTAATCGTCACTGGCTGAACAAATTCTTCGAGGCGAAAGTCAGCCTGAGCCTGCGGAAGTCGTTCATCGATGTAGTCAGGAGCTTTGGCGGCCTCCATGATTTTGTCATATGGTCCCAGAACCATTCCATGTTCGAACATTTCAATACACGTGCCAATAAAACCAGCCACCGCATGATCTTCTCTATCGGTAACACCCATTTCGTCTGAAATCTGATTATGTCGTTGAATATTGGCGTCCGTAGGATTGGCTGCAAATTGGTAACGTGCCTCAATGATTCGTTCAGCAATTTCATGCCGTCTTTTCATCAATTCGATGGCATAATTCACATACATCACAACCCAGGGATGAACGCCCGCAGAGTCCCACGGGTGCTCTTCGAGAGACTTGATGATTTCGGCGCGGAAATCATTGGCTTTTTGCAGTTGAGCGGCAGAGGGGCTCACGTCATCAAGGTTCTGTGACTTCAACATGTCTTGGCCTGCCATCCAGAGATCTGTGAACTGTACTGCGATTTTGTTGTCGGGGCCGAATACCAATTTTTGATAATCGCGAAAATAGGCGAGCGACTTGGAATCTTTGACCAGTGATTCATCAGGAGTTGCTTCGGATGGTGGAACCGAGCCCAAGTTTGACCCTGACGGCAGCAACGCATTCAGAAGAGCCCTGTAGACTCCAGCACGTCGACTTGCTTTCGTCGTCACAAGCAAATTCGCTTCAGCGATCCGTTGTTCAATGACTTCTCGCGGTAATTGATTGATCATCGCATCAGCGACAGCTTTCCAGCTTCGAGCTGAATGTTGTGCTTGAAACACGTGATCGTCGTAGAGCATCTTGACTCGCGGGTGGATTCCTGTTGTATCAAGTGCCAGGTATCGCTTCTCCACTTCAGAGCTAAGTTTCGAATTTGCCAGTGCATATGTGGCAGCAACCTGCAAGTTGCTATTTTGAGCACCTTCATTGTACTTCGGAGAGATGACTCGTTCACCAGCGAGGTGAAACGCCATGATCTCCTCAATTTTCCTTAAAAATTGCCAGGACTGTGAGTTGTCAACACTCGTCCAGACGAACGAATCATCGTCCGGAGAATCAGCTTCGATTGATTGAAACTGGATTCTCATTTTTCCATACATCCCTGTTAACTGACTTCCCTGTTGTGTCAACGAAATCTTTGTCTGCGATGGATATGGTTGGGCGGCGGCGTCAACTGATGAAGAGGTCATCTTGCCAAATTGCAAGACCCATTTGCCACCCAGAATGGTCAGCTGGACTTTCTGCGTGAGGTTGATGATTTTAGACTGATCTCCTTTACGAAGTGTCAGGAACGTCAACTCTCCGCTGCACTCCTGTTGATCGTCAAGTGACTTATCGAGCGACATTTTGACGTTCATGACTCCAAGGTCTGCATGTGAGAACGTCCCTTCGTAGAAGTGCAGATCATCGGAATATACAGAGGTACTCAAAAGGGACCAGGCGGTTACAAAAATCAGTTTCAGGGAAAGTCGTGGGCTGAAAATTTGACGGGTGTTCATAAGAATGACTCCTAACGGAAAACCGAGGTGGATGCGCAGTTGCAGTAAGAGACTCCGGAGCGAAGATGAGTTCGTTCATCTCACCAAAATTGGTTTCTGAAAAGTGATGGCACCATCTGTCTTGATGAGGTCGAGTTCCAGGCGAGAGAAGTTTTTCAGTCCGTGAGGTTCAATGGCAACGACATTTTGTGGACCACCAAACTCTAATTGGATTCGGTTACCGGTTCGCACAATACGAACGTCGATGGCTCCAAATTCGTATTGAAATGATTTCGTTGCTCCGCCGAGAGAGACTTTGGCTTCATAGCCTTCAATTGAAATGTAGACAGGCAGGGTGACACTTTCCTTGTCGCCAATGAAATTGAGGGCGAATGAGCCTATACGTTTGACGTCAAGAGTAAACGAAACATTAAAGTCTTCGCCGATCTGCAAGTCTTCTGAAATAAATCGACGTGGTTGCCCCTCTCGCGACGTTCCGATGGCTACCCAGCCCTGTGGAATTTCTCCGCTGGAAGTCTGTCGACTGGAGTCACCAAAGGGCTTCGTCCCTACGAGCGGGGTTGTCTCAATAGGCCCCCAACGCAGGTTCTGGATCTGCTTGACACATTTCTCATTCGGAAATCGAATCTCCAGTGAATCAAAAGGAGTCTCCATATCCACTGCGATTCGATGCATTTGACTTCGGTCTCCATTCGCGAAGACATAGACTCCCTCTCCAGGAATCTGTTCGACTCGCAGCCAAACACTTTTTTTGGAAAAGACCGAGCCCGGTGCGAGGTCTTGGATCTCGCCGGAATTTCCCGCAGCCCCCCAGTCGTGGTAGGCGATCGTTTTTAATGAGAACCTGAGTGACTCGGCTGTTGTTGATGACTGGAGAATAAACTCTGCTTCGCTGTTGCGATTGTCCCACAATTGAGCTTCAATAAAGAATTTTCCCCGAAGTTTGATCGACCGATTGATCGCACTGTGATCTTGTCCACCTGCTCCGACAATCCGGAGACTTGGAATCCCCTGGTTGATACTGACGCCGAAATTTCCCTTAAGGTCCCACGGTTTTAGCCTTAGGCCGTCGAATTTTCGAAAATCGAGCTCACCGTGCTCGCTGACGAAGTCGTCATCATTTTGGATTGTGCAGACTGCTTTTCCATTGGAGATTTCAGCGTTCTTCGGATTCGACAGGTTGACTGCAAACGTTTCTTCACGTTCCCACTCTGAATCGCCTAGAACGTCGATCACAATTTTCTTTGAAGTTTCTCCTGGCTCGAATGTCAATGTTTGCTGACTGATCGATTTGTAGTCTCTGGATTCGCTTGAGGAACTGTGAGCTGTCTCATCCGATGTCGCGTAGTCAACATGTACTTTCTCAGCACTGGCTCTTGAAAGTTGGACCTCGAAGGTCGCCGGAGTCGACCCTGTCTGACCTTCAGGGAGCTTCACGTCACTCATACTGATTTGCACAGACTCTAATGGTGTCGGGACGCTCGCGATTTTTCTTGAATTCTCAGCTGCCACCGGAGGTGTGTTGATCGACATGTCGGGAGTACTCGAGATTTCCCAATCGACCATAAAAGGAGGGTGTTCGATCTCTGCGGCAACTGCAATTGTCTCAGGTTTGACCTGTGGTTCTCCTTTCTCTAAGTGCTCTGAACTTTTCGAAGAAAACGTTTTTTGAATTCGCGCAACCGCTTGGTCGAACTGAGCTGGATATAGCCATTGAATGATTAAAGCGGCAACGAATAATCCAACAAGCAGAAATCCCACCAGGAAGATCCAGGAGACAATCGCAGGGCGTTCTTTCTTTCCATCAGCCTTCTGATCCGAAATCACAATCGCTTTTTCAAGTGTTCTGGCAAATGCTCCGGCAGATGTGAAACGTTCCTCTTGTTTTTTTCTTAACGCTTTTCGGATCACTTTATTGACACGTGCAAGTTTGATGTCGTTTTCAGCACCTGGAATAGATTTCGGATTCGCTTGAAGAATGCTTTGGAATGACTCCAGGAATTCACCAGAGACGTCGTATGGAAATTTGCATCCAGCAAAGACCTGAAAGAACACGACACCCAACTGGTAAATATCCGTTCGCAAACTGATCTTTCCGAATCTTTTATCGATCTGTTCAGGACTCGCCCAGTTCACGCTCCCTACAAAGCTTCCAGACTCGGTCTTCAAATCTCCGTTGACGATTGTGCCTGCTTCGATCCCCTTCGCCAGTCCGAAATCGAGAATGTGTGGCTCACCATGCCTGTCGATACGAATATTTGAGGGCTTGAGATCTCGATGAACAATTCCTGAATGGTGAGCTGCGTCCAGTGCTCTGGCAATCTTCGCACACAGGCTGACTCGTTGCTCAATTGTCAGGTTTTCAGCGAGGATGTATTCGTCGAGATTTTGGCCTGAAATGAATCTTGTGATGTAGTATTCGCGGCCGTCTTGAGTGGTTCCGCAATCAACCACGGAAACGATGTTTGGATGTTGGATTCTCGTGAGAGATTTAATCTCTTCCAGGTGCCGTTCACGCGCTGAGCTGTCACCGAGAAAACCATCTTTTAAAACTTTGATTGCGACAAGTTGGTTCGTCGATTCCTGTCGTCCCTGAAAGACAACAGCCTGCCCACCCTCGGAGACATGCTGGATAGACGTGTACCCTGGTATCTCCGGGGGAATCCGCCAGACGTGAGTCTCATCCGCGCCCAGATCAATTTGAGGGCTTCCTTCCAAGAATTGTGCATTGTCGCGATCCCGCTCAACTAACGCTTGAACCTCAGCTGCGACACTTTCATCTTGTTCACTTAGCTCGTCCAAACATGCTGCTTGTTCCTCACCAGAAAGCTCGACCAGTTTCGCAAACCACTTCTGAATAAGTACCCGCCGTTTATCGTGTGTTTCATTGCTGTCGCCGCCCAACTCTGATCTCCCCGCTAACCCGATTGGTAAAACTCCGACAACGTTTTTTATCTGATTTCCCGTCCAATTGACACTTTTTATCGAGAAGATTCTTTGTTGAATCATTTGGGGACTCCAAATTCGAACAGGAAAACAGCGATCTTCCTGTTCTCCAGAATGTTTATAAGCGGTTCCCTAGAACTTGGAGTTTCCTTCGTAGGTCGAAGAAACAATCCTGCAACTCCAGAAGCCTTGGCGAGAAGTGGACTTGCTTAGTGTGGTCGAAACTGGAAATTATTCTTGAGAATGAGCAGAATGATAAAACGAAACTTCGAGCTCATTCATTTGGGCTGTCGTCGCTGGTTGATAAATCTCTCGCGACAAGAAATTTTGGAATTCCAGAACACCTCGAGCGACGAAGTGAAATCGTTGAACAATACACGGAAGATCGTGGTGGTGCGTCTAGAACATTGTCTTGCTGCTTGTGTCCGTGGAGCGTGCTTTTCGTGCGGAACACTGCACATGTTCACAAGACCGAACGCGTCTTATATGTTCAAAAAAATTCTCTGCTGATTGTTGAGATATGCGAATTAAATAATCACCAGCACTCATCGCCGAAAAAATGCCATGACTAAAAAGACGGAAAAGAGCAATCAGGAGATTCAGCAGTCGATGTACGAGCAATTGCACGTGATCGCTGAACGCGCTTTGAAAAAGGAATCTCCAGGGCACTCATTACAGCCAACACTTCTCGTCAACGATGCGGTCATGCGATTGCTGGAACAGCGAAACGTGGACATCGCAGATCGTTGCCAAGCGATGGCGGCAGGCGCCAACATTATCCGGAGGCTACTCGTTGACTACGCAAGGCGACGGAAGGCCCAAAAGCGAGGTGGATCAGAGCAGCGAAATCGAGGAGTTTCCCCCGCGATTATCGCGGGAACTGCCAGGATAGACATTGTTGAATTGGAAGACGCACTGGAGTCTCTCGCCAGAGAGAATCCGCGTCTGGTTGAAGTCGTTGAACAAAAAGTTTTCGGAGGAATGACGGGGGAGGAGATCGCCGAATATTTGAAGGTTTCTCTCACGACAGTCAACAGCGATTGGAGATACGCCAAGGCTTGGCTTGCCCGTGAGTTACGATCTACCGAATCTGAATAGGTATAGTTTTGAATTTCTCTCAGAGAGCGGACGGCTAATGCCAGGGATATTCAACGCGATTGCTTCGATGGTTTGCTGATCGGTGAATTCATGGAGTTGCTGAAGAATCAACGCACCCAGCGCGACGAAGAGATCCTTCGTCGGACGCCCAAAATCATCGCGGAATTCGGTAGCAAGCTCGCGGACGGGAAGCTGCTTCAACAAATAGTCCCTGAAAACTCCGGCCCAACTCCGATCAAGAAGACGCCTTCGCTTGAGCCCCAGATAATCCCAAGGATCGAACAGATCGCCGCTGTGATCGCCGCTGTGATGGTCGCGTAGGGTAAACATGACGCGAATTTACTGCGAAACCAAATCGACACAACTCCAACCACCAGACTTTTTGCCGCCCCGTCAACAATTGACAATTACTCTGCCAGCAATTTTCCAGTGCTCAACGCCTTACGGCGTCATCGGAAGAATCACAACTTGTTTGGTGGGTTGGGGTTAGATGCACTCAAAGTGCTCAACGCCTTACGGCGTCATCGGAAGAATCACCAGTTACCACAGCAAGGTTTTGTTGAACCGACTATGTGCTCAACGCCTTACGGCGTCATCGGAAGAATCACAGGATTCATAGGGGTCGCCCCCGGTTGCTGCTCTTATGTGCTCAACGCCTTACGGCGTCATCGGAAGAATCACCTGGCTTTCAATGTCTGATTCATTGATCGTCTGGAGTGCTCAACGCCTTACGGCGTCATCGGAAGAATCACGAGCCACACGAAAGGCTCCTACGCCGGAGAACCTTTGTGCTCAACGCCTTACGGCGTCATCGGAAGAATCACCTTCTGCCGGCACGATGAAATCCGTGGTTCCAAACGTGCTCAACGCCTTACGGCGTCATCGGAAGAATCACGCGGTGCTCCTTGCGATCCTCTTCGCTGAATTCCCGTGCTCAACGCCTTACGGCGTCATCGGAAGAATCACTCGAAATCGTGATCATGCTCGTCAATGCGGAGATGTGCTCAACGCCTTACGGCGTCATCGGAAGAATCACCTTCTCTGGATGAACGAATCTGACATCAGGAAGAAGTGCTCAACGCCTTACGGCGTCATCGGTAGAATCACGACATGGTGATCTGATCGGAGATATCAACCGTCTCAAGTGCTCAACGCCTTACGGCGTCATCGGTAGAATCACTAGACACATTTCCTCTATGAGTGCAGTACGTTTTGTGTGCTCAACGCCTTACGGCGTCATCGGTAGAATCACGAGTGCTTGTGCAATCGCCTCTGGCGGTGCTCAACGCCTTACGGCGTCATCGGTAGAATCACTGCTGTGTTTGTAGGTATTGCTTGGGAATCTTCGGGTGCTCAACGCCTTACGGCGTCATCGGTAGAATCACGATCTACTTCCGCCACAACGGCAACAAAAACCAGGAGTGCTCAACGCCTTACGGCGTCATCGGTAGAATCACGACTCGCTGTTTTCTCCGTCGCCTCTCCGATCCATTGTGCTCAACGCCTTACGGCGTCATCGGTAGAATCACAGGTGTCTAAGGCTTGGTGTTCCTCCATCTCTCTGTGCTCAACGCCTTACGGCGTCATCGGTAGAATCACTTGAAGGTATTGGCAAGACTACATCGGATATTGACAGTGCTCAACGCCTTACGGCGTCATCGGTAGAATCACACGGTGAGCTACGACGGATCGACTCTGGAGGCTTAGTGCTCAACGCCTTACGGCGTCATCGGTAGAATCACGTTTCAAGACGGTCAACGGTCGTCGCGTTGCTTACGAGTGCTCAACGCCTTACGGCGTCATCGGTAGAATCACGTGGTACAGTAAGGAAGAAGAAAAGGAGGCTAAGAGTGCTCAACGCCTTACGGCGTCATCGGTAGAATCACAATGAAGACACTCATAACCCTCCTGATTCTCTCACTGTGTGCTCAACGCCTTACGGCGTCATCGGTAGAATCACACTCCTCGGCTTGCGAAAAGCAAATGGCTCATATTGTGCTCAACGCCTTACGGCGTCATCGGTAGAATCACAACGACCTCCCTAACCTTAAAACCTGCAAGAGGTTATGTCGCGGCGTATCATGCATCCCACTTTCCCATATAAATTAATTGCCAAAGAACAATCCAGAAATTTGCAGCCAGCTTATCCTATGGAACAACACATTTCACAACACGGATTTACGAAAACGCTAACTGGGATCATGGTTCTCGTCGCAGGCTATTACTGATAACCTTCGTAATTGCAACATGTTGCATTCATCAGTGATGCGAATTCATCGACCACGACATCATACATGATTCAAAGAATTTGAAACGTTGGTGGGTCATCGGCCCAACCATGCTGGTCAGGAGTGGAATGAACCGGGACTTTGCCAGCGCATTTCGTGCATATTGGGATGACCAGCAGGCTATCGATCGTGTCCAAGATCTCTGAGAGTTCCCAACGTAATTTTGCGAGTGTTTCGGCGTCGACGCGACAGCGAAAAATACTGTATTGAATTCGGCTACCATAGGCTTCAAGTTTTTTAGAGACATGACGCAGGCGTTTCGGATCACGAACATCATATGCGATTAGATACCAAGTTTTCATGACAGATCTCGTCGTTGAGGTCGATCAGCTTTCTCCTGTCAGCGGATTCGAAGTTGCCCAAATAGTCCTGCGGTTCCAGTCCACTCCTTCTCCAATAAGCGCGCTTCCAGTTCGACCAGCCGGATGTACGTCATTGCCCGACCTGTATGAGGATGCTGGGAAGTTTCATCCATTCGGCTTTCAAATAGAGAAATCGCTTTCTTGCGACCTTCATCAGTCAGCCAAACATGCGACTTTGTTCTTTTGAAGTCGTCCTCGCTCCATTGTCCTCGATTGAAGCTTCCTACCAGTGGCATATCAACTAGAAGAACGCGAAATAACTCCATCAAGTCCATGACCAATGGAGGAGCTGCTGAGCGAGGTTGATGCAAAAAGCCAAATGCGGGATCTAGTCCAACTGTAATAATGCTGCGATGAACGGCATTGAAAAGCATGCTGTATCCGAAGCTGAGTAAACTATTAAACGGATCACGAGGTGGATGTTTACTTCGGCCGTGGGGGAGAAGTGATTGAGGGACCCGGCTGGAAAGTATCTGCGGAATAGATGCGAAGTAAGACTTGGCTGCAATCCCTTCCAATCCACGCATTGTCTCTAGTGATTCCGCTTGGGCTAATTTACGGAGACATTCGCGAATATGTGCGATGTTCTGCTCACAATTTGTCCTGGCAGTTTGGTTATTCCGCGTCGCTCGTAACAAATATTTTAGCTGCATTTCTATCTTGGCATGTAGCAGAATCCGTGACAGTGAGACACACATTTCGTGGTCCGTCAATGCTTCGAACTGACGGATTCGCTGTTGGACACGACCAGCGGAATAGGTCGTCCCTGCCAGGAATTTACCTCCGTAGGAAATCCAGTGAATGGGGATGTTTTTATAGGCGCACAAATGAAGTGCCTGCGTCGTGATTTGAGCGTGGCCGTGAATCACGATGGAGTCAACCTGACTGACCGGGACTTTCTGCTTTTCGTCTTCCAGCTTCACTAGAAGAGATGCGCTGCTCCGGGAAACGTAGGCCTTTCTCGCAGCGACGTGTAGAGTGTGCCGTTCCCTATTGGATGGCAATGGAATCGCGATGCGATTCTCGTCAGGCTCTTGCAGCCTTTCTTCTTCCGGAAGACAGACTGGTGCCAACGAACACTTCACGCATAAGCGATCATTTTCGGTTACGGGCGGTCGTGTTGTTTTTTTACGTAACGCCTGCGCTCTGTTTACTGCGTCGATGAGATCTTGACGAGCGATCTCATCAATCTCGACAAACGCGGTTTTATTATTCGCGTGATAACGGATTCGCCCTTGAGAAATCGGTTCTCCCAACGATTCACTTGCGAGGACTGCATAAGCAATAAGCTGGATACGGTCGCTAGGCCAGGGAAGCGGTCGTTTGTTATCGTCCAGATTGGAACGCCCTTTTTTATGCTCATAGACGACCCAGTTCCCATCGCGCCGACGAACGGCATCGAGCTTACCGTAGATCCCCCATTCCTCGCTGGCGACATCGAGTTCCCGAATCTCCGGCGTCTCATCATCCAACGGCAGTCGCTCCGCATGCAACTGCCGCCCGGCATAAACCCGATCATTGGCCACTCGAATCTCTTCGACCTCTTCGAGATAGAAAAGCCGCTCGCAGTAGAGCAAAGCGTGAAGTGCCATTACTCGGAGTGGAGGAGAATCGTTCATGGCCCTGTCCAAAAAAATTCACGGAGTTGGTTCAACAGTTATCCATGCCTGATCGCGTCCTTGCGTGACGGGTAGTTGGTCAAATCGAAACCGCTCTCGGCGTCGACTGTTTGTAGCATGGTCAATCCATACCGGAAGATTGTGGAAGCCCTTTTGGTCCGGGATCAAAAAAGTGAGTTCAGCTTGTTCGTCGGGGCATTCTCGTGTCACGGAGTCAACGAGATAACTGCTTTCTCCCAACGACAGCCCTCCTGAACGCATGACCATTTCGGGATGTGTGAGTGCATCCGCAATCGCTATCGGTAGACTTGGATTAGACTGATCTTTGGCTGTGGCAATCCAAACCCAAAGATTGAGTCCAACTAAGAGATCTTGATAGTCCGGTCGAATGTCTTCCAGATCTTTCCCTCTCCTGAGCTTTCGGAAAACACGAGAACGCGAAGGTTCTGACTCGATCGCAAGGGCGAGGCCGATTCCAGCATGGCGAGATTTCTCCTCACGTTGTACACCGAGAAAAGACAGCAGCATTCCATAGACCGCTGATGGCGGCGGTAAGGGATGTGTATCCTGATACTCACGGGATTCGTAGGGGCGAAATGCGCAAATAGGAACTTCGACTCGCAAGCAGAGTTCTGGCTCAAAAGACTGCATCATTTGAGTTTACTTTCGATTCGATTCATCGCTTCTGAGAAGGCAGCTTTGACGCCTGGAAACAGTGTTGCTCCCAGCTCTTTCGCCTGTTCCTCACCGAGAATACCGTCGACGGCCGTTCCGATGATGACTTCTTCCGGATCGATATCTGGTTCATCTCCTTGCATACGTCGCAGGAGCTTATTCATCGAAATTTCGCCTCGCTCATTCTCGTCAAAGCTAAACATGATGCGTGGAGCCGGGTCCTGCGTAACACGCAGAATGACGGCTTCGGGGGAGAAGTCGTAGAGATATCGCGAATGGTTTCCTCCCACGCGTCGAAGGTTTAACAGCGCATTTAAAGTATTCTTGGTGCGGTCTATTTTGTTCTTGCCTTCCAGCGATTCTGGGGTCATCGCAAAAGTGTACTGATAACGCGTATCGTGCATCTCTGCTGCATAGGGGATCGGGTTAGCATGTGAGACGCCTGGATTGGAACCAGGAGAAGAGAAATTGGCGGAGACAGTCCCCGGCCATGGTGTCAAACTCAAAGCGCGGCCAATTTCCAGAATACCTCGTCGACTATTCGTTTCCTTTTTGGCATGCATGAAGCCGAGGACATCATTGTCGATGAATTTCTCCCAGCCCTTTTTGAATTCCTTGTCAGACCATTCGCTCCCGTGGTGTGAGACAGATCGATTTAATTCAATTCCATCAGATTCCATCCAACTCTCTCGAATTGCGTAGCGAATCGCTTCACTGCTGACGGTCGTGCAGAGGTCTCCATCTCGAATTACCTTCTGGAGCGTCGTCGCATTCCCATCGTTTTCGCCTCGATTGTTTGCGGCGATGGCGCGGGTCGTCAGAACAGTGCCAAAAACGTGTAGACTCATAGTTTTCTCCGTTCAAGAATTTGAGGTTGCGGTTTGAGTTTCTGTTGATTGACTTGTTTCGCGTTTTTCTTTGCTCTGGTAGCTTGCCAGGGCGAGAAGAGCGAGGTCGCGTCCACGTTTCCAATCACGATCAATTAGCTTCCAGATGAGACCAGGATTATTACGAACGTGAGCTGAGCGGAATTTTTTGACTGGTCGTGAGAACAACTCTGTGAGAGTCTGACGAAGTAAGGAGCCCGTCTTGGCTCTTGTGATTTCTCGCCGAATGTCTTCATTCAGATCCTCAATTCGATCACTCCAGGAGCGACTTCCTCCTCGGTCAACAGCTTCTTTTTCTCTGTAATACAATGCGGCTAATGTTTCCCAAAACGCTTCGATGAATTCGCGATCGGAGGGATCATCCCACATGTCGTCTTCACGAATGAGTTCCATAAGTGCTTTCCTTTGATAGCGTTGAAGATTGTTGAACCAAAGTCGTTCAACGGATTTGCCTGGTTGTCTTTTTCGTTGTCGGTCCAACGCACCCCTGTCCCATTGGGGAGGAACGGTCAGGTCGACATACCATGGATGAGATTTGATGAGATTGTCAGTGATTCGACCTCGCACAGTCGGGACGCTCAGAAAGCCAGAAGCTTGTGGTTCGTCATCTGATTTCTTCTTTTTTGACGATTTCGTTTCCTCATGACTGCGCCGTATCCAACTGTTGCCAAGGTGCTTCGTCAGGATTCGATATCGACGTATCGTTCTCGCGTTGGCAGGAACATCGACTACACCTTTACGAATACTCTGGCTCTGATAGTAGCCAACCTTTCCCATCGCGATTACCCGACAACCTGATTCCAACTCATTGCGAGTCGTTTGAGTGGCGTATGTCGAAAGAAACCTCAGACCCGCGTCACTCAGACTGGCAACTTCAGATTGGCGAAGATCTGAAGAGACAAAAGGACTAAGCCGCCCCTGTTCAAATTCTTCCAAATCGCGAACGTCCGGTATGATGATTGACCACGCTGTGCGTTCTTTGTGGAAACGATTAAAGACACAGGAAATGGGAGTCAGCATCCAAAGCACTGCAATCGTAGATAGACCACGACACGGTTTCAATTTCCAACTAGATGCATCTGTTGGATATCGATTCGCGGATCCGGGATTTACCCAACTAGAGAGTCGGGCTTTTGCTTTTAAACATCCGTTTGCATCGACGATCTCTTTCGCATCTTCGTGCGCTTTTACAAAACACAGATTCTGATATGAAATTTCAATGCTTTGGTCTTCGTCAAGCATAACGATCGTATGGACAACTTGAGTTTTTTGCCCACTACCTAAACGGCTCGTTTTATGTTGAAGAAATGTGTTGAGGATTCCATTGTGGTGATCTACTCGAAGGTGCAGATTGTCGCGATCTTTAAGAGTGCGATGAATCGCAGGCAAATACAGCACCCCATCGCGCGCCTGCCAGGCCCATTCGAAGAGCTTTTGCAGTGCTTCGGCATCTGTGGTCTGGGTGCGAATGGTCACACTTTCTGGCGTCAGATCGTCATCGTTCCAGAAGAGTGGCTCCAAGTCCTTACTTACTCCCAACTCTTCAGCAGCACGTAGCGACATGTACAACGCCGCCAGTCCAGCTCGCTCGAGCATTCCCATGCCGGGATCGTGCAAGTTCCAGGTCAGTCCGTTTTTGAGTCGGTGCTCTGGCTCCTTCTTTATTTTCTTCTTAGCCATTGGGCCCCCTTTCCGCTTGTACTGGCCTCGTCCCAATCGTACTCCACAGTCCCGGCTGGCGCTATGGGATAGCCTGCAACGCGAGCGGTGAAATTGAAGCCCGATTGAAAGAGCATTGGAATCGTCAGTGGAATAATATCTTCCTTGCAATAGTTACCATTCGCGAGTCGTTTGTCGACAGGCACGTCTTCTTCACGAACCAATGTAATGCTGTTGTCCCCTTCACGGGCAGGCATCGGTTCACTGATCCAACCACCATCTAACCACGCGGAATACTCTGGGAGTTCCTCGTTCGATTGCAGTCGCTCAACATACTCTCCCAGCATCAACTGGCTGCAAGGCAGTTCCTTCAATTCAATAATCATTTGCTCGGATGCCTGCAGATGTTCTGGAGCATCATGTTCGTGATAGGGGTATCCGGAAAACGGAAAACAAAAGGCTGGTTTCGGTTCGGATTGTTCTGCGGCATATCGATTCAATCGGCCAAGACGTTGTACAAGCGAAGGCAGCGGACACATGGCTGAACACAACAAATCTGCGCTAATGTCCAGCGACATCTCGCAAACCTGAGTCGTGATGACAATGGGGGCCAAGAACCTCGCCGCCACACTCCGAGAAAACGCCTTCCGTAAAGACCTCCTCATCGCCAAACTAGGTATCATCAATCTTTGACCAGTCCTGGACTGCAAGTGGTCACTATTGTGGTCACTCTACTTTCAAAATATGATAAAAACCAAGGTTTTAATCACTTATTCGAGTCCCCCCTCGGCTATTTGATTCTTTCGGTTTACTGGATATGCTAAAATCTGTCCGAAAACCTCTGGGATAGCTGCTTTTCTTAACGTTTGAGTGAAAGGCTCCAAGTTTCAGGATCAGTTCTAAATTCTTCTGGGCCGTTCTCTTGTGGACGCCGCTTAAAAGTGTTGCTCCACACTTCTTCAAAAGGGTATTGCAATGCGATTCTTCGGATTATGCTTGTTTCTTGTGGCTGTCTCAACTGCATACGGCCAAGACGATTTACCACAAAGTCCACGTGCGGTGAATGCGGGTGAGGCTTACAAGAAAGCGGTTTCAAGAGCCGCCTCGGCATATCAGAAAGATTTGGAAGCTGCCCTTCGAAGTGCGACACAAGATGGTGACGTAAAAGAAATCGTTCGAATCAACAGGGTTTTGTCGAGGCTCAAGAATCAAGTCATTGAGGCAAACGGGCCAATAGCCAAGTCCCGACAAACTTTAGAAAACACTACGTGGACGATGGTGCGTAATACGGATACTTTAAAGTTGCATTTTGGCGAGAACTACAAGGTGTCTCGATCAGATAAGATCGGGGCATGGACGATGTTGAACCCACAATCTGTTGCAGTCTTTGTCGGTCCAGAGATATTTGTATTGAAGTTCAATGAAACCTTCTCAAGTTATGCTGTCCTGAGTGCGTATACCGAAGTCAACACAAAATTCACGGGCGGATCACGGGTCACCAATTGAAATTCAGATCGTTGCCTGACCTGATCAGGTGATGTGAAACCTGTTCTAATTTCTCCTTTGCACATTGCCTTTTGCTAGACAAGCCGATTGGTTCGGCGGGCTTTTCGGGGAGTTTTTCTCGCTTTGATGTACGTCTCCTCATTGAGTTGAGAACAGACTGGATCTACTTGAGCGAGATACTGCGTTCGCTTTGAAGAGTGCATTGGTCGGGCTGAGATTCTCTCTTGAAATTCTTTTTGGGGCCTGAGCGGCGAGGAGAATCTTCTTCGCATGATTTTCTTTATGGGCAGCCCATCCGCTTGCACCGAACTTGTGGCTTGAGATGTCGGATTCATTCAGGTTCCGCTCCAAGAAGGGGCTGTAGATCCTGTCCAGGCTTCCCGAAGTTTACATACAATTACGTTGACAGGTGAGTGTACGTTGACAGGTGAGCGGTTTTGAACGCCGGTCTGGTTTGAATTTACACTTCTGTGGACAGATTGCTAAAAGCTGGTCAAACTGACCTTAGTTTTTTTCGTCAGGTTTCGAGGTTGAGGGTAACTTCCCGTTTGAAGAGTTGACTACGGAAAATAGAGACGACCATGATTCAACAAGCGATGACAGCAGAGGAGTTTTCTCTCAAACGAAGTGACTTGCCGGATGCCGGGCAGTGGGCAGAGTTGGTGCGAGGGGTCCCTGTCACGTTGCAGCCGCCGGACCTCGAACATGGCACGATTGTGCTGAATCTCTCCAAAGCGTTTTCTGCCTATGTTCATACCGAAATGAATGGATATCCCTGTTTCGATCTCGGTCTGAAACTGGAATCTTCACCAGATACGATTCTTTACCCAGCCATCAGCTACTTTACCGAAGGAGAGCGTTTCTCGGAGATGGACAACGATTACACTGATTCCACACCTACCGTCGTTGTCGATTTAGCTACAACTGGCGATCGTCGCGCCGGGATTAGTGAGAGGATCTCGCTGTACCTTAAGACTGGAGTCCAATCGGTTTGGATTGCAGATCCCAATGCTCGCACGATCCACATTCTTCGGAAGACAAACCATTCGGCCATTCGTCTGGATGAAAACGACATCCTGAACGGTGCTCCCGACTTGCAGGGGTTTCGCATCAAGGTTGCACAGATCTTCGCTGACCCCGATTGGGCTTAAGCGGAGAGGGCAGGGAATGTGAGTCAGGAATTTGGAACAGATTCCGGCTGGTGGCCGGCGAGAATCTCAGCGATGTGCATGACTTGAATCGGTTTCTTCTGGCGCTTCAAAAGCCCATCGAGATGCATCAGGCAAGACATGTCCCCAGCTGTCATGATTTGTGCACCTGCCTGTTCGTGATCGTGAATTCGATCGTCGCCCATCATGCACGAGACAGCCTCTTCGTTGACTGCGAAGGTCCCGCCGAATCCGCAGCAATCATCAACTCTTTCGAGTTCAACCAGTTCCACGCCTTCGATGAGATTCAGTAAATCGGCCGCTTTGCTATATCTTTCGATCATCAGTTCTGATGAGCTTCCCAAGCGTAGTTCTCGCAACCCATGACAACTATTGTGCAGGCCGACTCGATAGGGAAACTTGACATCGAATGACTCAACTTTAATCACGTCCGTCAAAAATTGAGTCAGCTCGTAAGTTCGTTCCTTAACGTTTTTAAGACCGGGATCTGATGGATCAAAGTATTCATCGTAATGGTGAGTGACCATTGCGACACAACTCCCCGATGGACAAACCACGTATTCGTAGTCAGCGAAGATTTCCACGAAGGCTTTTGCAAGCGGTTTGGCATCATCAACACAGCCGGTGTTAGCCATTGGCTGACCGCAACATGTCTGTGCCTCTGGATAATCGACTTCGCACCCGAATCGCTCCAAAAGTTCCACTGTGGCTAGGCCAACATTTGGAAAGAATTGATCGATATAACAAGGGATAAACAGGCCAACTTTCATCAGTCACTTTCTTACGAAATTCTGTGCTCAAGAGGGACGCTTCGCAGTGATAGCATTTTAAGTGCTTGTCGTGCCCGCGAAATTCACATTCATCACTTCATGGACTCATCGTTACGAAACAGGACGCGGAAGCCAATTCACAAAATGCTCTATCTCTCTGTACAAGTGATCGAAAAAACGCGGGAATCATGACATTTCCAATAGCCTTTGCGGGTGTGCCCAAGAGCATTGAATTTATTCCTCAGTGAAAATCGTTTCCGTGCTCAAAGGCAAAGATCTCATCACGTCCGGCGGTCCGTTCCAGTGGTGGACGTTTCCCTGCGATGACTTCCATCTCTCGCTCAATTCTTTGTTGAATTTCGGCAATCGGGACACGCACGGCCATTGGCCAGAAATTGTGATTTCGACCGTCTGAAACGCACCATGGACCGTAGCAGCAGATCACTCTTGATAATGGATACTCAGTGAGTAAATGTTCGATCTGTTCTTCATGGTACTCATCGGAGAACTGTTGCAAGACGAGAATCAGTTCTGGTACGGAATCTATTTGTGTCGACAACTCCGACAGGTGACGAAAATATTTCGCCTGTTCACACCGATTGAACAAACACATCACTGCTTGTTCCATGCCGTCCGTGCGGCCGATTAACAATCCTTGCTTAATCATCCAGTCGGCTGCTCCGTTGTCGCAAAGTTTGTAGCTCTTCCACAAAGTCGTTGACATCCTGAAATGATCGGTACACCGACGCAAATCGAACGAAGGCGACCTGATCGACGAGCTTCAACGCTTCACAAACCTGTTCACCTACAAATCGAGAAGGGACTTCGCGTTCAAAAGTTTCGTAGACCGTGTGCTCGACGCGATCCAGAATTTGTTCAATTTGATCCGGGCTGATGGGGCGTTTGTAACAGGCTTTTTCAACACCCGATCGAATCCGTTCACGATCGAAAGGGACTCGTGACCCATCTTTTTTAATGACTTTCAGCGGCGACTCTTCAATCTTTTCATATGTGGTAAACCGGCGACCGCAGGAGAGGCACTCCCGTCGTCGTCGGATCACAAAATCCTGGCTGCCGCGCGAGTCGACGACTTTGCTCTCGCCATCGCGGCAAAATGGACACAACATGTTTCTCTTCTCTATTCAAAGGGAGATCTTCCCACACTTCAATCTTTCCGAAGCGTACCCAAACCACAAGCGATTGCGAAGTGAAACCTCAGATTTCTCGATAGACCGCACAAATTGTATCCGAAGATCATCGTGCGTCGTCAGCTTGCGACGAGACTGTTCTGCCAGAAAAAACGTGGAGCTCAGCGAGGCGGGCCGCATCCACCTTACCAGTCCTGAAAATTCCGCAGTGATCAAAATTTGGAATCGGTAGCCGTCTCAATAAAAGTTGTTGTTTTCTTGATTTGAAATGAGACTTTGGCTTCGACGATTCAAAATTGCTTTCAATCTGAACGGAGCCGAATCTCAAGAACGTCCCGTCTGCACGTCGCTTGAATTCCGCCGGGAAGAGCGAGACCTTGAGGAGACTTCGTCGTCGCCATTTCAGTCAATTGTGACCAGTGAAAATGTGACATCTGTTTGCGAGGCCATTTCTTTTCGGTCCAGAGTTTCAGAAACATCGCAGACACAACCGCAACAGGCTGCTTTTTCATCTCGGGGATCGAGAGACGGACAAAGGCGAGGCCGTCCCTGAGGCTTTCAGAATTTGTCAGAGATTGATCGAGTAGGTTCCGGGCCAGTTCATCGATCGCAGACTGGGCTTCTTGTGCCTGCTTCGCAAGTCGTCGTAACGCCTGATCGATTTGCGGATTCAATGACTCCTTCAAATAGGGGAGAACATCGTGGCGAATCCTGTTTCGAGTGAACGAGAAATCGGTGTTTGATTCATCCTGAAGGAAAGCCTGCTGGCGACTTGCGAGTTCGGCGATCAACTCAGACCGATTCACCTGCAGGAGTGGTCGAATTAATGTGACGGACTCGGTCAGTTCTCGTGTTTCCGGGATTCCCTGCAAACCTTTCAGTCCTGTTCCACGTGCAATATGGTGCAGTACTGTTTCGGCCTGATCGTCTGCCGTATGAGCAATGGCGACCCAGTTGATCTTGTGGCGTTCAGCGACTTGTTGAAAAAAGTGATACCGTCGCTTTCTGGCAGACTCTTCAATCCCTCCCTGTTGCATTGATTCGGAATCCTGATCAGGCCGGCCGATCACGCAAGGGACTGCGAGTTGATTACATAAGGCTTCGACCCACTTCGCGTCATCGGCGGAACTTTCACGCAGTTGATGGTCGAAATGCGCGACTGAAAGTTGCAACTGGAGTTCTTCACGCAAATCGTGGAGCAACAGCAGTAGAGAGACACTATCTGCCCCCCCCGAAACCGCCACGAGCAACGACTCATCTCTGATATCGTGTCGCTTGAGAGTTTCAATCAGCAATTTTTTCAGGGGGAGGGTCGGCAAGAGACTTCTTCAATTCACTTTCAGTTTTCAAGGTTCTTCAAGAACTGATCCTGAAACTTGAAATTGCTCTCTCAAACGTTGAGAAAAGCGACTATTCCAGAAGTTTCCGGACTGGTTCTAAGTCTTTTCGAAACGTGTCTTCGCGGTCTGTGAGTCGTTCCGTGAGGCTGGGACAAGAAACAAAACGCATCGGGAATGGCCCGTCGGTTTCGTTTTCGATTCAGCGACAAATGTTTTTTGGACGTCCCTTCGGGACCGGTATCGTAATTGTTTCTCTGGTCAGCTGAACATAGACCGGGCAGGTTCCTGTTGATGATGCGGATACTTCGAATCGCAAAGAGTAACATCTGTTCCTCGGACTTTCGATTGCAGCGACCAGTCCTGTGCCGAAAGTCTATACTTGAAGAAGCTCAAAGCTTTCTTACCCGAAGCCACAAGACTCCAATGACTGAGAAGCCTCTCTTTCCTCAAGCTTTTTCCGAGGCGTCTCATAGATCAACGCCTTCTGATTGTTCGTTCTCCGGATGCCTGATAGAATTGGGCGAGCTTGTTCTGATCCTTTGTGATCTGCAAACCACTCGAGAGTCCAATGAAACTTGAGACGAAGAATGTCCAGCCAACCGATCACATCGAACGTCCCCCCGCTTCATGCGGGAACGCTTGAGGTGCATCTTCTAGGTCTGGTCGACTTCCCGGCGTTTCTCGGTTTGCAGGAGTATGTCACATACGAAATGAGCGGTCGCAAAGATCTCTCAGGGAAGCTGTTCTTGTGTGAACATCCTCCTATGATCACGGTTGGTCGAGAAGGAAAAACTTCAGAAATTCTGATTGACGAAGAGCAGCGCGAGCGCATGGAACTTCCGGTTTACTGGATTTCTCGTGGTGGAGGTGCTTACGCACATGCTCAGGGACAGCTGGCAATCTATTTGATGCTACCACTGGACCGGCTTGGGATTGGGCTGGTCGAATATCGCCGACTTATCGAGACCGCAGCTTGCGAGAGTTGCCATGAACTCAAAATTCCGGCGAAGAGACACCCTGAGTTTCCCGGAGTCTGGGGCAGGGGAGGGCAACTGGCTTTCTTCGGCTCAAGCGTCCGATCGTGGGTGTCAAATCATGGACTCTTTTTGAATGTGACGATCTCGCCTGATTTTCTGGAAATGACAGTTCCGAACTCAGATCATCAGCGAGCGATCTCCATTCAAGCTCAACGTATTCCTCCTGTTCAAATGTCGAAGTTGCGAGAATCATTAATTCGAACGATTTCGAAACAATTCGGATATGAAACGACCGATGTTTCTACAGGTCACCCTCTCTTGAAGAAAACCACACGACAAGTTGCAAAACATGTTTGATCTCCCGATTATCGATTCAAAGCAAACTGCCGAAAACCAACCGGGCAGCGGTTGTGGTAGTTCCCCGACTCCTGAGGCAGCGAGTTCGAAGCCGCGTCGCCGTTTACCCAAATGGCTCAAGCGCCCCATGCCGAGTGCGGAGATGGGATTTACCTCCAGCGTCATCGAAGATTTGAATCTGGAGACCGTTTGCGAGAGTGCCAAGTGCCCGAATCGCACAGAATGCTGGGCACAGAAAACAGCGACGTTCATGATTCTCGGGAACGTTTGCACACGCCCCTGTGGGTTCTGCTCGGTCCCGAAGGGGAAAACGGAAACGGTCGAAGAAGACGAACCGGATCGCGTTGCTGAAGCAGCTGCCCGTTTGGGACTCAAGCACGTCGTGATCACATGTGTCACACGCGACGATCTTCCTGATGGTGGTGCAGAACATTTCTATCAGTGCGTCCTGAAGGTTCGTGAACGGACCGGTGCCGCTGTCGAAGTTCTCACCTCAGACTTCCTCGGCAACCGTGAAGCGATCAGCCGCGTCGTTCAAGCCAAGCCTGATGTCTTCAACCATAACACCGAGACAGTCCCACGCTTGTATGACCGTGTGAGACGGAATGCTGTCTATCAGCGAACTCTTGACTTGCTCGCCCAAGTCAAAGAAGAAGATCCCAATATGCCGACCAAAAGTGGGCTGATGCTGGGACTCGGGGAAACAATCGAAGAAGTGATCGACACCTGTGCTGATTTGCGATCCGTCGGTGTCGACATGATCACCATCGGACAGTACTTGAATCCAGGGCCCGAACTTCTTCCTGTCGAGCGTTATGTTCCGCCTGAGGAATTTGAAGAGATTGCCCAGCAATGCCACAAACTTGGCTTTAGCATGGTCGCTTGCGGCCCGTTCGTCCGTTCGAGCTATCACGCAGGCGAAATGGTGAACGACATGTCCACCGGGACTGTGATCTCATCAGTGAAGTAAGCGCTGATATTCCACGGGCACAACAAAAATCGAAATCGAAGAATCGAAATTGCTCAAAAAGCCCGCAGGAACAGATTGTTCCTGCGGGCTTTTCATTTCACTGATGTCAAAGAGATGCACTCAACTGCTTACATCGCTCCAGCGGTTGCAGGCTCTTCGGCTTCTTGTTTGATTCCGTAAAGCGTGTTGTCGCCCATCTTACTGCTGCATTTCGGGCATTTAGCTTTCGGAATTCCTTTAGCAGTTTTCCCGCCCAGGCCCTCTCGTTTGCGGCCTTCTTCACTGACAGTCGCCTGACATTTTCCACATTGATAGCCGACCGCTTCGAGTTCGACAGTTTCGTCGGCTTTGTAAAATTCGAGGTTTTTCAAAGCCTTGATTTGTGTTTCGAGGAAGTGGCAGCGATAGCTCTCGTACTCATGCTCCGAAGGAATTCCGGCACCGGCTCCGAGTGATGTCACGCCGTATTTTTCTTCTACGAGCTTTTGGAATTCCCAGAATTGCGTCAGTCCCATCGAGACATACAGAATCTCATTCTTGCCTTCGACGTGCGGCAGTTGAATTGAAATCCGGCCCTCTCCGAAAACGGTAATTCCATGAAAGATCGAGTCGGCACGTGATGCGACTGGTTGCACAACTTTGATTTGTGCCAAGTCATCTTTCGAGAAAGTCATCATTTCTGCGAGGTCAGGATTCTCCCCTTTTTTGCCAGCCTGCAACTCAGCTTTCAGGGCTGTACGGGGATCATTTTTCCCGTCGCTTTTGCCGAGTGCCGCACGCGCTTTCTTGGTGTAGACAGCGACGACGAGTTGATCATCCGAGAAGCCGAAGTCAGCGAGTGTGAACTCTTTCAGTAAGCTGTCTGCTTTGAGCTTCAATTTTTCCGGATTCACATTGTGCAAGTGCAAGTCGGACAACCAGCCTTCGAAGCCTTCTTTTGTGGCCTCTTTGCTGCTTGAATCGTCCGAGGTTTTTTCTTTGCGGAAGTTCGGAGGATCGACTGGGACGATAAACGGTGCTCGGCATTCCGGGCACTTTCCCTGCATTCCGCGGTGCGATTCCTTCACAACGATTCGGCAACCGTAAGGACAGAAGATGATGAGCCCGCCACCAGGGGTCTTCATCCCGCCTCGCTGGGCTCTTTTTCGACGTTGCTTTTGAAGTTGTTTCTCGTCCTTCATTGCAATGTTGAAGATGTCGTCGCCTGTGGATTTGACAGGAGCATCTTCTGCAGACCGTTTTGACTCGGGATCTGTTGACGCAGGATCATTCAGATCAGACGGAAGTGCTCCCGCCTCGTTGGTGACAGCAGGCGTTTTCGACGGCATGGAGAGTTCGAAGTCGTCATCTCCTCCCTCTTCGGTCGAGGCGTCATCCGCTAAAGATGAGACTTCACTATCAGGAAGATCACTGAAGATTGTCTGTTGCGGCTTGGCCTGCATTTCCAGATATTTTTCTTCCAGCTCTGGATTCATGAATGCGCCGCAGTTCCAGCAGCGCAACGAGTTGACACGTACCATCTCCCCGCAATCGGGACACGGACTTTCTTTAGATTCACTCATTTCGATTCCCCAAGATGCCCAACAAATCAACGCGAAGAAATGATCTATCAAAATATGAAGCAACCGAAAACCTGTCCAATGAGGAACTCTCTGAATGGTGAGAGCCTAAACTCAGGTTTGCGGAGAAATTCTTGAACCAGTCCGAAAACCTCTGGAATAGCCGCTTTTCTCAACGTTTGAGAGAGCAATTTCAAGTTTCAGGATCAGTTCTATAAACAATCGCGTTGAATGATAAAAAGGCGTTTATCCTAGGTTAACGCTCAAAGCCACACAATTCGACCTCAAAAACCAGAGTCGCCCCCGGTGGAATCAAGTTTGGAACACCTTGGCTGCCATAAGCCATCTCAGGCGGAACAATCAGTCTTCTCCGCCCACCCACTTTCATCCCTTCAATCCCGTGCTTCCAACCATCGATGATCCCATCAACAGGGACTGAGACTGGTTCTCCGAGATCACGAGTATCTCCAAAGCGAGTTCCATCGAGGAGTTGACCGACGTAGTGCACGGTGACCATCTTCGCATCAGTAAAGACTTCCCCTTCGCCATCTTGAAGGTTGACATACCGAACGCCGGAAGTGGTCTCGATGGAAAGGTCTTTGACTCGCAAGTTTCGAAATTCGACTTGAGAAGGGTGACTCTGAAGTGCCAGATGCCCCAATGGCGGACGTTCTGCCAGCTTCCAGGTCTTTTCCGTACCTGGTTTTTCACCAGTCGGTCTCGCTAGATTGATATTATTGACAACTTGCCCGTTCATTTTCACTGTAATCTGATCGCCAAGACAGATGACTTCGCATTCATTCCATTCGCCAGCAGGTTTCAACTCAGGTTTTGTTTGAGGAGCGACCTGATAGTAGAGACTCCCGGTATATTGATCTGCTCGCAAGCTTTTGTACTTCTCTGCCGTGTCGTCCAGAAGTTGCAACTCGATTCCAGTGAATGTCGGATTCCCATCACTGGGGCAACGAATTCCAAGCCCGGTATTGCAACCAGGCTGAAGTTTGTATTCAAATTTCAGCTGAAAGTCGCTGTATTCTTTTTCTGTTCGTAGCCATCCTCCACCTGCACCGGTGCAAGAGATTGTTTCTCCATCTTGTTTCCAGGCATCAGCTCGCCCTTCATGAACAACCCAGCCAGCCAGACCTTCGCCAGAAAGCAGAGAGACAAATCCTTGCTCCAAAGACCCGTTCGACGTTTTCAATCCATTTAAAGTTCTGCTGACATTCGAATCGCTGGGCGAAAGCTTGGCAGTGGGTGAGACCTTTCTGGCTTCGGGAGGATCGTCGGTTGAAACCGGAGTTGTAGTTTTAGGAGGAGCCAGCAAAACAGGAGGGCGAGAGGCTGGCTGTAACACTTCAGGTTTATTTTCACTTGTTTTTGGTGAATCTGAAGAAATCTCATCATCGCAAATAGCGATTCCACTCGTAGTGAGTGCGCAAGCGAGTCCGGTCAGAAGAATCGATTTTTTAAGAATCACGGCGGACGATATCCTGAATTGAACCTGATGGAAGTGGCCATTCCTTATGAAACGATCATGCCCTGAAAAAATTGTCTCATTGCCTCAGAACAGTTTCGGGCCTTAGAGCCCTACTGAAGCGCAGCGGGACCGACTGGCATTCGCGACGATATCAGCCAATGCATACCATTGCAGCAGCAGAATTGCCTCAGACAGTTTTTTGAGTCCCTGACGGCAAGCTCTGCCGAACATGGGACTGACGTCAAAGTTCATCAGCGGCTATTGATGAGGGATGATTCCTGGAAATCTTTTAAGATCTAAGCGAGTTTTTTCATCTGACTCACAGTTTCCTACGTTCATGAGACCGTGAGAGCATCTTTCAAGTTGGTTTGCAGGATCTGCCTCGTGGCGAATAGCATTTTTACCAGAACCAGTCCGAAAACCACTGGAATGGTCGCTTTCCTCAACGTTTGAGAGAGCAATTTCAAGTTTCAGGATCAGTTCTAGAAAAATGCGTTCTTCACGGGCACAACGGTAGAGCAATCTGCTCGAGGCAAGGGTGCCTCTCGGTCGTTTTTAGAAGAAGCGAAGCATGACACTCAACGAAGAACTTCAATCTCTTTTGGCCCCATATCAGGCCGGTGAAGAAAAGTACGCAGTTCATGCAGTCGATGTCCTGTTGGACATGGCGATTCGACGTCAAGCGAGCGATTTACACCTGATTCCTGACAAAACTCCAAACGGACTGATTCCCTATTTTCGCATTGATGGCGTTTTGGAAGCTGCGGATCGCATCGCTGGAGGAGTCAACATTGTGACGCGGCTCAAAGTCGTCGCAAATTTGTTGACGTACCGAACTGATGTTCCGCAGGAAGGTCGTGTCAAAGGAGAGCCGACCGATTCGGAAATTCGTGTCAGTACGTTTCCGACCGTTCACGGAGAGAAAGCAGTCGTTCGTTTTTTCGTTGGCTCGGGAGAGTACCGAACCATCGAGGACCTTGGATACGACTCAGAGATCCAAAACTCCATTCGCAACATACTTGAACAGACATCAGGCCTGTTACTGACATGTGGGCCAGCAGGCTCTGGCAAAACGACCATGCTCTACGCAGCGATCCGTCACATTCTGACCACAAGCGTCTCACTGCGAAGCATCTGTACGCTTGAGGACCCCGTTGAAGCAATTCTCCCCGGAATTTCACAATCAGCCATCAAGCCAGAAAGCGACTTTACCTACGAACGAGGGCTGATTTCACTGATGAGACAGGACCCCGATGTCATTATGGTTGGAGAAATCCGCGACAAACAGACCGCCGGCATCGTTTTTCAGGCATCACTCACCGGTCACCTGGTTTTGTCGACGTTCCATGCAGGGACCGCGGCGGCAGCACTGGGACGGTTAGCAGACATGAAAATCGAACCGTATATCCTCCGGAGTGGACTTTCTGCAGTTTTAGCTCAGCGATTACTTCGAAAATCGTGTCAATGTCGGCAGGCTGAAGCGAGCCCATGCCAGGAGTGTCGGATGACGGGGTACTCAGGCCGCATCGTCGTGGCAGAAATGCTCCGAATTGAACACTCAGAGATTACCAATGCCATTCTGGAGAAGAAAGATGTGCAATTTCTCGAACGTGCAGCCTTGTCCTCAGGCATGATTCCAATGCTCCAGCAGGCTCAAAAAATGGTTGAATCCGGCCAAACGACCACTGAAGAATGCTACCGGGTCTTCGGTTCGGAATCACTACGAAGTTGATGGAGTTTCCCCTCGTGACTTGACTTCACCCGACAGCGGAAGTACACATATCATAGGGATTTGCGGCTATTTCCCCAATAAGTAAAACCTTGAATCAGGATAAACTGAGATGAATAGCGCTTGGATTATTGGCTTAGTTTTCGGCGCCATTGTCGTCTTTATTATGATGGCAGTGCTGGCACGATATTTTGGCCTGTGGGTTCAGTGCAAAATGACCGGCGCCGGCGTCTCGATGACGAACCTGATCATGATGTCGATTCGAAAGGTGAATCCGACAGTCATTGTCCGAAGTAAAATCATGGCTGTGCAAGCCGGATTGACAGAGCACTACGATATCTCGACGCGAGCTCTTGAAGCCCACTACCTCGCCGGAGGAAACGTTCCCAACGTGATCCGGGCTCTCGTCGCCGCTCATCGAGCACAGATCGACATGGACTGGCAAGTCGCTCAAGCGATCGATCTCGCAGGTCGAGACATTCTGGACGCAGTCAAAACGAGTGTTTACCCAAAGGTCATTAACTGCCCAGATCCTCGCAAGAATGCTGGCACGCTTGATGCCGTTGCTGCGGACGGAATTCAGTTAAAAGCTCGGGCACGCGTGACTGTACGAACAAACATTCAGCAGTTGGTAGGGGGAGCAACAGAAGAGACTGTGATTGCTCGTGTCGGTCAGGGAATTGTGCAAGCAATCGGTTCCACAAAGACATACGCCGAGGTTCTCGAAAATCCTGACCGGATCTCTAAAACAGTCCTCAACCAAGGCTTGGAAGCACAAACAGCTTTCGAAATCGTGTCCATTGATATTGCTGATATTGATGTTGGAGAGAACATCGGGGCGAGACTTCAGGCTGATCAAGCCGAAGCCGACATGCGAGTCGCTCAGGCTCGAGCAGAACAACGACGTGCGGAGTTTGCAGCTCAAGAACAGGAAATGGTCGCGAAAACTCAACAGAATCGTGCTGTTGTCGTGCTTTCCGAAGCAGAAGTTCCTGAAGCAATTGCGGCGGCGTTTCGTTCTGGAAAACTCGGTTTGCTCGATTACTATGAACTTAAAAACGTCCAGGCGGACACATCAATGCGATCTGCCATTGCCGGGATGGGAGACGAAGTCGCTCATCAACCAGAAAACTAGAACCAGTCCGGAAACGTGTGGAATGGGCGTTTTTTCACAGCGTTTGCAGGATTTGCCTCGTGTCGAACAGCATTTTTACTAGAACTGATCCTGAAACCTGAACTTGTGCTCTCAAACACTGAGAAAATTCATCATTTCATAAGTTTCCGGACTGGTTCTAAAAATGCTTTCTTAACGGGCACACGATAGAGCAAACTGCTCTAATAAACGGACGCACATCATTTTGATTTCGCCTTTCACCAATCAACAGAGGTGATAGAAGACATGACGCCATATTTACTGCTCGCTGATCTCGAAAGCTTTTTTGGGATCGTTGTCTTCCTGATTGCCCTGATGGGTTGGATTGTCAATCTGGTCAGCCAAAATCAGCCCCCGAAGAATCAACGAGGCCCACAACAGCGGCGTCCGACACCAAGACAAAGCGGTGTACAAAACGAAATCGACCAGTTCTTGAAGCAATCCCGCCGCGAAGGTGGCCGTGTCTCAAGACCTTCGAGGCCATCGGGAACCGAAGAGGTCGAGGTCATCTCACCGCCTCCTTCCCGTCGACCACCTCCACCGCGACGGCGCAGAACCAGAGACGAAATTCTGGCTGAACAAGCTGGGCAACAGCCACCTCGGTCGAACCCGTTGCCAGCAAAGCCCAAGCCAACGAGAAAACGGCCTGATTCGAGCCAAAGAAGCAGCATTGAGTCGTCAAAAAGCAGGTCGAAGCAATCTCAACAAGCCTCGGCAGCGGCAGCACAGGCTCCGCAAAAGGTGTCACAGTCGATCGATGAGCACGTCAAATCCCATGTCCCTCACCTCCCGCATGTCACCGCAACTTCCAGCCCGACTGTCATTGGACAAATCGGGGGAGTCACCAAAGTTAGTAAACGCAAATCGAATAAAAACTCGTTCGCTGCGTTGCTGAACTCAAGGGCGGGAATTCGAAATGCTGTGGTTCTTAACGAGATTCTCTCTCCTCCCAAAGCATTGAGAAACAACAGCAAAGATTAACCGTGGCTAACGGAGAGTCGGCTTGGCTATCGCCCTTTGTAAATTGCACTTCACCAGTAAAACTGCTGTCCGCCTTGAGGCTGAGCCTGAACACCAATTCGAAAGTTGACCTAGAAATCCGTCTTTCGGCGAGCAGTCTATGAAGCCATGTCTGTGATCTCATGAGCACAACAAGCATGAAACGCGACAGGCAATACAATTGTCCTGACGCAATGAAGACATCCCTCACAGCCTACGTTTTCTGAATGAAAAAGAAACTCATCGCTGTTGGGCCTTAAGTTCCTTGCTGCGATTTCCAGTGGTCAACTCGCGTCATCTTCGACCGGGCTCCTCCTTAGAAATACATTGTAAATAGTGGCGACAAAAGCGATTGATCTCCTGTTCATTCTCGGAAGCTTCGAACTTCGCGGACGCTACCAGCGATCGATGTCGATCATTCAAGCTCTGCCTGAGGAAGCTGTCAAAATTCGAGTTCTCTCTGCAAATCCACCTCCTTCACTGGCAGAAAAGATCGGCAGAAACTCAATCTATGTCGATCCATACTTGCAGGTTCCCATCCTGTCCCGAATTTCTGCTCGATTCATCAAACGAGAATATTTGAAGAATCGGCCGGACCTGATTGATATACAGCATCGCCACATGCACCAACTCGGGTCCAGGCTCGCACGAGAAATCGAAACCCCGTACGTCTTGCACCTTCATGACATTCCTCCTGCCGATGGGCAGTTTGAAGTCGACCTTCGCTGGTGCCGGAGAATCATTACAGTCAGTGACTCGATTCGACAACAATTCCTTAACCAGACCGGACTCCCGGAAGAGTTGGTCAGTGTCGTCCAGAACGGGGTGAGCATTCCTCGAGAGGAAGACCTTCAACCGATTCTCCCCGAAGATCGACCACCGGTCATTGGGACAGCAGGACCACTTGAGAAGGAGAAAGGGCTGAACCACTTTTTATGGGCCGCCAAGGCTATCCTGGAAAAGCATCCAGATGTTCTTTTCCTCATTGCTGGTTCGGGTCCAGAAGAAAAGTCGCTAAGACAGCTGGCTGAAGAGTTGAAGATCAGCCAATCGCTGACGATTCTCCCGCATCTTGAAAACTTTCGGCAGGTGTTTCAGGCCATTGACCTGTTTGTCCTCCCGGAACTGCGACAAGGTTCAAAACTGATCTTACTCGAAGCCATGGCTGCCGGGTTGCCCGTCGTCAGTTCAGACATTGATGGCGTTGCCCATATTGTGGATGACGGCGTGACGGGGCTCCTCGTCACAGCAGCTGACGTTGAAGAACTCTCTACCAAACTTCACGAACTTTTGATTCATCGTCACCAAGCCAGGGAAATTGGGCGACTTGGAAGAGATCACATCCGAGAGAATTTCCTCGCCTCAAAAATGACCGAGTCGATGCTCTCCATCTATCAGGAAATCTTGAAGACGAACCGACCATCCGAACAATGACGTAAGCCGCTTAACAGAAAGGGTTTGCGAATTAAAACCAACTCTCAATGAGTCGCTGAACCGTTCGTCAAAACCGCTTCGATCGTCAAAATCCTCAAAGTTCACCCAAGTTCTCATTTCCCCGTGGCCGATACAAGTGACACGGAGTGGAGGTGCGCTACCGAACGGTCTCGCTACACCCCATATTTGGACAACGTGAACCATTGACCGCAAAGATCAAATGCCTGTGATATCTCCATTTGCCAGTTGCGGAAAACGGAACAGCGGAAAAGATTCGACCAGGATCGGCACTATGACTCGTTGGTTGAGCGGAATTGTTCTTGTCATCAGCAGTTTCCTGCCATTGGCAGGTTTTGCACAGGGGCAATATCCGCAATCAGGATTTCAAAATACAGGATACCTCGGGAGCCCCGGTCCTTCACAGCAATACGCTGGGATGGGAGCAGGGGGCTATTACAGAGGTGGCCAAGGTGGTCCGTATGCACAACTGACGCCCGACGATAACGGATGGATGTTCGGCCCTGACACACGTCTGGGAAACATTCTTAGTAACAAAGTCAACAAAGCATGGGTTCGCTTTGATGTCCTGCATTGGGAAATCCGAGGTGCCGACGACACTCTTCTCGGCGCACCGGTCGCTCCCAACGCAGCTGGCGTCCCCTATGATCTCTCCGGGCAAGATCGACAACGCCGGTTAGATGCTCAAGACCGTATTCTCGGAGCTCGTCCTCAAACAGTTGCTGTGGTTCCACGTATTGGGGAAGCACAAGAATCAGGACTCAACGGATTTCGAGGAACTTTTGGAATCCCGCTGACGATTGGTGATTTCGAGGCGAGTGCATTTGTCCTGGAAGAATTTAACGATCTCGTGAAGGTTGACCCATTCGTGGACAACTTCGCATTCCAGAACACAACGCTCATCGGAGCTGTCACCTTGTTGAACAATGGAGTTGTGAACAATAACACCATGATTCTCTTTAGCGAGGGGATGCGAGCTTCTCTGACAACAAATATCTACGGCATAGAGACCAACCTGATTGCGAATCCGATGACTCCCAATGCATCGATGCTCATTCGCCCCATCGCAGGTTTTCGATACCTCAGCATGGAAGAAAAACTGTCGATCTCAGGACAGGACATTCCTGATCCATTAAATGATCCGACGACCATTCTGGACCACCGAATCAACTCGCTCTCTCAAAACCACATTTTTGGCCCACAAGTCGGTTTTCGAGCAGAGAGTAAGATCAAACGTTTCACTTTGGGGACTGACTTCAAATTCCTGTTCGGAATCAATCGCCTTCAGGATCAAGTCAACACTGCCCAAATTTTCACAGTGGATGAACTTCCTGTGACAAGCACAGACGAGAATACTCGCTTTGCTCCAATGATCGACTTTTCGGTTTACGGAAAGTATCAAGCGACAGAAAACCTGAACCTTGTGCTTTCATACCAGCTTCTCGCTGGAACTGGATTCTCCCGAGCATATGACAATATCGATTACAACGCTCCAGCTTCTGTGAATGATCCTCCGATCATTGGCACACGGAATGAGTTGTCGAACTTCTATGCTCAAGGTCTCGTCGTTGGAATTGAATTCCTATTCCCGTAAGATGTCCAGATTGATGACAGCTTGAGCATCTTTCGGATTGGTTTGCAGGATCTGCCTCTTGGCGAATAGCATTTTTATTAGAGAGATGCGTTCTTCACGGGCACACAGCAGAGCAAACTGCTTTAGGTGAGACTGCTCCGAGGGTCACTCAGTGACAGTATTTGAGAGAGTCACTCAGTGACGATGCTCATACGGTCATACCTGATGTCTCCGACGAACATTCATTCTGGACAGCAAGCTATGGAAATCCGAGAGTTCGCCGAGCGCGTTCTCCTCTCAACCGAACTCGCTCTAAAAGTCAATGCAATCTCCACCGAGATGACTGATGACTTCCCCGGTGAGGCAGTGCGTGTAGAAGAGCCGAACCGTCCACCGAACTTACAGTTCGCCGAACGCCGTGCTGCTCCTCGCCTTCCGTCTCCTCAATCTCTCATCGACCCTCGCAAACGAGCAGTCGCTCACCATATTCTCGCGAACCATGAACTGCAGGCACTCGAAGTGATGGCCTGGACTCTTCTCGCCTTTCCCGACGCCCCCAGCGAATTTCGCCACGGGCTCGCGCGCATCATGGTTGATGAGCAAAGACACACACGGATGCACGCCGAAAGAGCCGCCAAGTTAGGCGTTCAATTTGGTGACCTTCCAGTCAACTGCTACATCTGGAAGAAGGCCATGGACTTCGAGAACGTCCTCGACTACCTCGCCGGGTTACCACTCGTGTTCGAAGGCAGAAACCTGGACCATACGATCGAGCTGGAAACGGCGTTCAATGCCGTCGGAGATACACGCAGCGCGCATATCATGCGGGCGATTCATGATGATGAAATCGAACACGTCCGCTTCGGTCTCGAATGGCTTCGCAAATTGAAGCCTGAAGAACTCTCAGACTGGGAAGCTTTCGAAAAGCATCTGCACTGGCCCCTTCGCCCCGAAAAAGCTCGCGGCGAAGACTTCCAACGCCAAGCCCGCCAGCAAGCCGGAATGACGGACGAATTTATCGATCGGCTCGAATCTGCTGAAGATACGACACACAAATCGTAACTGGCTTACTTCTCATCAAGGACCGAGCGGTCAAACTGGCAATCGAACGCTAACCATAGCGCTCGTGCGTGCCGGAAAAAGAGCAGTGGAAAAATGAGACAAAACGTGAACAGCGGCCAAAGGATCGTATCGACCGAGATGTTCATTCCAAGGCGGAAGAACAAAAACATGGCTGACATACTCAGAACTGTGGCACCGTAGTTGAAATAAGTCGCTCCCAGGTAGTACCCCGGTTCTCGTTTCAACTTCAAGCTGCAACTCGAACAGCAGTCATTCATCTTGATGTAATTCCGGTAGAGACGACCTTCCCCACAACGAGGACATCTCAGACGGACTCCCCGCCAAAGAAGGACTTCAGGGAGTGGACGGGGTCCCTTTTCCGGGACCTCTTCGTGCTTCGACTTGGCTACGTCTGTGTCATTCATGAGACACTCCATTGAACAGGGTCTGATTCGATTTCACTAGCCCAGGTTTTAAGATTCGGGAATTCTTCTGCCAGCAAAACGGCAAGCCGTTCAACAGCTGGTCTTTCAGATGCAAAGTGCCCAGTCAGGACCATTGCCGTCTCAAGACTCCGAGCTTCCAGGCTGGCATGAAAGCGGGCTTCTCCAGTGACCAGGACGTCGCAACCAAGGCGTGCTGCGTCCTGCAAATACTCCGCCGCTGAACCACAGGCGACACCAACGGTGCTGATCTTCTGAGAGAGGCCACCGGTATATTGCAGGAACGGAATCTGAAGAGTCTTCTTCACGTGAACAAGAAACTTCTCCAACTCCATTTCGTGTTTCAACTTTCCATATCGCCCACTGCCTGATCCAGGCGGGACAGCTTCACCCTCGATTTGCCGAATCGGTTTGATCGACGCCAGTCCAAGGTCCGTAGCCAACTGTTCGTTAATGCCGAGTGCGCTACTGTCAAAAGCAGTATGTGGGCTGTAAACCGCAATCTTGTTGGAGACGAGGTCGAGCAGCATTCGCCCCTCGCTGTTCTGCGAGGTAATTTTATTGATTGACCGAAACATGATCGGATGGTGAGAAACGATAAGCTCTGCCTGATGTTCAATGGCTTCGACAACCACATCCGGAGTCAGGGTCAAACAGGTCAAGACCCTGCAAACTTCCGCATTCTCATCCCCAACCAAGAGACCGACATTGTCCCAGTCCTCAGCGAGTTCAAGCGGTGCAAACTCTCCAAGGTACTCAATGAGTTTCTTTAATTTCATGGACATAATCGATGTCGGATTTTCAGGAACGATGTTGGATGCCCTCGCAGGTCACCGCACTCTTCATGACACGTGAACCAGTCCGGAAACTTGTGGAATGGTCATTTTCCTCAGTGTTTATGAAAGCTAATTCAGACTTTCGAGCAGTTTGCTCTACCGCGTGCCCGTGAAGAACGCATTTCTCTAACAAAAATGCTGTTCGCAACGAGGCAGAACGGACAAATACAGATTTTGAATTTGCTCTGAACAACTATTCTATCCGGCGAACGGTTGCCGAACACCAGTTCAAGATTCAGATTGTCAGTTTTGGTACAAAAGGGAGAAACCTCTCTCATCATTGACACACCATGCAGAGAGGTATGATGTCTACTGAAGCGGCTCAACGTCACCTGGTCGCTAATGAAATCCAAACGTCCGTTGAGAAGTTCGAGAACATCTCAGCAGACACCGATCAAAAGGTTCAATTGTGTTTCGCGTGAAAATTTCCGTTGCTACTTACGAGTTCGATCAGGATATTCGCAGTGCTTTGCACTCAGCGATGAAAATCGGAGCTCAGGGCGTCCAATTCGATTTGCGAAGTCAGCTACGACCTGCGGACTATGGATCGACAGCGCGAAGGCAACTTCAGAATTATTTGAACGAGAGAAATCTTCAACCTGCTTCTGCGCATTTTTCTCTGCGGAGTTCTTTATTTGAGAATGAGCGCCTTGAACAAAGACTTGAAGCAGTGCGGAATGCAATCCTGTTTGCTTCACAGATGAAGTTGCGAACGTTGACGATCAGACTCGGTCGCCTTCCCGATCTGGAGTCAGAAGAAGCCAAGCAGGTGATTTTTCCGATCATGCGAGATTTGGTCACTCATGCGAACCACTACGGAGTGACGATTTGCGTGATTCCGGCCGGTGATTCCGCAGAGACTTTGCTCTCATTCCTGAATCAAATCAAGACCGGGCCGATTGCAGTTGATGCCGATTTGGGAAGCTGGGTTCTTTCTGGCCGATCACCAGTAAAGCAGTTGCGCGAACTCAACCAGGTGATTGAACATATTGATATTCGAGATGCCGTCCGCGACGTTGATGGAGTTGGCGAAGAAGTTCCTGTCGGTCGGGGTGAGATCGACTGGGACGAGATCGCGGGTCTCATTGAAGAAATGGGATACTCCGGCTGGTTAAACGTTCGACGTTCAACGGGAAATGATAAGATCGGAGACTCAATGCGAGCCATCCAGTATCTGCGAAATCTGATCCCGATGGAATAAGCTCAAGTTGCTTCGAGCCTGCCTCACGATTGCATTCTCTGACGAATCGGTTTTCCATAAATAGGAAATTCCTGGGAATTTTCCCATAGCTGGCGCATCTGTACTTTCATAGCAACTCACTCTTGGAGGATGATATGAAAGCGATCGCGCTCTTCTGCTCTGTCTCTTTGTGGACCATCATTTTTTGCGTCTCTGCTTCTGGGTGTGGCTCATCCGAATCGATGTCCCTGTCGAAGTCAGAACAGTTCGCCTCGACAGGTTCAGAGGACGTCAGCGACTTCAATGAAATCGCGATGAATCAAGTCCCGACTGAGGGAAGTTCACTCGATCCCGAAGTGAGCGAAGATTCAGCGGTCGAGAGAAAAATCATCTATGAGTCTGAACTCCGCATCGAGGTGACCTCTTTTGATGATATTCCGGCACGGGTTAAAGATATCGTGAAGGCACACGGCGGTTATGTTGCCAGTTCAAGCCTGGATGGAATCTCAGGAACTCGACGTTCCGGAACATGGGTCATCAAAATTCCGATTCGGAAGTATGCTGACTTTCTGGATCAAGCGGGAAAACTTGGAGAACTGCAGTCTCAAAATGAAAACTCAACCGAAGTGACCGCTCAGTATTATGACCTGGAAGGGCGCATCCGCACGAAGAAGCAGGAAGAGGCGCGGATGCTCAAGCACCTGGAAGAAGATACCGCAAAACTCGAGGAGACACTGGCTGTCGAAAAAGAATTGATGAGAATCCGCACGGAACTGGAAAGCATGCAAGGACGAATGCGGTTACTGACTCACCAAGTCGATTTCTCCACCGTAACGCTACACGTTCAAGAATACCGCGATTACCAGCCAGAGCAGCAGTTAGGATTCATGGCAGAAGTTCAGCGAACGTTCAGCGTCTCAATCAGCCGACTGGTCGTATTCATCCGAACTCTTGCAATCGTTTTGGTGGGGGTCCTCCCATGGGTGCTGGTGTTGATTTTACCTGCTATCTTGATTGTTCGCTGGTGTTCAAGCTGGCTGAACAAACTCTTGACGAGCTTCATTCAGAGTTGGCGAAAATGGTGGAAAATAAAAATTCAGTGAATACGATTTCAAACCTGAATTTCATCAAACAGATTGAGATCGGCATACGTACTTCAGGATCATTGCAGAAACAGAAATAATACGATCAAATCAAAGTATGCAAAGCAAAATCCAACAGCCACTCACGTCTCGACAATATGATCTCTTCTCATGGAGGCTTTCAATCATCCTTTCAGGAGCGGCCTCGTTGACCTTCATGCTCGTCTGGTCGATCTCAATCCTGACTGCGGAGGAACAACAACAGAAGCCCCCCGCGCCCAAGATTGAAAATTATCGGCAAGTGAACAAGTCGCTGTTCAGTGGAGCCCAACCGGAAGGTGAAGAAGACTTCGCTGCTCTTCAGAAGAATGGAATCAAGACGATCGTTTGCGTTGACGGAACGACTCCGCGTGTTGAATTAGCTCGGAAGTACGGGCTGCGGTACGTGCATATCCCTTTGCCTTACTCTGGCATTCCACGCGACTCAGCTCGAAAGTTGGCAAAGGTTGTGGAAGAGTGCGAGTCACCCATTTTTGTGCATTGTCATCATGGATTGCATCGAGGACCAGCAGCCGCAGCAATTTGTGGGATTGCCCAAAATGAAATGACATCCAAGACAGCGATCACATTCCTGAAAGAGGTCGGGACGGACCCGAAGTACGTTGGCCTATTTCGTGATGTCGGGAACTTTCGTCTCTTAAGTCCGAGCGAAGACGCAAAACTTCCCAAAGTAAAGCTGGTTGAAATTGCACCCGTTGACGAACTCTCCGACATCATGACGAGAATCGAGGAGCATTTCGGCATCGTGGAAGCTCAAATTGAGTCTGCAACGCCCAATCAAAAATTGATTGTGGAACATTCAGTTGCAATGTCTGAGGAATTCAAAGAGTCTGCCCGCCTGAAGAAGTTGAGCGAGAAGTTGCGTGCAAAATTTATTGAAGCATCGAAGACCTCAGCAACTCTCGCATCTGACGACGCCCAAGAGCAACGCTCAAAGCAGCTGAAGAATCTCAAACAACAGTGTGTCGCCTGCCACGCTGAAGCTGGTTAAAGTTGGTTACAAAGTTTTGAAAGCAATTTTCACGATCACGATAAAGCTTCTCAAAACATTCCCTTGCCGTCGATCTCGTCCAATTCAGCGACGATCAACCGTACAAGTTCCGGGAGACCTTGACCGGTGACTGCCGAGATGAGCAACACCTCTCGACCGAGGTCTTCGCTTAAGAGTTCAGCACAGGCTTGAGCATCGGGGAGTTCACACTTGGTGACCACAACGATTTCACGCCGGGCTTCGAGCGTATCATCGTAAAGGCAGATCTCTTTTCGAATCTGATGATAGTTTTCGATCGGATCAGTCTGATCCATTGGCGTCGGCTCGACGAGGTGGACAAACAACCGTGTCCGTTGGACATGCTTGAGGAATTCGTGACCTAACCCGACTCCTTCATGAGCGCCCTCAATTAACCCGGGAATATCAGCGATCACAAACTCATGGTCGTATCCGACTCGAACCATCCCCAGGTTGGGGTATTTCGTAGTAAACGGGTAGGCTGCAATTTCTGGATTTGCCCGGGAAAGCCGACTCAAGAGCGTACTTTTTCCCGCATTCGGTTTTCCGATCAATCCGACATCGGCGATTACTTTCAGCTCGAGCATGACCTCGCGAACTTCTCCGGGAAATCCATCCTCGGCATGTCTGGGAGCACGGTCTGTCGATGTCGCAAAGTGTTTATTTCCGCGACCACCTTTTCCCCCTTTGGCAATCAGCAGCGAATCACCATCCTTCAGCAGTTCTTTGATGACAAATCCGTGTTCAAGGTCTTTCACCAGCGTTCCTGGCGCTACCAGAATGTAGGCGTCATCACCACTACGCCCGGTTTTCAGCTTACCTTCACCCGGACGTCCCTTTTCAGCCTTCCAGTGCCGATGCCCGACAATGTTGGACAGGCTCCCGAGATTTGAGTCAACTTTGATGTAAATGCTTCCGCCATCACCACCATCGCCCCCATCTGGCCCACCTCGTGGAACGTGAGCTTCTCGACGGAAGCTCATGCACCCGTTTCCACCGTCTCCGGCCTGGCAGAGTATTTCAACGCGATCAACAAACATGAGGTATCAATTGTGATTCAAGGTGCTCACATCTCGTACAGTGATCACTGCTGAGTGTACACGAAAGAGCAATTTTCAGAAATTTGATAAACAGGATGACGCTCTCGTCAGCAAAAAGCCTAAACATCTTCCAATAGAACAACTTACGAGCCAACAGTGTACACGATTTCCAACGATTTGCGAGATCACCGAACCGCCAAGACAACCGTTGGAATCGCAAGGAACCGAGACTGGGGTTGATGGAAATTGGGACATCAGTTACGAACTTGCCTGATTATCGCCGTTGAAACGATTTCAGCGGGGCAAACCAGGCCAGTTCATCAGGGTGTGGTGCGCAAAAAATTCAAATCAAACTGATTTTGGAATTTCCTCAGGGAGGGATCTTGGATGTTTCGGAAGTTTAGCGGGGCGCTGCTCTGTATTGCCATTCTTGGACTTGGGAGCCAACTTTCGGCTCAGGATGATAACGCAGCTAACCTGGAAGCTCTGAAAGAGCAGGCGGATGTTGCTTATCGTCAACGGAATTTTCCTAAAACGGTTGAGCTAACGAATCAAGTCTTGGCATCAACTCCCAACGACCATGTTGCTCTCTACTTGCGTGGTAGTGCTCACGTAGAAATGGGAATTGTCACCGGAAAGGTGGAATTTATCCGTCAGGGAATTGCTGATTCTCGTGAAGCGATTCGCCACGAAGGAAAGGGAAAAGCGGAGTACTACCTTCCGTACATTTATGGAATGAGCAACCTGGCTGACATGGAAGGAAAGGTCAACCATGCCAAAACGGCTCAAACCGTCGTTGACTCCGTCCTCGAACGAGAGGACCTCACAACGGAGCAAAAGGCGAACTTGTACTATCAGCGTGCTCAGGCAGATATGCGGTTGAAAGATAACGCAGCGACTGAAACCGATCTGAAAAAAGCAATCGAACTCAATCCGGAACATCTGGCAGCCCATATGGCCCTTGCCGAATTTGCAGCAACTGCGAAAACACCAGCAGAAGCGACTGCTGCGTTTTCCAGTGTCGTTGAAAAGTTTCCCACAAACCCAATCGTTTTCAACAACCGGGGAATGTTCCTGCAGTCTCAAGGCAAAACTCAAGAGGCCGTCGCTGACTTCACTCAAGCAATCAAACTCGATGGGCGATTCATTCCCGCCTATATCAATCGAGGATTTGCTTACCTTGAAGCGGGTGATTCCGCAAAAGCCGAAGCAGCACTCACAGAGGCACTCTCTGTTGATCCGAATCAGCTTGGTGCACAAAGCCTTCGAGCAACTGCCCGTTTGAATCAAAACAAAGTCGACGAAGCACTCATCGACTATCGACGCGTCGCTGAACTCGCTCCGCAAAACCCGATGGCTTTCGCTGACCTTGGATTTGCTCAATTCTTCTCCGGAGATTTCGCGAGTGCAGGCCAGTCGTTTGATAAGGCGTTGTCACTTCAAAAAGAGATGCGATTCTTACTGCCCTGGAAACTTGCCAGTGCCATTCGCGCAGGAACCTACAAGCAAGCTGACTATCAGGAAGTCTTGTCAAAGCCAGAAGGCTCACGAGACTGGATCGATTCGCTGGTCCTGTTCCAACTCGGTCAAGTCGATGCTGCCACAATGCTGAAATCCGTTCATCCAGACAATGAAGACGCAAAAGCGGCGCAGCTTTGCGAAGGATACTATTTCATCGGAATGGAACTCCTGCGACGGGACCGTCAACAAGATGCTGTTGGATACTGGAAACAAGCAACTAAATCGCGGCTTCCCAAATTGTCAGCGTATCGCGGTGCGGTCTTCGCTCTGAAAAACTCAGGTGTTGAAGTTCGGTAGTCGAACGCATCATCCTCCTGATTGGTGCAGTCTTGGTACTGCCTTCGTTTTCATCACGACAACGAAGCAACATTCGCAACTGGCAGGGTGTCATTCATCGGCTCAAAGAACTTTGTGCCGACAAATTCAACCAAGCCCGCTTCCACTCGAAGCGGGCTTTTTTCGTGTGTCGTGCATCTTCAATTTCAATATTTGTAGTGCCCATAAAACTCACTGTTATGACTTCGTAGACTGATCGCCCGGAGGCAGAACCTGAAGATTACTTCGAATCGATCCTGAAACTTGAATTCGCCACACTAAAGACTGGGATTGCTTTCGACTCTGGAATTCCGATTACTGAAGAGTATAAAATGAGGCTACGGGACAACTTTGCCCGCGATTCAATCAGACTTGATTATGATGCGTTTATTCGTCTCGTCCGCTGTTGTCATTTCCATCACGCTTGCCATCGTCAGTTCGGTGACTGCTGAGGATCTGGAATTCAACCGGGATATTCGTCCTATTCTTTCGGACAAATGTTTCTTCTGTCACGGACCGGATGAAGAAGACCGTCAGGCGGATTTGCGTCTCGACAAGGCAGAAGCTGCTCATGAGTACGCCATTGTGCCGGGAAAGCCGGAAGAGAGTGAACTGATTGCACGCTTGCTGAGCCCGGACCCGGAACTCCGCATGCCTCCGGCCGAATCGGAGAAACATCTCTCAGCGGAAGAAATCAAACTTCTCACCGATTGGATCAAACAAGGTGCCAAGTACGAACCGTTTTGGGCGTATGTCCCTCCCAAACGTCGAGAACCAAGAACGAATGAGAAGACTTCAACGCCAACACTCATTGATTCATTCATCTCAGAGAAACTGGTCGCTGAAGGACTTCAGTTTTCTCCGCCGGCAGAACCAGTCACCCTCATTCGCAGGCTCTACTTTGATCTTATTGGACTCCCCCCCAGCCCTGAGGAAGTAGACGCCTTTGTCTCCGACCATTCAGAAAAAACTTATCGCGACATCATCGACAGGTTGTTAGCCTCTGATCACTTTGGCGAACGAATGGCGATCTACTGGCTCGATCTCGTTCGCTACGCCGACACAGTCGGATACCACGGAGATCAGGACCATCACATCTCCCCTTACCGAGACTGGGTGATTGAAGCGTTCAACGACAACATGCCCTTCGACCAGTTCACTCGCGAACAACTCGCTGGCGATTTACTTCCAGATTCAACGATCGATCAGAAGATTGCCACCGGCTACAACCGTTTGCTGCAAACGTCTCATGAAGGAGGCGTGCAACCGAAAGAGTATCTGTCGATCTATGCAGCTGACCGGGTCCGCAATCTCAGTTCCGTCTGGATGGGGGCAACTGTCGGGTGCGCTCAGTGCCATTCACACAAGTACGATCCGTACACCATTCAAGACTTTTATTCTCTGGCTGCCTTCTTTGCCGACATCGATGAAGATCAACACTTCTACATCGGGAGCAATGCACTTCCCACTCGCCGCCCCCCTGAACTTGAAGTCATTTCGCAGCGTGGTCGTGAAAGACTTGCCAAAATTGAACGCCGTCTCGAAACGATGCCAAAGTCTCAGTCAAAACGTCGCGGAGTTCTGGAAGCCGAGAAGAAAGAAATCGAAGATTCGGCCCGCTTAACGATGGTCACTGTTGCGAAAGAACCGCGAGAAATGCGAGTTCTGCCACGAGGAAATTGGCTCGATGATAGCGGACCAATCGTCGAACCGGCAGTCCCGGAGTTTCTTGGGAATCTTGATCTGCAATCAAGGCGAGCCAATCGTCTTGATCTCGCAAACTGGTTAACAGGAACAAAAGCTGGTGTTGGCGGATTGACCGCGCGGGTCCAGGTCAATCGATATTGGTATCTCCTTTTTGGAACTGGACTGTCGAGGTCTCTCGACGATTTTGGAGGGCAGGGGACTCCGCCTTCGCATCCTGAACTGCTTGATGAGTTAACGCTTGAATTCATCGAGAGTGGCTGGGATGTCAAACACATCTTGAAACAAATTCTGCTCAGCAAAGCGTATCGACAATCGTCAGTCGCGAGTCCCGAACTGTTACAGAAAGATCCCTATAACCAGCTTTTCGCCAGACAGGGTGCTTACCGCCTCCCCGCGGAAGTGCTTCGCGACAATGCACTCATGGTTGCCGGATTGTTGAACACAGAATATGGAGGAGAAAGCAGCCATCCATATCAGCCCCCGGGATACTATCGACACCTCAACTTCCCCAAGCGCGAGTACGAATCAGATCAAGACTCTCAACAATATCGCCGAGGGGTTTACGTTCATTGGCAACGTCAGTTTTTGCATCCGATGCTGAAAGCGTTCGACGCTCCCAGCCGAGAAGAATGCACTGCCGAACGTCCGCGCTCAAACACTCCATTGGCTGCTTTGGTTTTAATGAACGATCCAACTTTCATCGAAGCGGCCCGCTCATTTGCGGCACGCATCCTTGAAGAATCAGACGGAACCGACCAGCAGCGGATCGAAGCAGCTTTCCGTAGAGCGGTCTCCCGCTTGCCTGACGAAGTTGAATCGCAAGTTCTCCTTGAAGTCCTTGAGCAAAGCCGCAAGGACTTCAAGGAAAGAGAGAAGAGTGTGGCAGAGTTTCTCGATGTTGGCCTGAATCTCGAAACGGATCAGTCCGAGAAACAACTCGATCAGCAAGAACTCGCAGCCTGGACGTCTGTCACGAGAGTCATCTTGAACTTGAACGAATCGATCACTCGAAATTGAATGGGCTCGCGCACTGATTGAATTGCAAACTGACTGTGCGATCCCGGCTGCCTGCCTGTTACTGGCGTTGGAACACTTTCCCGAGTCGATGCGGATCCGGAATTTCGTTTTCCGTGAATTGTCGTCCCCGCACTGTGTATTCGCTGATGTCGACAAAACGACCGTCAGCATCTGCACTTTCATAACTTGCCATCAAGACAGCCATCGTGTCCCAAGCCATCATCGGTCCAGATTGTGGAGAACGGTCTGACTCAAGAGCACAGTCAACGGCATCGTTCATCTCGTTGACATATCCGTGCGAGTAGGTCTGATTGGGTCGAGGAAAACTTGTTCCTTGCGGAGTCGAAAGTTTTTCTCGTAGCAAAATATTGCCAGCTGCTGTTCCCTCGGGTAAGAATAATTCATTTTCGTTATTGGGGTTCATGCGAACATCGTACTCAGCGAAGTCGGTAATCACCGAGAATTCGTTTCGGATTCCAGAAATGCTGAGATCGTGCCCATGAACTTCTGCAATCGTCCGGTCTTCAAACATCACAGTGATGCGTCCAAAGTCATCGACGTTTTGCATCGGTCGAAAGAACTCATGACTTGTCTCTGGTTGATGTTTAAGAATTTGAAGCGCAGCTGCCGAAACCTGTACGGGTCGAATTGGGCCGGTCCCGTTCAAAATTCCTTCGACTTGTTTCAAATACAAAGCAGGTCCTAACGGATGGCAGGCCTTATTGAAGAGGGCTCCGCCACCAGACTTGCTGGGCGTATCGTACGCCGGCGCATGTGATCCCTGATGAGCACACACACCGGATTGATAAAGAACTTTCCCTTTGTTCTGCTTCTGAGCTTCGATCAAAAGCTCCACAATTCCCTTGACCCCGTCGACGTAAATAAAATCTTCAGCGTACAGCAGTTTCGACTTTCCGGCTCTGACAGCATCCAGAACTGTTGCCAGGTAGTCCATTGACTCTTCTTTGCGGGTCGCTGCGTCGGCAGTTCGCCCCTCGGGATAACCAGGCCAAATGACAGGCGGCTTCTCAAGCACGATCACCGGAACGCCAGCCTGACCAGCCTCCGTCGCATACGGACCATGAGCAAAATTTGCGCAGCAGATGTTGTCGATATCTGGTTGAACGGACTTCAGCATTTCCTCGTGGGAATCAAAGGCATTCGTCACGTTGTGCCGCACCGCGAATTTCTCAGCGTTCTCCCGTCTTCCCGAAATGACTCCGGCCAACTCGATGTGAACCCCATTCTTGTGTGGGATCATCGAATAGGTACTCGCTGTGTAGTCACCAGCGAAGCCAGTTCCACTGATTGCAATGCGAATCGTTTTCTGCGTCATGGCGTTGATGTCTTTTTAAGAATGAATGTTTTAGCTGTCGCGTCCCATTTGAACGTCTGCTCTACAGCTTCTTCGTTGAACTGAGTCGAGGTCTTTGTCTTCTCGAACCGGAACAGCAAAGTGTTTGTTTGATGCGGTGCTTGCTGAAGGAGTCGATTCGTCACTTTGAGATCACCGAGAGGGGATGCGACTGGAAACTCAAAATAGATCCAAGCCGATTTTGTCTCGACCTCGAAGCCGACCGGCTTCAGCTTAAGCTTTTTCCCACCCATTTCAATCTGGAAGGCTTCTCCGACGTATTCAAACACGACTTCATTCGAATCCAACTTCTCAAGAACGAGCTTCTTTTTTGTGCGCCGTCGCAGTTCTTGTTCTAAATCATTCGGATCAACTTTGAGTGCGACTTCAAAAGTGCTGCTCTTTTCATTCCACTGCATCTCTGCCGAACTGAAATGAAATGGGTGTGCCAAGAGACTCGTATTCGCCATGGCGAAATATGCGAGAACCGCAAGAGAAGCACATCGATTTGTGTTTGAAAATTTCATAGGAGAACGCTTTGCGATGGCTGATGTGAAGCAACTTTACTCATCATTCCTCAACATTCGAATCCACATTACTTCTGTGTATCTTTTGAAGCATCTTTCTGAAGCGACTTGGCTTTCTGCATTTCGTTCTTCGATTTCTTTTCTTTATACAACTGGAATCGAGACTTGATCACTTTTCTCGGCCAGTGATTGTTTTCAACATCGGTATCTGCGGTTTCCAAGTGTGGATCAATCTGAATCGACTCAATCGTTTTCGGAGTGATAAACAGTTTCGAGACTTTTTGATTGTTATGTCGCCAGATTTCCGCAGGGATGCGCAGAATCTGTTTTGTGTCATCCTCAAAATGGCACTCGACAATAATCGGCATGACCAACCCGCCGACGTTTTCAAAATCGAAGATATAGAAATTTCGCTTTTCCAGAAGCAATTCCTTTTCGTCTTCATCAAGAGACTTCAAGAATTTCTCGTAGGCCTTCTTATCATTCTCTGTCACGTCGAGTTTATCGAAATCGTTGTAGAAATCTTTCAGCTCTGGAAACTGATCGACTCGTTTGGGCAAATCCTTATTTCGCTGACTCGGAACAGTTTTCGGTTCTTCTTCGCGTTCCCGTTTCTTCTCGCCTTTTTCCACCTCAGGGTCAGGAGACGCCAATGTGTAAAGACGAATTTTGTTAATGGAAATGTCAACATGATCTGTTGAATAGAACCACCCCCGCCAGAACCAGTCGAGATCGACCCCCGAGGCATCTTCCATTGTTCGGAAGAAGTCCGAAGGTGTAGGACGTTTGAACTTCCAGCGTCGGGCATATTCTTTGAAGGCAAAATCAAACAACTCTCGACCGAGAATTGACTCCCGAAGAATATTCAGAGCTGTCGCCGGTTTGGCATACGCATTATTCCCGAATTGCAGGATCGACTCTGAGTTCGTCATGATGGGAACTTGCGACGAGCTTCGCATGTAAGGCACGATCAGTTTCGGCTCACCTCGCCGTGACGGATACTTCTCTTCCCATTCCTGTTCAGCGAGATACTGCAAGAATGTGTTCAACCCTTCATCCATCCAGGTCCACTGCCGTTCATCGCTGTTGACGATCATTGGAAAGTAGTTGTGTCCCACCTCATGGATGATGACGGAGATCAATCCATACTTCGTTCGATCTGAATACGTTTTGTCCTCTTCAGGTCGTGGACCATTGAAGCAGATCATTGGATATTCCATCCCGTAAACCGGTCCGTTCACGGAAATCGCAACCGGGTAGGGGTACGGGAATGTGTATCGTGAATAGACATCCAGCGTGTGGATAATCGAGTGCGTCGAATACCGACTCCATAACGGCTCCGCTTCTTTGGGATAGAAAGACATCGCCCAGACGGATTGGCCTTCGACGTTGTGTCGCTGCGCATCCCAGATGAATTTTCGCGATGTCGCAAAGGCAACGTCACGGACATTGTCAGCTTTGAAAACCCAGGTCTTCTTTCCGGTCGGCTTTGAAGATTCGTTCTTCTCCGCCTCCTCAGGGGTTACGATGAAAACCGGCTTCGTAGCATTTTTTGCAGTCTCAAGCCTTTGTCGCTGGGCTTCACTCAAAACTTCATCAGGATTCTGAAGAACTCCTGACGCCGAGACAATATGATCGTTCGGGACTGTAATGCTGAGTTCATAGTCCCCCAACTCAAGTGTAAACTCTCCTCGGCCCAAAAACTGTTTGTGTTGCCAACCTGCGTAGTCTGTGTAGGCCACAAGTCGTGGGAACCAATGAGCGATTTCGTAGATTGTGTTTCCGTCTTTCTCGAAGTCCTCATAGCCGGTCCGCCCCGGAACCAAGTCGCTGTTATTGATTGCGTAGTTCCAGTCAACTTCAAACGTAAATGACTCCGAAGGTTCAAGCGGAGCAGGGAGGTCGATCCGCATCATCGTTTTGACAAGAGTGTGCTTGAGCGGTTGCCCTTGTCCGTCCACAACTTTCGTGACCGTCATGGAACCATCGAACGCTTGCCGCGTACGTAATCTTTTCAAGCTATTGGTTGAAATCCGCGACAAAGATGGCGCCGTTGAGGTGAGTGCAGAATCGGAATCGGGTGCGAAAATGTTTGCATCAAGTTGAAGCCACAAATACCTCAATGTGTGTGGCGACTTGTTGTGATAAGTCACTTTTTCCGAGCCGGTCAGATGTTTTTTCTCATCGTCGATTTCAACCTGAATCACGTAATCTGCACGTTGCTGCCAATACTGTGGACCCGGCGCTCCGGAACCGAGTCGCGATTCGGTCGGTGTTGGCAGAATCTCGTCCAACTGTCGGAAAGAGTCTGCTTGCCCATATTTCGAATTTGTCACCTGAGCAGAGAGAGGCTGAGCAACAACCGAAGCGATCAGAAATAGTAAAGTCGCCAATTTTGGCTGACCGGAACACTTTCGTGTTTTACCTGTCCGCGAAAACCGCTTTTCTTCTGATGAATCATTCTTGCCCACGAGACAGTGCGCGTACGCTTTATTCAGAACCACCCTGGAATTTCGCTTTTTCAAAATCATGAGCCTAAATTTCGTAACCAAATCAATTTCCAGAAGAACGTGAACACAGCCTACCCACACTACCGTTTCTCCCGCAAACCAGCCAGATCCCCAAGCTTCTGCGACCCGAACATTTCGCAGATATTCGTTGTTCGGAATTCTGGTTGAGTTCTTCGTGCTCAACCGTCGATAAGCCGAAATACGATAACGAATCTCAGGGAGTGAGAGATCTTCCAAGAATGGACAATCCCCCACTTTACAGGGCTCATTAATCAAAGCGATTTTCAACATGTCATGGACGACACTGAAATCCTTGTTCTTTCTCTGCCTCGCAATGCAGGTTGGCTGCGTTCAGTTACGTGATCGTGTGGATGAATGTTTGATCACAAAGCAGGATAAGAAACTTACAGAGAAGGCATGGAGAGACCATCGGCATTTCTGGGTTGATCAGCCGTTCCTGAAGGATTTCCGCAAAGGATTCAAAGCGGGCCACACTGCCGGACTTGACGGAGAGGATTGTCCGCCAGCAATTCCTCCGCGATATTACTGGAGCGCAGCCAATAGCGGCCCGGATGCAGAAATGCGAACGAAAGCCTGGTTCGATGGATGGTGGATGGGCTCAGTGGCAGCATCTGCTGAAGGTCTTCATAATCACCGCCGAGTGCATGTTGCCCCGCACATTCAGGCAAGCAAAGCCGAACCAGAGATTGATTGGTCGAAGGCCACAGAGGAGATGAAAGATCATTTGCCTCTCGTTCCGATTCCTGAAGTTCCGATGGAAGAGACTCCGCAAGAGCTGAATGATAAACCACCAGTTGCTCCACCGCTTGTTCCGCCAGCTGTGCCACCGACGAAAGAGCCGCCGAAAAAAGATCCCGCGAAGGAATACAATCCCCGTGTGACTCGCCCCGAATTGTATCTTCCAATCCAATAGGTTTCGAATCGCGGCTGCTGGTCGGTCGCGTTAGACTTTCTCGACTTCGAAATCTTTGATTGCTAACGACGTTCCCTGTTGTAAGTAATTGACCGCAATCAGCAATCGGGCTTCACTTCTTCTCTCGACAATCTCTCCTTTGATTCCTTCAAAGGGGCCCGATTTGATACGCACTGGGGTGCCAACTTCCAGACGTGATTCGTGCCGTAGTTCCTGCTTGGAACTGATTAAGGCGTGGACTTGAGAAAGATCAAAGACGAGTTCCTCTTCCTCTTTCACTTCCAGACATTTTGAGATGCAATTGGTCTGCAACGCCTGAATGCGCTCATCTTCTGTCGCATGGATGAAAACGTAGTTCGAGAACAACGGTGAGAATGTCGTCCTGACGCGACCTTGAGGAGAACGCTTTGGCACGCCGATGATCGGGCAAAAGAATGGAACCTGCTTCGGGAGCAGTCGCCGCATCAACTCTTTTTCACGACGGGACATCGTATAAACAGCCCACCAGCGTGCTCCTTCCTCACGACGTTCTCTTTGATACTGCTCGTCAAACAGTTGTTCCGGATAGATTGACTTCTCTTCTTTCAGGATGGGCATCCGATTCCTCGGGAATATAAATTACGCCTTAACAACATCTTGCTCTGAGAGAGGTTCTGCCCAGAACAGCCCGTCTTCACTCACTCATTCACGCAACGACAACATTCTGCCGCAACAGTCTGTGTCGCAACAGTGTAGGGCCTGATCTGCACACCATCAGAAGTCCTTTCGGCCCGCACGCACTGCCTCTTCAGACTTTCCGATTTCATTGCATTGAGGCAATACTTGTTGGCATCAATTCTCAGAGATGTTTCGGGAATAAGACTTGAATCAGCTAGAGCATCTTTCGAATTGGTTTGCAGAACCTGCCTCGTGGCGAACGGCATTTTACTAGAGAAATGCGTTCTTCACGGGCACACGGTAGAGCAAACTGCTCTAAATCTTATCATGCAGGCGCTGTGCGTCCAGAGATCTTTACCCACTTGCGAATTGGCCAGTCGATTAAAAAACTCAGGAAAATTATCGACATGCCCCAGTCAATGACTCAAAATGATACGGTCGTCAGATGACAAACGAGAATCATTCAACTCAACTCCATGAGACACCATTATGCTCCGAAAGACGCTCTACTCACCAGTTTCCTCACCATTGGCAATTCTGTTCGGAGTCACTTTTCTATGGGCTCAATGGGGAAGTCCTCTCTACGCACAAGAGGCAACACCGGAACGCCCCAAAGTTCCAGAGATTCCAGACGAGCCAAAAACGGTTGATCCAGTCAGCTTGATTCATCCAAAGCTTGCTCAGAAGGCATCCGTGAATTTCAACAACTCATCATATGAAGAACTTCGTGAATGGCTGAAAAAAACAACCGGCCTGCCTGTCGTCATCGATGAAGCGGAATTCTCCAACGAAGGGCTCTCGATTCATGATGAATACTCAGACACGCTTAACGACGCTCCGATTTACTTTTTACTGAATCGACTCAACGCCAATTCGCTGAGTTGGTTTATCGAAGATGAAGTCATTCGCATCACAACGACACTAGCTGCCGACGACTTAATGAGAACAAAAACGTATGTCATCGGAGATCTTCTGGACAACGGATACGACGAAGAGAGTTTGATTGACACCATTCAAGAGATGACCGGCGGAGCGTGGTATGAAATCGATCAGGAGGGGGGTGATGTCAAACTTCTTGGAGATGTCCTGTTCGTTAAACAAACGTACCATGTCCACCTCGAGCTAGAAGGACTGCTCAGCGCCTTGCGAAAGTATGGACGCGAAACTGCGACGTCGGAACCGGAGCTGCACTTTGAACTTCGAGAAAAACTGAAGCAGATTGTCTCAGTCGATTTTGAGAGAGAACCCATTTTTCGTGTCGTCGCCCTTCTCTCAGACCGTCACAAACTCGACATTCGCCTGGACACCCATGAGCTTGCCAACGAGGGGATCAGCTCGCGCGACAGCCTGTCACTCTCGATCGAAGATCGCGACCTGAAAACGGTTCTGGGATTGCTCTTTGCTGAACTGGATCTCACCACAACTTTAGACAACGGCGTGATTCTCATCACAACCGATCTCAAGGCATCAGAGCAACGACGCACAGCCGTGTACGATGTCCGAGACTTATGTCGGAATGAATCGGAATCAGATGCACTGATCGAAGCGGTTCAGGAACAGACAGTCGGACCATGGTTTGAGATTGACCAGGAAGGCGGAATGATTGCTTCCCCTAAACCTGGAGTACTTGTTATTCGCCAAACCAACCGAGGTCTTGAGGAAGTTCGCAGCCTGTTGGACGCCTATCGAGAAGCCCTGACAAAATCAAAACCGCGTAAGAAAGTGGTTGTCGAAGATGATGTTTTCACTCACTATTACAAACTCGACACCGCAACAGCCGAAAAGCTTTTTAATGGACTCTGGAATCTCATCCCGGAAGCAAAAGCACTTGCTGAAGCGGACAAGGAAAATCGGAACCTGGAACAAATCCTCATGTTCCCTGCGAAGCCTGAATTAAGATTGGTGACATCCCAGCGAACGAAAACTGACAACGCCAGAGCTGAGCCAGTCCTCATCGATCAATCGACAATGATCATCACCCACCACCGTTCAATACACAAGAAGATCCAGGAGGCCATCAACCGGATCACAAACGGAGACTCCCCGATATTCACAACTGATGGCGACCCCATTGGAGGCAAGCAGGGGGGCATGCAAGGAGGTGGAGGCGGTTTTGGTGGAGGATTCTTTTCAATCCCCGAGGAATAGGAGCTCTCGAGGCAGAATTCTAAAATAGAACTCCCGTCCAACAGGAAACGTTAAGTCTCCAATAGCATTTTTGAGATCGGTGGACGCCTGCTGCCTCGTGGATTTGAGGGCTTCATCATATGAAAACCACTCTTCACGGAGACAAGTCGCTTCACTAGAGCATCTTTCGAATTGGTTTGCAGGTTCTGCCTCGTGGCGAACAGCATTTTACCAGGGAAATGCGTTCTTTACGGGCAAACGGTAGAGCAAACTGCTCTAGCTTCACTGGAATACTCCAGCGTAACTTCGTCAAATCAAGTTGAGTTTCTTTGGGCGTTCTCTGGGGCGACGACAACATTTGTCGCACAAGCCATGCGCTTCTAATCGGTGTCCCTCGATGCGAAAACCGAATCCTCGCGCGACTTCTTCAAGGAGTTCACTGATCTTGTCGTTATCAAATTCAGTTAACTCGCCGCACTTTTTGCAGATGAGATGGTCGTGCTGCGGGTAACCATAATCGTGCTCGTAGAGGTCACGATCATCCTGGCGAGCGACTTTGCGAATAAGACGCGCGTCTTCGAGTTGCTTGATCGAGCGATAAATCGTCGAACGGCTCACTCGCTTGCCATCCTGTCGCAAATTCAGTCGCTGTATCAGTTGCTCTGCATCGAAGTGTTCATGGGTTGCAAAAACCTCCTCAACAATGATCGCACGCTCGCGCGTCATGCGCAATCGTTGCGTGGCGAGGTATTCTCGATACTTCTCACTTGGAGAGACGGCAACAGAAACCGCTTCCAATTCAGACACAATATCCCCCTGATGACACTTTCACACGTGCCGTTCTCGCAATCAGTCCGAAATCACTCCAAGCATACGGCTGATTGCAATTTCTAGTTTCTCTGGAGTCTCGTACACACCTGAATCAATTTCCGCGCGGATCCTTGCCAAACGCTCTTCACGCGTTTCTGCTGAAGGAACTGCCTCGGAATCGAGATTGTCCTGATGAGGTTGAGTGCGATCGGGCCGTTTTCGGTCCATCTCGGCCTCCCCAGAGTTTGGAAAAACATTGCCGTTTTCGAAGAAGACTTCGTTCGGCAGGAACTGCCGATCATAGCTCAGGTCGGTGCATGCAATCAATGGCGTCTGGACAGAAGAGTTGAAGCAGGTCAGCGATTGAAAAAGAGTAAATGCGGATCGCATAGGAATTCTCCTTAGCGACCGTCCTGGTGCTGTTTCGCGTGAGAACGCGGCGTCTTGCTGAAATGAAGGTGATTCAATCCGAGAATCACTTGATCTCGAGGATTCAAAAGGGTTTACGTCAACAGCTTCTGATTCTCGTGATGTTTAATTTATCACCGTAAGTTGCTTCCGGTGTACAGGTGATATCGGTTCTAACGAACACGGCTGTTGAGGACATTCCACAAATGTTCATGTTTTTTTACAAAATTATTCTCGATTTGCACTATTTGCAGACTCGAAAAACCTCTGCACAGTATGCGAATTCACCCATTTTATGCGAAGAGCAGCTTCCCGGATCATCATTCGGACTCAACTCACCACCACTTCAAATTCGCAGGAATTCTCTGGTTTCGTCTCTTTTTCGGTCTCTTGTGAGACTGTTTCAACCATGTTCGCGTTGAAAGACTTCATCAAAGTGCATCTTGACCCATCTTTGGAATGAAAGTTAAATTCCGCTACCCACTCTTCCGATTAACGAAGATCATGTTGACACCCCCCAGCCAAGAAATGCACATCATTAAACCTGGCCGTGCCCCATGGAGGCAAAGGCTCGTCGATGCGGAAACAGGCTTTCGCCTCGGCTTGCGGACCGACTCAACACTGTTTGTCTACGTGTTGCTGGGCTCAATGACGCTTGTTTCCGGAGCCGTTCTTGGCATCGAAAAACTCGAATGGGTTGCCTTGGTGCTGACTTTCGGGCTCACACTCTCAGTGGAACTCTTTCATCAGTTGCTGAAATTTCTTGTCCAGGAATTTAAGCATCACCTGAGAAAAGATATCCATCAAATGCTCAGACTAGGCACCGCAGCGTGCCTCGCCACAAACATCGCGGCAGCAATTGTTGTGGCGATCATCTTCGGAAGCCGTATTTGGCACCTCTTTTCTTGATCAGTCATAAATACGACTGATGGCTTTTCATAGCGTTCGACGCACTTGCTCCGATTGCCTGAGCAGATAGACTGTCGTCCCACAGAGCTATAAAACCGAGCTACAAAGCCGTTCTCCCCATCTTGATTGCGACTTGAATCGTTGCAACTGGAGTTGAAATTCATGTCCTTGATCAGTTTGCGCGACGTCTCCTTCACATGGGCGGGACCGTCGCTGTTAGAAAATATCAATCTTGAAATCGGACGTGGAGAGCGTATTGGCTTGCTGGGCCGCAACGGTGCCGGAAAGTCCACATTGATGAAGTTGATCGCTGGGGAAATTCCGGTCGACAACGGAACCCTCAAACTTGCAGATGGCTTAAAGATTGGCCGACTCATCCAGGAAGTCCCTGACGGCACCACTCAGTCAGTGGCTGAACTTGTTCGCGAAGGTCTCCTTGACGACCACCAGGAGGAATGGCAAGTCGAGCAAACACTGGAACGGCTCCTCACGCAAATGAACCTCTCTGGCGACGCCCAGTTCGCTCAGCTCTCCTCTGGAATGAAAAGGCGGGCGCTGCTCGCACAGGCCCTCATCCGAGAGCCTGATTTGCTTCTGCTTGATGAACCAACCAACCACTTGGATATTGATTCCATCAACTGGTTGGAGAGCTTCTTGAAAAAATTTCAGGGAACGATTTTATTCGTCACACATGATCGAGTCTTCCTGCAAGCTCTGGCAACTCGCATGCTCGAAATTGATCGCGGCAAGCTCTTTGACTGGACCTGCGATTATCAAACATTCCTCAAAAGACGAGATGAACTCCTCCACGCTGAGGAGCAACAGAATCAACTCTTCGACAAAAAATTGGCAGAAGAAGAAGTCTGGATTCGTCAGGGAATCAAAGCCCGCCGAACACGAAACGAAGGACGCGTGAGAGCACTGAAAAGCATGCGTAACGAACGCAGCCAGCGCCGCGAGAGAACCGGCAGCGTGAAGATGCAGGCAGGTGAAGCAGACCGCTCCGGGCAATTGGTAATGGAAGCCAAAAACGTCACCTTCGGTTACGAGGCAAACACCCCGATCATCCAGAACTTTACTTCAACGATCTCAAGAGGCGACAAGATTGGTATCGTCGGCCCTAACGGAGTCGGAAAAAGTACGCTTCTCAAATTAATTCTGGGAGACTTAGCTCCAACATCGGGAGATATCCGTCAAGGAACAAACCTGCAACTCATCTACTTCGATCAGCTTCGTGAGCAGATCGATGATGAAAAAACCGTCGCTGAAAATGTCGGCGAAGGACAGGATCAACTGACAATCAACGGCAAACAAAAACACGTCCTGGGATACCTGCAAGACTTCCTCTTCACCCCCGAACGAGCCAGACGCCCGGCCAGATATCTCTCGGGTGGCGAGCGGAATCGTATGTTGCTGGCCCGGATTTTCAAACGTCCGTCAAACATCATGGTTCTCGACGAACCGACTAACGATCTCGATGCAGAGACTCTCGAACTCCTCGAAGATTTACTCGGCAACTATCCCGGAACTGTCCTACTGGTCAGCCACGATCGAGCATTCCTCAATAACGTAGTGACAAGCACGCTGGTCCTCAACGGCGACGGAACCGTCAGCGAGTACGATGGGGGGTACGACGACTACCTGCGGCAACGTCCACCTGAAAAAGAACCTGAGGCATCACCCAAAAAGTCCAGACCCGCAGGAAAGGTTCGTGAGAACGCGCAGAAACCGAAACTCTCATACAAAGAGAAAAAGGAACTCGAAGCGATCCCGCAAAAAATTGACGATCTGGAACAAACTCAGGCTAGCTTACAATCCGCAATGGCAGACCCTGAATTCTTCAAACAGGACGGTGAAAAAATCGCCACAGAAACAGCTCGACTCCAAGACCTCAGCAAAGAGCTGGAATCACTCTACAATCGCTGGGAAGAACTGGCCGCCAAAGAATAGAGCATCGCCAGTACTTCCCGCGTCTGCGAAGAGCGATCTCACAACGAACAAGATTACTCGCCAGAAGGCAGTCTCCGTGTGGCACACTATCTGTTTGTCGAATGGATTTGAAAAGATCCGCAGAGCAAGCTTCATGCAGCTTTCAACTTCTTAAGCTTGAAGGACAGAAAGATTGCAGCACATCCGAACATGATGGCGAAAGCTCCGTTGATCCGGATGAAAAGGCTGAGTGACAACAATGGCGCCATAAACAAAACGATCCCGAATAGTATCGACAAGAAGCCGCTGAGAATCATCCAGCCCTCTCCCTCAATAGCCTTTCGCTCGCGAATTGCGACAACGATTTCGAGAATTCCTCCAGCGATCGACCAACCGCCGAGGAGCGCGATCACAGTCACCCCTGCGAGTGCTCCGAAAAGTGCCGGATGCATCGCTGCAAAGCCACCAACGAGAATGGCCAAAACACCGCGAACAATCATCCATCCACGTGACTCAACCCACCCAACAACGCCCGCAGCAATCGCCATAATGCCATCAGCAATCAGGTAACAGCCCACGACGAGTGCCCAGGCGAGGAGACTAATCCCCGGAGCGAACAGCGCGTAAATTCCGACTAAGACAAGCAAAACGCCTCGCAAAAGCAGAACCCACCAGTTCGAAGAAATTGCCTGGATTGGTGTTAATGGGAGTTCTGTACTCATAGCTGGTTTCCTTTTCGAGGCTGATTGTAAACTCGGGAGAGTGGTCACAAATTTCGAATGAGTGTTCAAGTTTGAATTCGTAGCGATCAGCAATTCCACTTCATGAATTGATCTCCTCTACGAGACAGAGTGCACATCCTTGAAAGATCTGTTCATGAAATCTCTGTTCAATGAAATCACTTCCAAATCTCTGCAGGCTCCCTTTCCACCAACAGAATAGCCTCTTTCTGCGATGTAGAACGAGGAGATTGGTCCGAAAAAAAATCAATTTATCATTCTTCTTCGGCCGCCACATTTGAATAGTCAGAACCCTCCGAACTGTCATTCTGTTTTGCTTCAGGGACTGTTTCGAACCGGTTCGCTTCTCGCGCAATATTCCGCAGCATCCCAGCGAAGACAAACTGATGCAGCGGGTAGATTCCATACCAGTACATCAAGCCAGATAAGCCGACAGGATCGAAAATCGCTGTCTGACGTATTTCACTTCCTTCCGGACATGGTGTGACCTCAAACTCAAGCCAGGCACGCCCCGGCAGTTTCATTTCAGCTTGAAGCCTCAACAAATTCGGTTCTTCACTGGCTTCGACTCTCCAGAAGTCGAGGGCATCGCCGACACGCAAATGCTCGGGATCACGACGGCCGCGCCGAACACCGATCCCCCCAACCAACAGGTCCAGGAACCCGCGCAGCGACCACAGCCAATTCCCATAGTACCAGCCTTTTTTCCCTCCAATTCGACGGATGGGCGCAAAAGCACTCTCTGGTGGAACAGATACGGTCACTTTTCGCGAATCGACCAAACGCGATCCGAACCTGACTCCTCCCCAATTTTTTGTCGAACCACCAGATGAGAGGGCATCTGACCAGCGAGTCTCAGCGAACTCACGATCCTCATTCGTCAGCGCCCGCTGGATTGCATCCGGTACTGATCGCGGAACAATATCAAAGGTCCGAATTGCCAAGTTGTTCGAGAGCAGAGTTGGGTTGCGCAGGCTCCCGACTAGCTTACGTCCGACACGTGCATAGACCGGAGTCACCAGGCCGAGCCACAAACTGGACAAATACGGCGTCAAAAAAGGGACCGAGATCATCCAACGACGCAAACCTCGCTGCCGAGCGTACTCTTGCATCAACTCGCCATATGAGACTTGGTCTGGACCGCCGATTTCGTACACCTGCGACGAACCGTGAGGGACCTCAAGCGCTGCCATGAGGTACATCAGAAGATCCTCTATGGCAATGGGCTGCGCTTTGACACTGACCCACTTGGGACAGATCATAATCGGCAATCGCTCTACCAGAGCCCGGATCATTTCAAATGAAAGGCTCCCTGAGCCAATCACAATCGAAGCTCGGAACTCGACCACCTGAGGATGGTGCAGCCGCAGCACGTTCCCGGTTTCTTGACGACTGCGGAGATGCTTGGACAAGTGGTGATCGGGGTTCCCCAAGCCGCCTAAGTAAATAATCCGCTGCACTCCAGCTGCAACCGCAGCCTGAGCAAAATTCTCAGCTGCCACCCGATCCTGTTCTGCAAAGTCGCCCTCGGCCCCCATAGAATGGACAAAGTAGTAAGCGGTGTCGACACCCTCAAACGCCGCTTTGAGCGAGGATGCGTCCAGAACATCGCCCTGAACAATTTCAGTCGTTTCGTTCCGACGATCAGCTAAGGCATCGGGACGTCGACTCAGGCAGCGGACAAGTTGATTTCGCTGTTGAAGGAGTGTCAGCAAACGACCTCCCACGTAGCCTGTCGCACCTGTCAAGAGAATTCGACCTGTCATTCTGACTTCCTGTTCGACTGAAAGTGTCTCGAAACCAGAGCAGTTCAGTATTAGTCGTGTCCGTGAAGACCACCTTCATGACTTCATCTTCACAGCTTCATCGACAGCACGCCACGAGGCAGATCCTGCAAACCAATTCGAAAGATGCTCTAAGCATACAAGGTTCACGGTCGACTCACACCATTGGCGTTCACTCCGAATTCCGATCCAGTTGACACGGGACATCAACAATCGAGAGTTCTCTTCGATTCGACTGGCATCTTTTGACAAATTACGAGATCATTCCATCAACCTCAACAGGTTGAAAGACTGAGGTTTCGCTGGTCTCATTTTGAATGAAAAGTTTGAACCGAGATTGCCCAGCGAGCACGAAATCCACCTTTCTCTGATCATCATCAACGCCCCCACGCTCCACTGACCTGAACGATACTCTTAACCATGAAGATCTACCACAACCCTCGGTGTTCGAAAAGTCGTCAAACCTTAAAGCTCATTGAAGAGGCTGGCATCGAGCCGGAAGTCGTCGAGTATTTGAAAACTCCACCGAGCGCTGAGGAACTCGATCGCATTATGACGATGCTCGATTTAGAGCCGGAGGACCTGATGCGTAAGAAAGAACCGATCTACAAAGAACTCGGGCTGGCAGGCAAATCGCTCTCGCGGACAGAAACCATTCAAACAATGGTCGATAATCCGAAACTGATCGAACGCCCGATTGTTGTGAAGGGAAAACAAGCTGTGGTTGGTCGTCCGCCAGAGAACGTCAACAAGTTGCTCTGATCGCCAACCGACGCAGTTTCTGTGACACTTGATTCTGCGACAATTGCTTCCGTGACATTTGCATGCTCACAACTCTGGTGCAAGCCCACAATCCTGGGGAAGATCAATGTGCCCCAGCATCAATGAAAGCGAGCTCGGCTGTCAGAGTTTCCTCAATTCTTGCCATGCTCGCGTAGAATGATTGCCATGCCCGTGCAGAACGCAATTTCCTAGAAAAATCGCTGTTCACAATGCTGGTCGCCAAGAAGCAGAGCAGACATAAAAAAGTGGATTGTGCTTTCGCGCGAAAGCACAATCCACGGTCTCTACAAATTTCAACGGGCTGGTGTGCCCCCATCAATTGACTGCTCAATTACGACTTCAAATCGAATGGGATTGAGTTATCACCACTTTCTTTGATTGTTGCGGTCAACTCTGATTTCGTGTTGTACTTCGCTGGGATGTACATTTCACCAATGGGTTGTGGTTCTTCATCTGGGTTGGAATTGTCGAATTTCCCCGGAATATTTCTTGAGGCAACAATCTCGACTTTTACTTCACCAGCCTCAGCTTCTAAAGAATATTTGCCTTCAACGATTTCAGATGAATAAGCTTTTCCACCATCAATCGAACGGAACTGAATCCGCCCCTTTTCAACAGGGGTTCCGTCGAACGTAACCGTACCATTTACGGTATGCATCTTGGGACCAGTCTCTCCTCCTCCACATCCAGCGAGAGTTAAAGAGGCCAAAACCAATCCACATGCGAGCAGATTCCAGGACTTTGACAAACGACAAATGTTGATACGCATTTTGAACTTCCAGATGTAATGATTGAAAAATGATGAGAACTGAACCTGATCCTTGAAATTGCTCTCTCTGACCGTCGAGGAAAGCAGCGATCCCAGAGGTTTTCGGACTGGTTCTAATTCGGTCGATCCTTTGGGCCGCAAAAACAGGAGCAGGCCAATCGCGCGATCAGCCGAAATCCCCGAAGGTTGCTCTGCAAAAACTTGAACGCCTGAATCCCGAAACAAAAAAAGAGCCGATCTCGGTCAAAAAGATCGGCCCCTTTGTCAACAATGAACGGCACGGAAGAACACGTTCGCCTTCCAGTATGCCTTGAATGAGTGCCTGCGAAGCATTTCTTTCATTCAAGAAGAAACTGCACACCATGACACAAAACGTAAACGTCTATTTCAAAGAAGCTCCAGAGCAAATCCAACTTCAGCCTTTTACGATCTGCTCCTGGTGAGCTGTTTATGCAGTCATGAAGGTGAACTTCATGGGCACAACAATCTTTGAAAATGCTCTAGAACTCACCGATGACTTGACCATCTTGAGGCATACCCAGCTTCAACCAGGTCTGCCGGTCGAGGTTCTCGGAAATGAATCGTACTGAACCGTCTGCGAGAGTGACCTGGACGCCTCCGGTGTGATAACTCCGTGCGAAGTTCCAGCGTCCTGACAAACCATCAGCGTTACCGTTTTCGCAAGGGGCAAGGTTTGGAGCACCAGCCACCGAAGTTTGCTTACAGCTGTAGACGCGATCTGGCACGGTGGTATTCGGAGTTTCCGCGACAGAGAACCCAAACGCTCCGTGAGGAGCTCCACCCCAGTGTCCGCCAAGTTCTCCCCAGCCTCCTTTAGAGCTATCTCTAACGATCCCTTCACTGAAGAGAAGGGTATTGGAACTTCCATCACGACAAGTGTTAATTCCCGTTTTGGAATTCAGATAGAACAAACCGGTCGACTGAGTGGTGTTAGCCACATTCATGTTTGTGACAGTAATGTTCTGAGTCGTCGGGTCGACCGAGATCGTCTGACCGGCTCCGGCAGAAACAGCATAGCTACTCTGGAAAGCCACAGTGCCTCCGTTCCCGCCTCGTCCTGGACTTTCCGGATCGGATGGACACGATGCACTTGGAACTGGGCCTACGATGTCCTGGTCAGTAATGCGGTGAATATACTCTGCCTTGTATGGATCGACCGTGTGATAATTTTCGTAGAGGTTGTACCGAGGCGCTTGATCGACGAAAGGAAGAATTCTCTGGAACCAAGAGTCCCGTCGTTTCGTTTGCCCAGCATACAACTCCTGCTGATGCCCGTAGGGAAACACACTATGTGTGTCCAAATAGTTGTGCATCGCGATGCCGAGTTGCTTCAAATTGTTTTTACATTGCGACCGCCGAGCTGCTTCTCGGGCCTGTTGAACTGCTGGCAAGAGCAGGGCAACAAGAATCGCAATGATTGCGATCACGACAAGCAATTCGATCAAGGTAAAACCTGGCATGCGGCGAGGTTTCGGTTCAGAAATTGTGGAGGTCTGGGTCATAGGGGCTCTTTCTTCAAATATGAAATAAATTTGCAGCCACTCCACTGATGAGCACAACACCCGAGGAACACATTTGACTCGCAAACAACCCAAACAGGTCGCCGAATTCCGCACAGAATCGCGAAGAATATCTATTAGAATGAATTGAAACTAAATTCTATAAAAACCTGGCGAGGCGTTGCTCAACACGACAATGACACGGTGAGACAACAATCTTGAGGATGGAAATTTGCGAGGATGCTTGTGATGCACTGAACAAGGGTAGGGACTAACAAAAACTACAGAAAGGTTCATCCGTAGTTCGAAAAACGACAGATCAAAATGAGACCAAATTGTCATTTTGACGACGTATAATTAAAGCCCTCTTACCCAAGAAAGTCAAGTAGGGTTCACAAATTGACTAAGCCTCAAATGCAATTGAACTGCCTTCAGTATTCCATGAAATCTAATCGAAACGCCCCGAAACGGCTGCATAGATTTTGGATAGGCTGCCTGCCTCAGCTGGTTATGAACTAGACCACCCGTCACATCAACGAATCCGCAACCGTGAATGCAACTCGCAACTGCTACGCGCACACGAAACAGCCGAAGCTTATGCGTAAAGATAAGAATACACCAAATCTAGAAATTCGTGCTATTCAGATAGTTAGTGCAGCCAGTACTTAGACTGCACAGGCCAACACGCAACAAAGAAGATCGATGAGTCTGGCTGGAGAGAAGCTTGATTTCAATTTTCCCAGAGCCACTACCAAAGAGATGATGACGATTTCGACGATGAACTTAACATCACCTCCACCAATGAGCTCTGGCTCTGGTTCTGGTTCTGGTTCCGACTTTGACTCCGACGCTGAACGGGGTGAACTTCATGGCGCGAAAGAGATCTCTTTCACACCCTTTCCGAACTCTACGGCATTCCCAGGCAACGCCCTCCATCCCCGCCCGCATACCCACAGACCTGCATAAACGGCACCGCACGCCCATCAATCAACAGATACACATATCTGCTCCCTTTTCACATCTATCTATTTAATTGCGTTCTGTTTTCAGTTAGAATTCAGACTTGATTGAAGCGATTGACTCAGACATGGTGAAAACTGTCCTCGTAGATTTCTTCCTCCTGCTCCTGAACACTGTGACTTCAACGCTTCAAGAACCCTCCAGACTCCCTCACCCGAATCCCCCCGCGACCCGCTGTTTGTTGATAAATCCAAGAGCGGTCGTTTGAAACCTCCTCAGCCATTTTGATTTTTTGAGGCATGGAGGATTTTTTTGCGAATTGTGGGTTTTCCTTTATTTCAATAGGCTGCCAGCATGAACAAAACCATCGATCGTCGCCGTTTTTTCATCCGATCCGTTGCAGGATCTCTCGCTTTGCCTGGCCTGCCATCTTTGATGGCTGGATCGATTAGCGGGACACCAGCTGTTGCGGAGTCGCGCGGTGCAGGCGTTGGAGCCCGCCGATTTGTTGCCATTGGGAACTTGCTGGGGTTTCAACAGAAGCATTTCTTCCCAAAAACGAAGGGAAAAGGTTTTGAAGAGACGCCGCTGCTCGAGCCACTGGCTGCGAACCGTGAGCAGATCACAGTTTATCGCGGACTTGATCACGGGCTTCGCGGTGGTCACTTCGCAGTCCACACGTTTCTCTCGGGTTTGCTGCATCACGAGTCCAAGAACCGATCGGATGGCAATGTTACCATCGACCAGTTCCTTGCTGATGAAGTCGGGGATCAAACTCGATTTCCATCACTTACGGTTGGATCAGAAGGTGGCATCCATGGTGGGTGTCAGCTCTCCTGGACCAAATCTGGCGTTCGCGTCCCACCGATCACTGGCCCGGCAGAGCTGTTTCAAAAGCTCTTTGTCACCGATTCGGAAAGCCGCCACGAGCAAAAGGTGAAGGCGAACGCTTTGCAGACTTCTATTCTCGATTCAATTCGCGAGGAAGCGGGATCACTTTCGAAACGAGTCAACTACGAAGACAAAGCGAAGCTCGACGAGTATTTCAGCTCGATCCGCGATGTTGAAAAACGACTGGAACTCCGCAAACGCTGGGCTGATCAACCCAAACCGCAGCGACCTTTTGACCAGCCAGCCAATCTCAATACGGTCGAAGATCTTCCGATGCTGTATGAGTTGATCGCACTCGCGTTACAGACAGACTCGACACGAATCGCAACGCTGGAAATCGGTGGCAGCTTTTTGCCACAGCATCTTGGGATCGAGAAGTCCTATCACGGCCTATCACATCATGGCAACGATGAAGAAACTGTCGCACACTTAGTGACTCTCGAAAAATATCAACTGGAGCATTACGGGAAATTCTTGACCCGTCTTGCCGGAATGCAAGATGGCGAACAGACGCTGCTTGACTCGACAACAGTACTCTTCGGGAGCGGTATCGGTAGTGCGAACTCTCATACCAATACTGACCTGCCGATTGTCCTGGCCGGCGGTGGCTATGGAAAGGGAGAATTCAAGCAGACTCCATCCAGCGGACCTGGAAAGGTTCCGCTGTGCAACCTCTTCCTTGATATCGCTCAGCGAATGGGCGTCCAGAAGGAATCGTTCGGGACTAGTACTGGAACGTACTCGTAAACATGAGCATGCCTTCCCTTGTGTCTGATTGTCACGGAACATTTCGTTCCTGCTGGATTCTCGCCTTCTGCATTGCAGCGTCGTCATCGACTTATGGTGCGGAAGCGAGCTCTCAGCAGAGTGGTGCGGATTCAGAGCATGGTACGGTCGTTGCCAAATTTCTTGGGCAATATTGTACCCAGTGTCATGACGCCACCACTGCCGATGGAGAGCGAGAATTCGAAACGTTCTCGCTACCGATCAAATCCGAGCAGCACCTGATCACAGCCAATGAAATCATTGATCAGCTGACGCTCCGGAATATGCCACCTATCGACGAAGATCAGCCAACTGACAAACAGCGTCTGACTGTGATCAACGCTTTGCGAGGCAGCGTCCAAGATGCTCGTACTCAATTCGAAAGCTCGGGGGGACGCACAGTCATGCGCCGGCTTTCTAATCGCGAATATGTCAACACCCTGGCGACTCTCTTCGATCGTCGAGTCGACACACTCGGGTTAACGGCGGACTTCCCAAAAGAAGAGACCAGCCAACAGATGGACAACATCGGCAAGTCTCTGGTGACCTCAGGTTTTTTGCTCGACCAGTACTTTGCAGCAGCCAATCGACTGGTCGAAACACGTCTCGGAAAACCTGCCATGAAACCAAAATCGTGGCACTTCACTGACAATTTTCGACAATATGAAGAACTGTCCGGCCCACACAGGACAGTCTTCAAATATGAATATCTTTGCCTCTACGAGCAGCCTAACACAGATACGCGGCAAGGCGGATATGGACACATCGAGGACTTTCTAGAGGGAGTTCCTGTCTCTGGACTCTATGACATCGAAGTCAACGTTCAAGCCATGCATCGTGACACACACTACGATCCGAAGATTTTCCGAATCGATTTTTCAGAGCCTTTTCAGCTGGCAATCGTTCCGGGCGACGCGACAAAAGGGCACATTCACTACCCGCAAGCCATCGAGCCGATCTTGGCAAGTGCCGTTGTCCCGGATGACCAACCGGAATGGTTGAGTTTTCGTGTCTGGCTTGAAGCAGGACAGACGCCTCGTTTCATCTTTCCGAACGGCCCATATGAGTCACGGGCTTCTGTGATTACAACCAACAAACGCTACAAGGATGAATTCAAGAATCCCAAAGTGGGAGTCAGCCGGACCTCACTTCTTCGGGAAGGAGCACTGCCACATATTAAGATCGGAGAGATAAAAGTCCACGGACCAATTGAGGAACCAGGCGGCGGAAAAGAAGAACTTGCCGTGTTTGGAAAAAAGGGGTTTCAGGAAGACCGTGCGATCGAGCAACTGTATGCCTTTGCAAAACGAGCTTACCGGCGTCCGCTGAATGAACGCGATCAACAACGCATTGAAACTCTGTACAACAAACGCTTGGCTGACCAAGCGACACCACGTCAAGCGGCACTCGACACAGTGAAGATGATGCTTTGCTCGCCATCCTTTCTTTATCTCAGCGAGATCACTCCTGAAGACCAAAGCGAGTTGCAATCGTATGACCTTGCCTCCCGACTTTCTTACGCCCTTTGGTCAGCACCACCCGACGACGAGCTTTTCGCTGTTGCCGAATCTGGTCGTTTGACGGACACGGATGAATTAAAAAAACAGGTTCTTCGCCTGCTTAACGATCCGCGTTCCGATGAATTCGTTAACGGCTTTCTTGATAGCTGGCTCAACCTGCGAAACATTGGTGATCTCCCACCCCCTCGAAAATCTGCCTGGGAGTACTACGCCCAGAATTTGCCCGAATCGATGAAGCAGGAAGCTCGTCTGTTCTTCCGTTCGCTGCTTGACGAAAACGGATCAGTCATTGATTTTCTGGATGCTGACTACACGTTTGTCGACAAGAATCTGGCCAATCTCTACCGGCTCCCCGAACGAGAGACACTCCGCCTGGCTGATGGCTTTCAGCGAGTCAGCCTGGCTGGTAACAAACAGCGTGGCGGCCTGATGGGCATGGCGGGCGTTCTGACCGTCAGCGCCAATGGCGTGGAGACCTCTCCAGTCACACGCGGTGTCTGGGTACTGGGGAACCTGATGGGGATGCCCCCGCCACCACCGCCTGACGAAGTTCCAGCCATCGAACCGGATGTCAGTGGTGCGACCTCGATTCGCGAGAGATTATCAATCCATAGCACTGACCAAACGTGCTACGTTTGTCATCGGAATATCGATCCACACGGCCATGCACTCGAATCCTTCGACCCTATCGGTCGCTGGCGTAGCAAGTACCCTGAGCCGAAAGGAAAGAAGCCGGCTCCCAAGGTCGACCCGACAGGAAAATTTCCCTCAGGAGAAACATATCAGGACTTCGAAAGCTTCAAACAAGTTCTGGTCAAGACCCGCCTCGACCTTTTCACTCGGACCCTGATCGAGAAACTGCTCACTTACTCCACCGGCCGCCATATGGAACGGACAGATCAGTTCGAAATCGAAGACATTTTGGAACGTACGAAAGCTGAAAACTATGGGCTGCAGTCCCTCGTGACAGAAGTTCTGACCTCCAAGACCTTCCGTTCACGATGATTTGAATGCTTGACCGATCGAGCGAATCCACGTTCCAGAACAGAGCGTTTTCTCGCGTTTCAGTGAAAGCGACCTTCAAGACTTCAAAGTCTCCTCAATGGAGCAAGTGAGCCAAAACAACTGTTGGAGCAGCCTCGCCAACGAAAAAAACTCTAAAAAAAACGCAGGAAAATATAAAAACTCTGACAACTTCGCAGACCTTCTGGAGTTTATACAGAAGCACAGGAATGCAGTGGCACTCAACACATTAGTGACAACGGATATGTTGAGAGAGACAGTCACTTCGACTGTGGCATCGAGAGACTGGATCGAATTCCTGATCTCTTTTTTCTGTAACATCTGAATCGTTTCGGGGGTTGACATTCACTCTGAAGGACATAAATTTTGCTCAGGATTCTGTTGTCGATTCTTCACAAACATCTCTTCAGATCCTCACATTCCGTGAGACTCTCGTAACACCGGTATCAGAAGATGGGGACTCCCCGATTTCGCCAAACTTAGGTTACGAGTAAAACAGACCATCGCACAAACAATCAAGCAACCTCTTATGCGAATGGTGTAACACGCGACACGCATTCAGACGTTCGTCGCTGGTACAAGATCTTATCTGAAGCCCCAGTAACATCAACGTTCTCAAATGGCATCTAATTTGCGATCATTTTAATATTAAAGAAGGTGTTTAGAGATTCTTTAACAAAATTGCCAAGAAAACCATTCATATCCGAAAACTCCTGGCAATTCTTTTAGGCTAGTGCCTGCTAAATAAGCAGAACACTAAATTCATGTAAGTTTACTTTTCAAACAAATTTCACCGAAAGTGATTGAGAGAATGCAACGTTATCGAACTAAATCGGCCAAAGGATTCACACTGATTGAATTGTTGGTTGTCATTGCAATCATCGCGATTTTGGTCGCCCTCTTGCTGCCTGCAGTTCAGCAGGCACGGGAAGCAGCTCGCCGCACTCAGTGCAAAAACAACTTGAAGCAAATGGGGCTGGCTCTACACAACTATCACGACGTGTACTCAACCTTCCCGATCGGTGCACAAACTCCGTACTATCGGGCAAACTGGAGAGCCTCGATCTTGCCTTACCTTGATCAAGCTCCGTTGTACAACCAGTTAACTCAAACTCCACGGCCACAACATGGATATGCTGCAGGGAGCGGCAATACCTCAGCCGGATGGCAACTCGCCAACCAGGCGCTGAACAATCAGCTCATCCCCGCTTATAAATGTCCTTCTTCAACAACCGACAGCTTCAACATTTCAACAAGCCCTGTCACGAACAACGGAACACCTTCCCCTGACGCTTCACTTGGTAACGAGACTGCAATGACGATGGATTACGTCGGCATCAGTGGATCGTATTCTGGTGTGGCTCCTTTCAATCAGGACTGTGGAACAGAGATCTACGGTGGTTACGCATGCAATAACGGACTCATGCGAATTGGTGCCGTGGCAAGAATGCGAGATGCCAGAGATGGTACTTCAAACACTATGATCATCGGAGAACAATCAGGGTTGATCAACAACCGTGACTACCGAGCCAACTACTATGGTGGCTGGGCTGGGTACTCAAGTATCAACAGCTGGGGAGCAGGAGTTCGCACAATTCGATACAGCCCGAACCCAGAAGTTGCTCCTCCAGGTGGCGACCAGACTTACAACTCAAACGGTCCGCTCACTTCAGAGCATGTCGGTGGAGTTCAAATCGTCATGGGTGACGGTTCTGTCCGTTTTCTCTCTGAAAACCTCGATATCAACACTCTTTGGGCACTCGGTAGTGCAAAAGATGGACAGGTCATCGGCGAGTTCTAAGAACGCTGAATCTTGAAGAGCGAACAGCTTGTTGAGGGTGAGCGGCCGCGAGCCACTCACCCTCAATCAGAGCTTTCACAACTCTTTGTGTACCTGTGAAGACCACCTTCGTGACTTCATAGACTGCTCGCCACGAGATCAACCTCGAACACAAATTCGAAACTACAATCGACTTCAAAAGATCTCTCTGAAGTCCGAAATTGATATTTTTCTCGAACAGTATAACAGTTTAATTGAAACCCGATCGAATGCCTTACCTCTCAAGAAAACTTGGATTCACTCTCGTTGTTCTGTTAAACTTGTGCCTCATCGCTGGTTGTGGTGGCGGAGGTGACAAGGCTCCCAGTGGAAGAGTCTCCGGATCAGTCAAGCTGAATGGGGAACCTGTTTTCCCCGGAAAAATCACATTAACATCAGCGACCATCGGGGCTGCTGGCTCGGCAGATCTCACGTCGGACGGAGAATTTACTTTCGAAGGCCCTTTGCCAGTTGGCCAATATAAAGTTTATTTGACCTCTGCTGGACTGGGAGACAGTCCTCCTTCAGAAAATCCAAAAGCAGATGCCAACAAGGGATTGAAGGACGTTCCCCAAAAATATCAAAGCGAAACAACGACAGACCTGACCGCGACAATTGAGGAAGGAAAGAACACTATTCCTCTTGAATTATCGCCCTAACGCTGAGTGCCTCCGAGATCATCTCACGGACACGCAGCTTAAGAGACATCCATGACCACCACTTCTTCGTCGCCTTCAGAGCAAAATGGGTCTGTACGTAGAGTGGTGGTGATCGGTGCGATCCTTCTTGCAACCATCACTCTTCTCGTGGTTGGTTTTTCTCTCAATCAACGCTCTGCGGCCGAAGAGATCTCACGAGCTAGAGCTGCTTTAGACCGCAAAGATTACCCTCGAGCCTTGTCTCTGGCGGAGCGGTCGCTGCGGCTTGAACCTCTGAACGCCAAGGCCTTGTTGATCGCAGGGCAATCTGCGTCTGGCACTCAAGATTTTGATAAAGCACTGGGGTATCTTCGACAAATTCCCGATGATGCGGGACCGCTGACAACGACGGCAAAACTTGAAACCGCCGAGATTCTTTTTACTCACCTGAAGCGTCCGTCCAAAGCCGCCGAGGTTTATCGCAGCGTCCTGGAACTCGAGCCTGAGAATACGCTCGCCATTCACCGGATCGCTTACCTGCTTGGAATCGGTGGTCGAAACTGGGAAGTGATACCGTATCGCCTGCAACTCATTCGGGCGAACCAGGCGAGCCCGATCGATCTTTATCTGCTTTGTGATGGGGATTCCCTGTTGCAAAACGTCGACGAGCTTGCCGAATTCTATCAGGCCTCTCCGGAAGATCCTCTTATCCTTGTCGGGATGGCGCGGCAGGCAACCGACCGACAGGATTTCGCAACTGCCGAGGAACTCTTAAGAACTTGCCTTCGCTTGAGCCCCGGCGATCTGGAAGCTCAGGTCAAACTCGGGGAGTTGCTGCTGGAGCAGAAGAGGGACTCCGATTTCGTGGCCTGGCACAGTTCCGTTTCTGAAGAGATCCAAAAGCATCCCGGTTACTGGAAACTTATCGGAAACTGGTCACGAGCCCATTCGAAACCTCGAGAAGCGATTCGTTGCTTCTGGGAAGGACTTAAAATCGATCCCGCACAAGTTCAGTCATCGTACCAGTTGTCGCAGTTGTTACAGGTGGAAGATCGTCACGAAGACGCCGAGCGATTCCTGGACCACTCCAAATTACTGGAGAGGTATTTCACGACCGTCAGTACAGCATGGACTGGTGAAAATCTTAACGCCATTCGCCAGGCGGCCGAACTGGCACATTCTCTCGGCATGAAGTGGGAAGTCTTTGGATGGTCTTCGCTGATGCAGTTACATCATCCGCAAATCAAATGGCCGGAGCAGATGCTTCAACTCATCAGGCCCGAACTATCCGCGCTTTCTCTTGATCGAGTCGTCGCTGAATCAAACCCGGCATTCGCTGTGGACCTGTCGAATTTTCCACTCCCTGAACTCAATCTTCATGAGTCGCCTCCACAAACTCCCGATTTAGCAGAGTCCGAGACCGCTGCAACGAACGTTCGTTTTCAGGATCAGGCTGCTGAGGCCGGCATCGAAATGACTTTCTACAACGGTGCCCCGCGTGAACACCAAACGCGTCGGATGTACGAATTCAATGGTGGTGGAGTCGGCGTTGTCGACTTCGACAATGATGGATGGCCGGACCTGTATCTCACTCAGGGAAGTGACAGGCCAAAAGGAAATCCCGGCGGTTCATGGAGTGATCGCCTTTACCGAAACCTCGATGGAATTCGTTTCGTCGAAGTGAGTGCAAAGTCCGGAACAACAGATTCCCATTTTGGCGGCGGAGTCACTGTCGGAGATTTCAACAATGATGGACTTTCCGATTTGTATATTGCCAATCTCCACACCAATTGTTTTTTGATGAATAACGGGGACGGTACCTTCGAGGAGATCACCGCTCAAACAGGGACGGCGGGTCACGAGTGGTCGAGCAGTTGCCTCCTCGCTGATCTCAATGGAGACAGCCTTCCGGACTTGTACGTTGTGAATTATCTGGGTGGAGCAGATGTCTTCACACGGGTTTGCGCTGGAGAAGGAGATCAACCACGAAGTTGCTCCCCACGGCAATTTCCGGGAGCACAAGACCGACTCTACTTAAATCAGGGAGAGGGGACTTTTCTTGACATCACCAACACTTCGGGAATTGAATTGCCCGATGGAAAAGGGCTAGGAATTGTCGCGATGTCGGGCGCAAGAGCAGGGGAGCTGAACCTGTTTGTGGCGAATGACGCTGTCCCGAATTTCTATCTGGTCAAGTCTGCGACGTCACCACAGGAGCAACTGCAATTTGAGGATCAGGCCCTCGTGAGCGGATTGGCAATTAACGAAAGTGGGATTCCCGAAGCATGCATGGGAGTCGCCGCCGGTGACGCGAACAATGATGGACTGATTGATCTGTTCGTGACGAATTTCCATAATGAATCCAACACTCTTTACCAACAGACAACCGATGGGCTATTCGAGGACTCCACTCGCGCGAATCAACTTCATCACCCCAGTTTAAAGATGCTCGGATTCGGGACACAGTTCATCGATGCCAACTTGAATGGGGATCTTGACCTCATTGTTGCAAACGGTCATATCGATGATTTGAGTACCGAAGGAATTCCATTTGAGATGCCTGCTCAGTTTTTCTCAAACGATGGACAGGGGACCTTCACTGAAGTTTCAGCTGACTCTTTAGGCCCATACTTCAAGAAGAAAATCCTCGGTCGCGGACTGGCCCGACTCGATTGGAATCGTGACGGCCGCGATGACATCGCTGTCTCACATCTCGATGCCCCATTTGCCTTATTGACGAATAAAACCGAAGACGCAGGGCACTTCGTCAGCCTTCAACTTCGCGGGACTGAATCCAGCCGCGATGCTATCGGGAGTCTCGTTTCAGTCTCAGCTGGTGGGAAACATCTCGTCCGCGAATTGACAGCGGGCGACGGATTTCAGGCGTCCAACGAAAGACGGATGATCATTGGAATCGGCTCGGCTGAGACTGTCGAGAAATTGACTATCCGCTGGCCTTCAGGGATGAACCAGAAGTTTGATAAGATTCCGGTCGACACCGAACTTTTGTTCATCGAATCAAGCTCAGAACCACTCCACCTTCCGCATGATTGACCCATGCTATTGGGAATCGGACACGAATTGTGCCTCATGTGTCGATTTCAACCGATAGCAATTCTCTCTTCCGCGTGCCGGTGCCAATCTCGCTTCTCCAGGAAATAGCTGTTCACCATAGAACAGAACGCGAAGCTCCATTTGAAAAATGCTATCAAGTTCCGGTCGACTTTGATTTATGGATTCAGAACGCGAATGGTTTGGTTCTGGACTTTTCCGTACAATGGAACGCAATTCGAAGACCGAGGTGATCTCGCAACCGAACCGTGTGACACAATCGTTGATCAAAGCATTTTCAATGCTTGTCGTGCCCGTGTAGATCACTTTCATGACTTCATAGACTGCTCGCCACCAGACAGCCCCGAGCACCAATTCGAAAAATGTGATCGCTGATCTTTATGCATACACAACTTTTCCCTGATCTTCTCGAACGGCATTTAGTCGCAGAATTGATGGATGATCCAGAACTTGATGCTGGAGAGCATCGTCAGGCTCTGGAGGGTTTGCGGCGGATCAATAAAGTGTCGATGACGACGAGGAAGCTCTGGCATTCAATTCGGAAGCTCAGCCGTCGTCTTAAGCGGCCTCTCACCGTGCTCGATGTCGCGTGTGGTGGTGGTGATGTCCTCGTGGAGCTAGGTCAGCGAGCACGTCGAAATCACGTTTCGCTGAAATTCACGGGATTGGACATCAGCAGCACCGCTGTTCAACAAACACAAGCGAATGCGACCCAAGCTGGTGTGGACCTTGAAACATTACAGTTTGACATTCTCGGTGATGCTCGCTTGCCGCCCCATGATGTCGTCTTCTGCTCACTTTTCTTACATCACTTAGAGATCCCAGACGCAGTGAGTGTCCTTCGGAAAATGTCCGCCGCAGCAGAACACGAGTTGCTGGTGAGTGATCTGGTTCGCAGCCGAACTGGACATCTCCTTGCCTGGGTGGGAACACGGCTCCTCTCTTCTTCGAAAATTGTTCACACTGATGGACCACTTTCTGTCGAGGCAGCTTTCACTCCCGAAGAACTTCGAGAAATCAGTCTAAGTGCCGAACTGGGATCTGCACAAATTCAGAAGTTTTTCCCTGAGCGAATGCTGCTCCGCTGGACACCTTCAACATCGGCAAATTCGTGAAAGAATCTCAGCCGCTCACCTCTCTTACAACTACTCTCTGGGATGCCATTGTGATCGGAGCCGGTCCAGCAGGGGCGACATCGGCGTTTTTGTTGGCAAAGAGTGGTCAAAAAGTTTTACTGATTGACAAAAAACGATTCCCGCGTGAGAAAGTTTGCGGCTGTTGCCTGAGTGGTCGTGCAGTGCAAACGTTGTCTGAACTCGGCTTAGCAGAAGTGCTGGCCGGAGCGGTGAACTGCGAAAGTTTCGTCTTGGGAGCGAACCAACGTCAGCTTCGATTGAAAACTTCGAACGGCCTGACAATCTCGCGATCCGTACTGGATGAAAGGCTGGCCAAACGCGCAATCGAGGCAGGCGCAACTTTTCTTCAGGAAGCCAGCGCCACGATTCTTGAACATCCCGGAAACATACGTGAAGTCGCAATCAGTCAGGACAACCAACGCCAAACTGTACAGGGCAAAATCGTGCTGGCTTGTGGAGGCTTAGCACACCGCATCTTACCTGATGCGCGAGCTGAGAAGATCGCTCAACATAACAAAATTGGCTTCTCCACCATTCTTCCGTCCTCTAAACTTTATGAATCTCAGACCATCTACATGGCGACCGGTCCGGCAGGGTATGTGGGGCTGGTTGTTCTTGAAGATGGTCGATTAAATTTGGCGGCAGCTTTACGATCTGACACAATTCGAAAAAACAAAAACTTGGCTGCAATCATCTCTGATCTAATTCGGTCAGCTGGTTTTCCAGTCCCAAGTGGAATCGATTCGACTGAGTGGACGGGAACTCCGCTGCTGAGTCGTCGCCGCAGTCACGTTGCAGGAGAAAGGCTCTTCATCCTTGGCGATGCTGCAGGGTATGTGGAACCTTTTACGGGAGAAGGGATGGCCTGGGCGTTTTCAAGTGCTCAAGCAGGACTCCCAGTCTTCCTTTCAGCAATCGAACACTGGGACGACAAACTCATTGAACAATGGGAACAGACTTATCGTCAAGCTGTCTCTCAACGGCAGTGGAGTATTGGCTTTCTTAAACGTGTCATGCGGTTTCCCAAGCTTATATCCACAGCCTTAGTCGTGCTGCGATGCGTTCCCTTTCTGGCAACTCCGATTATCAAATCAATCCACGGAGAGCCTTCAGAAAAATCATATTCATCATGAGAATACTTGGACTCGGTACCGCACTCCCTGAGCATGCGTATCAATTAGAAGATCGATTTGAAATCGCTGAACACTTTTTTCTCGGAACGGAAAGAGAACGTAAGCTGTTACCGGTTTTGTACGAACGAACCGGTGTGAAGCGACGCTTCAGTGCGGTGTTGAACAGTTCCGAGGGGCCGTTATCCGAACGGCAGACCTTGTATCTTCCACGTGGCAGCGGTCCTGAGTACGCAGGCCCTTCAATCACTCAGCGGATGGAGTTCTTCGAAGAACTCTCTGGTCCACTCGCCTTGCAAGCGGTTCGCAATGCCATTGCGGACTCAGGCATCTCACCGGAGCAAATCACGCATCTCGTGACGGTCTCATGCACCGGCTTCTCCGCTCCCGGATTCGACTTATATTTACTCAGAGAAACCCCTCTGCTGCCCTCTGTGCAACGGACCCATGTCGGATTTATGGGGTGTCACGGTGGGCTGAACGGGCTTCGTGTCGCGAGAGCCATCGCTGAAAGCGACCCGAACGCCTCTGTTCTACTCTGTGCCACAGAACTGTGCTCTTTGCATTATCAGTATCAAGGAGGCGCCGATCAGATTGTTTCCAATGCATTATTTGCAGATGGTTCAATCGCTCTCGTTGGCGCAGGTCAAGCAGTTCAGCGGTCGAAATCGACCTCATGGATTGCGAAAGATTCCGCTTCTCATGTCATTCCCGAGAGCGATGACATGATGACCTGGAAGGTCCGGAAGCTGGGGTTTGAAATGTCCTTGTCTCCCAAGTTGCCTCAATTGATTGAAGAACAAGTCAGGCCGTGGTTAGAAGGCTGGTTGGCGGAGCATCAACTTCAACTGGACGACATCAAGAGCTGGGCGGTTCACCCGGGCGGGCCTCGTATCCTCTCTTCGTTTCAGAAAGCGATGCAACTTCCCGATGAAGCCTTAGCTCATTCGCGATACGTTCTCCAAAACTTTGGAAACATGAGTTCCACCACAGTCTTCTTTATTATTCAGCGAATGCTCGAAGAACAAAGTCAACTTCCTTGCCTTAGCATCGGCTTTGGACCGGGGATCACGATTGAAGCAGCTTTATTTATTGATTGATTGATCACCTTACATTGAGTGATGCCAGCTGATCAGCGCCGAGAAGTCATCCAATCAACAAAAACTTCTTTGTCACTTCTGCCTGTTCAAGTGCAGCAGTAGGTTGATTTGAATGCTCCCGGATGGCAGACCGCGAGTGTCGCCAGATTATTGAGACTTGAGATTTGGCATCACGTCAGAACTCGGCGGTTCGTGGTGAGGTTGTGCTGGTCTTGATATTCTTGGCGGGTCATTGATCATTTCACATACGGATTCATTTGCTGGAACACTTTCGTGTTGCCTGTGCCCGTAAAAAACGCGTTTCACCAGTAAAATTGCTGTATGCCACGAGGCAGAACGCGAACACTCATTCGAAATTGCGATAATCATGAAACAACATCTGCTGGATTATTTACAAAGAATTCTGAACGCCAAAGTTTATGATGTCGCAATCGAAACAGCGCTCAACCCGGCGAACAAATTATCGGATCGCCTTGGGAATCAGGTCTGGTTGAAACGTGAAGATACGCAGCCAGTACACAGCTTCAAGTTGCGCGGGGCTTACAACAAAATGGCCCGCCTGTCTCCGGCTGAGCTTTCACGCGGAGTTGTCTGTTCATCCGCCGGGAACCATGCTCAAGGAGTTGCTCTCAGTGCCCGTCGCTTGGAGTGCGAAGCGCATATCGTCATGCCTGTGACGACTCCGAAATTGAAAATCGACGCAGTCCTCGCACTGGGTGGAGAGGTGATCCTGCATGGCGACAGCTACTCCGATGCTTATGCCCATGCGTTCGAATTGCAACAACGACATCAGTATGTTTTTGTTCATCCGTTTGACGACCCAGACGTTATCGCGGGGCAGGGGACTGTCGGTATGGAAATCCTTCGGCAGCTGCAGAGTCCGATCCATGCCGTGTTCGTAGCAATCGGGGGTGGGGGACTGATTTCTGGAGTGGCAGCTTACATCAAAGCGGTCCGCCCGGAAATCAAGGTCATTGGCGTCCAGATGAATGATTCTGATGCGATGCTGCAATCGATCCTTGCCAACGAGCGGGTTGAGCTGAAAGATGTGGGCCTTTTTTCTGATGGCACAGCGGTGAAAATGGTTGGCGAAGAGACGTTCCGCATGACTCGGGAACTTGTTGATGATTTCGTAAAAGTCGATTCAGACTCCGTCTGCGCCGCCATCAAGGATGCCTTTGAAGATACCCGGATCATCCTGGAACCAGCGGGTGCAATGGGTATCGCGGGGCTGAAACAATACGTTGCGAAGCATGCTCTACAGGGTGAGAATCTGGTCGCAATTACTTGCGGAGCCAACATCAATTTTGACCGTCTGCGGTTTGTAGCGGAACGGGCGGATGCGGGAGGCGAGCGGGAAGCATTATTTGCAGTCACCATCCCTGAAGAGCGAGGCAGCTTCAAGCTACTTTGTGAATCAATCGGTCATCGCAACGTAACGGAATTCAGCTACCGCATCAGTGATCAGCACGAAGCGCATGTTCTGGTCGGGTTGGAAATTCAGCATCGTGGAGAAGTCCCGGAGATCAGCCAGTTGCTGGCTGCGCAGGGGTTCGCTGCATTGGACCTGGTAGATGACGAACTCTCGAAGCAGCATTTGCGATACATGATCGGCGGCAGAAGCCCGCTCTGTGAAAACGAACGGTTGTACCGTTTTGAGTTCCCCGAGCGACCAGCGGCATTGATGCGGTTTCTCTCAAGCATGCACCCAGACTGGAACATCAGCCTGTTCCATTACCGCAATGAAGGTGCTGACTATGGACGCATCCTCGTCGGCATTCAGGTTTCCGACGAAGATTTGCCCGCATTCAGCGACTTCATCAACACGCTCGGATATCGCTATGCCGATGAGACAGCAAATCCGGTCTACGGACAATTCCTTCGCTGAAAGACACAGGCCAGAACACTTTCGTGTTATTTGTGTCCGCGGATTGAGCGTCTTGTCAGGTGATTGGCTGTGTGCTACGAGACAGATCCTGAAACCAATTCGAAAGATACTCTAGTCTTCACGTTCAGCTTTGTGGCGAGCAGCCTATGGAGTCATCAAAGCAAACTCCGCAGGCACAACAAGAATGGGAAATACTCCAGGAATCACTGATGGTCTCGCGGAGGTCCCAGGCAGATGCGGAAACCGTCCCGAGAGTCGGAGTAGTGAGGGCCAGCCAACCCCAAACGAACCGCACAGCGTGCGTTGCCGGGGACATCGAAATAGTTACCGCCTCGGCAGACTGGACGCGGATTCTCTTTAACAGTGAAGAGTTCTTCGTGACCTCCTTTGGGGTCGAAGTGATCCAGAATCACTTCCCAAACTCCGCCACACATGTCGGCAATTCCAAAACCATTGCGACCACGCTCCCCGAAGTGATCCACTGGGGAAACAAATGCAAATCCGTCACTCCATGGTGCACTGGACAGAGGCCATTTCTGATTTCGATCAGGCAGGAAATCGACAGCCGAGATATTCAGACGTCCTTCACCTTCGCTGAGTTCATTTCCCCACCAGAAGTAGTGGCTCTCCTGACTACCTCCCCGGCAGGCGTATTCCCATTCAGCTTCTGTAGGTAACCGGTACACCAGTCCATCCGGCAGTCGGCCCGCTTCACTTTCACGTTTCGTCAGCCATCTAGCGAACGCCCGTCCGTCCGTCCAACTGACGCACACGACTGGAAAATCATCCCGCAACGGAAACTGGAAATTGGGATCGCGCCAACTTTTCCCCTCCATCGGTTCCCAAGGATGAGTCACCTCACCGGTCAGATGATAACTCGTCCATTGGGGATTAAAGCACTGAGTATGTCCGCCAGGTTTCTCTGCATCAGTGACATATCCGCTCTCTTTCACAAACCGTTTGAACTGGCCGACAGTGACTTCTGTGCGCCCCATCCAGAATCCGTACTTGACCGACATTGGTCGGGGGATTTCGCCTTCGTATGACTCGCGTTCAGTCCCTGCCTGTGCTCCTCCTTCGATTCCAGTCGCCCAGATTTTCTCTTCTGGTGTACTTCCCATGAAGAATGTGCCAGGCGGGATATACACCGTCTCCAAGATGACTCCGTCGCCCAAGTCAGCTTTTTTCACGGCGCCTTGCTGCGGTTCGTCACCGCGCGCCGCATTCGAGGCAACTCCGATCACAATGAACAGAATCAAATTCAGAACGCTTCGGGATCTCATCGAACTCTCCAATTTGAACGAATCAGACGTTTCGTCTAGAGCAGTTTGCTCTACCGTTATGGCCATGAACAACGGGTTCCGTCAATGAAATTGAGTCTCTCTACCAGGCGGATCGCGAACATGATTTCGAAAGCTGCTCAAGTGCGTACTACAAAACATCTCGATCGCAGTGGGGAGTGTAAGAGCGACTTGAGAACTTTCGTGCTTTCAGAGTTGTAGATGGTCACGCAGTCTGGCACAACACTTCGCATCAACAACGGCAAGTCTGAGCGCATACTGTCCGGAAGATGCAACGGGCAAAGTCTCTCGCAAGCACATTGAAATCAAGCACATTGAAATCGGGCAGATGCGGGATTAAGAAGCGGGCACGTCGATCACCGACGTTCAAGAATCTGTAGAGTGAACCAATCAAAAGTTCGAACATGAAGAAATCATTGCAGAGATTTAAAAATCCGAATTGTGATGCACCCTGAGCATCGATGTGTTCTCATTAAAAATTGAAATCCTTCATCGCAGTGCTGCTATTCCGTCGCCTGAGGTCCAAGCCAGAACCAGAGACCGATGGTGATCGAAGCAAGGAATACCCCTAAGGCAAACGAGCCCCAGAACCCGATTCCAAGGCGTTGTGAAAAAGCCAGGGGAACAAAGAAGGGGAGGCCGAGTGGAACAAGAACCAGTGTTTCCCGCGCGAGCCGAGAGACAGTGGGGAGGTCTTGTTCCTTATTCCAGACAGCGACAAACGCAACGATGCTGACAATTGGAAGTGTCAACAATAATGCTCCCAGTCGAGGATAGCGATCAGCGAGTTGTGACACACCAGCGACGACAAGACCTGCAATGACAGCTCTCCACCACATGTCACTCTCCCAAATTCTGCTGAGTCATGAAACGCTGAACGACTCAAGGTCGTGGAATTCGACGTTAAAATTTTCGGCGTCAGATGTCCCATCGACTCCTCCGCTGATCGTCCCTTCGTAATTCATGGGCGTGACCGTAGTCAACGAACCTTCCCGTCTAGAGCATCTTTCGAGCTAGTTTGCAGGATCTGCCTCGTGGCAAACAGCATTTTTTCTAAAATCAGTCCGAGAACCTCTGGAATAACCGCTTGTCTCAACGCTTGAGAGAGCGATTTCAAGTTTCAGGATCAGTTTTGGAAAAATGCGTTCTTCACGGGCACACAGTAGAGCGAACTGCTTCTGCGAGGCTGTCACCCTGATCCGTAACAAGACTCACAGCATCTCGCTTAAACTCTTCTGTGAAACTGCGACGAGGAGGTCTATTTGAGCCAGAGGAACGCTTCGTTTGGGACATGGTGATCTTCCTTCCTGAGAGAATACACTCTCAATCAGGCGCCCACTATCCTTGGGGAACTTCATTTCACATTTAAGTGAATAGTTCGTGCAGTGGTCGTCCGCCATCGGTTAATGGAATCGGACGTGAACTGGCATCGAGTTCCGTCGATTGTGGAATCCCTAAGGTCTGATAAATCGTGGCGAAGAAATCTGGGACGGAAATTGGTCGCGAAAGAGGATTCTCTGCGAGGTCGTCCGTTTCGCCGATGACTTGACCAGTGTTCAACCCGCCGCCCGCAATGACAGTACTGAACGCCTTACTATGATGATTTCGTCCGCCACCGGAATCATACCGACCGGGGCGACCGAACTCTGAGTAGACGACGACCATAGTTTTGTCGAGCAGGTGATGAGTTTCGAGGTCTAGCAGCAACGAAGAAAGAGCTGCGTCTAAACTCTGGATCAGAAGGTGTTGTTTTTTATGCCCATCGTTATGAGTATCCCAACCAGTTCCGTTAACGAAATTCAGGTTCGAGGTGACTTCAACAAATCGAACTCCACGTTCCACTAGTCGTCGAGCAAGTAAACACCTTTGACCGAATTCATCACCGTAAGAATTTCTTAAGTCAGCTGGTTCGTTATCCAGATCAAAGACTTGCATGAATTCTGGACCAGAAAGTCGGAACCCTTGCGAGAGAAGCTCGTCATATTGTTGAAGTTTAGGACGATTTTCCACAGTCGCTTCCGCCCTGAGTCGATCAAGCAGTTGTCGGCGACGGTCGTAACTTTTTTGGCTGATGCGCTCGGGACGGATGAGCCCTTTGGGACCGGATGTTGTTTCAGTGAGATACAGATATCCTTCCGCAGCTCCAAGAAATCCAGGACTCCGGGATGGGGTCGGATAACCCATTAAAACATATTTCGGAACAGCATCACCGGCGGGACCTTTCAGATGTGAAACAACCGAACCAAGAGCGGGATATTCAACTGTCCCGCTGATCGGCCTGCCTGTGTGCATTCGGTTCACTGCTGCAGAGTGCTCATTGATCACATCATGATGAACAGTTCGCAAGAGGGCAGCCCGATCCAAAAGCGGAGCGGTTCGAGAAAGGTGTTCGCAAACCTTTGCCCCCGGAATCGCTGTCGGAATCGAGGCATATGAAGAACCGGGATCTTTAAGCCCGTCTTTGCTTTGTCGCTTTGGATCCCATGTATCAATCTGGGAAGCTCCCCCTCCTAACCAAAGCACGATGCAGTGTTCCGCCTTGCCCAAAGGGGGCATCTGAAGCGTATGGGAAGTGTCACTTGCCCAAGTTTTACTTGATCCAACACCAGCACCTACAAGCGTGGACGCCATTGCAGATGCTACAGTCCCTTTCAGGAATTGACGGCGGTGAGTTTCCATAATTTCTCAACTTTAATGTTTCAAGTAAAGATGAATTGGCCAGGTCTCCAAGTCGCTAGTGACGGCAAGTGCATCTTTCGAATTGGTGTGCAGGATCTGCCTCGTGGCGAACAGTATTTTACTAGAATCAGTCCGAAAACTACTGGAATGGTCGCTATCCTCAACGTCTGAGAGAGCAATTTCAAGTTTCAGGATCAGTTCTAGAGAATGCGTTCTTCACGGGCACACGGTAGAGCAAACTGCTCTACCGCATCAGGGAACAAATGCAAACTCGGGAAGGTTCACTAAAGACCAGATTGTTTCTTCTAAGCGAACTCGCCAATCGGGGGCGAGTCGCTTGGTCTTGGGATCACCTTTAAGAGCTTGAGCTTGAGCTCGAATTGCCACTTCATTGGATTCAGAATTCAAATTGTTTGACCATGATCGAGGAGAACGAGGAATTTGAGGGGCAGGCACGACTTCGAGACCTGCAACCACTCGCTCGCTGTAACCTTCTTGCAGGAGATCAAAGACGAGTTGCTTCTCGGTCGCAGTCGGCGGTCGAGTTAAAATTCGCATGAAGAGTCGTTCGACGAGATGTTCCAATGGTTGATCTTCCAGAGCGAGTTGAGTGACTTCACTTGAGTCGGACAAATCAACGACACGCAAGGCAGTTGCCCCATGTGCCAGCATCAGCGGTGTCAGAGGTGTCGTTGTTGTTTCACGAACAGTCACCGGGTCGGGACGTGATTGACGCCAGCCAAAAGCCATCATCAAATCGACAAGACTTTGTGCTTTGGGCCAGACCGTCGATGGTCGGTCGCGGTCGTTACTTGTTCCCGCCATTTCCCACGCCCGTTGAGGATACCCAAGTGAAACGAATTCTTTAACGAGCTGACGACCGTCACGGTCCAGCGTTAATTCCTCAGTGTCGAGATCCTTCCCGAGTGCCATCTGAAGTGAGTCGACCACTTGTTCAGCGGTGAGACGTCTTTCAATGTTCCCCGCAAAGAGTTCAGGTTTTGAAGTTTCTTCAGAATTCAAAGGAGAAACTTGTCGCTGATAAGTTTGCGAGTTGAGAATCAATCGAGCGAGATGCTTGACGTCATAGTCGTTCAATACAAGTTGATGCGCAAGGTAATCGAGCAATTCAGGATGTGATGGGGCGAAGTTCTCCCAATCATGCACCGGTTCCTGTAGCCCTCGACCGAGATAACGCTTCCAGAGACGGTTCGCAATGACCTGAGCGAAGCGTTCATTTGTGGGCCAAGTGATCAACAATGCAAGTTGCTCTCGCTGATCATCTGGATTCCTGATCGCATCATCTGGGATTTCGGAAATGGCTGAGTTGTTCATCTGAGTGAAAGGCCATTCGGGGAGAACTTTCGTCCCTGGGCGAAGCGTCACTTGAACGAGCATTTCGCTCACTTCCTCGGGCGTTCCGGGAATGCTGCTTGTGAGAGGCACAGTTTGCCCCGTCCTGCCTAACATCGCTGCCAGACTAAACAGGTCTTTTTGCGAAACGCTCTGCAATGGTGAGTCATGACAGCGAGCACATTTCATTTCTACCCCGAGAAAAGCAGTTCCCAGGACATGGGCTTTGGCTGCCATCGGGACATCGTTCTGCGTTGCGATTCCAAAACCGGCAGGACCTCCCGAATAGCGGCTTCCCTCCATCAATGTGAGTTCGGTAACAAAGCGATCAATCGGCTTGTTGTCGGTAAATGCAGAATGAATGAAAAAGCGGAAGGGACCGGTATTGTTTAGCGTTGGCTTAGCAATTCCAACATTTTCAGCAAGCACGTCCTGCCAATACGGAACCCAGTGATCAGCCCAACGTGGATCGTTTAACAGGCGTTCGATGGAGTTTTCCCGCCGTTCCTCTGCGGGATCTGCCATGTATCGATCAACCTCTTCAGGTGTGGGGATCACACCGACCACATCAAGAGAAAGTCGTCGAAGAAATTGCAAGTCAGTCGCGACAGGTGCTGGTTTGATTCCATTTTCTTCAAGACGCTTTTGAATGAACCGATCAATTTCATTCGAGACATCTTCATTCGAGACATTGACTTGACTGGAAACATTTGGAACGTCAACCGTCGGCAAAGACTCGACGATTTGCCGAGTGAGCACATGGCGTCGCTCCCACCATTCTCGTTCTTTCTGGTCTTTGTGGCGGCGTTCTTTTTGATTCATCTCGACGAGTTGATTTCGTTCCTGCTCGATAAACGTTATCCATTCTTCATCATTGAACGGAATCGACTTTGTGGGTGAGAGAATGCGAAACGCGGTCTCATCTGGACCAGAAATCCCCACGCTGAGTTCACCCACTCGAAGTCTGACTCCGGGATGACCAATGATTGACTCCAACACAACAATGTGACGCCCAGGGGAGAGTGGTAGAGTGATATGTTGTTCGGTATGGGCTGCCGGAAGCGATAAGAGTCCTGGCTGAGGAGGCTTCAGTTGATGCATCGCACCATGGCCACTTCGCGACAAGCTTTGAAATGGCGTCTCTCCCACAAGCTTGCCATCGACGAATAACTTCGCAGCACTCAGTGCACGAAGAACGATGCGGTGTTCGCCTGCCTGCTCACTAGAGACATTGATTTGAGTCGCTGCCGTCAGCAACAATGGCAATGAATAGTCATCAATCAGAGCTTTGTCTGTATATTTCCGAGGTAAGCCAGTAAAGGCAATTCGATCTGCCGTCCAACTCTTGCTTGGAGGCGTCGTCAGCACAAACCCCCAGTTGCGGCTGGCAGGAATGCCTTCCGTCAAAAAGACTTGCACCGAGTCAGAGGGGATTTTTTCAGGATCAACCTCACCGATCACCCGACCAGTTAGCTTTTCACCATTGATGATGTAACGCTCACGGAGATGATCTGCGGGAACGATCGATTTGTAGATGGCAACTTCTGCAATATCTCCATTAAACACACCACTCTTGCCTCCCATACTGGAACCGATCCAAAGCTGATCGTTGTCCGTGACCGGAGGATGAGAAGTCGGTCCGCCCAAGTCCCATTTCCCCGATCCTGGAAAGCCATCAATGTAACCAGTCATCGAATCCGGCTCGCCGAATCGATACGTGATTGCAACATGATGCCAGTCACCGTCTATCGGAAAACCCGAATTTGATGTCCAGCGGTGACCATCTTTCCTTTGAGCGCGAGTAGCGGCATCTGCAACAGCATCACAGAAAAAGAAACTGAGATGAGCGCGTCCACCTTTCTGTACCAGTCGAAGCGAATAATTCTGGTTGCGATCCCCAAATCCATTCGTATGGGTGCGCCCCTTACCGATGATATAAACTGTTGATTGTATTGCATTGACTCGCACCCAAGCTTCCAGAGTCATCTCATCGCCATTCGAGAATTGCAACGCTGATTGATCAGCAGCCGCGTTCACTCGCAATGAAGCTGCACGCCCATTGAATCTGACAGCTTGGCTCTCCTTCGCGAATTCAGTGAAGCGAGATGATTCTGGCCCCGAGATTGACTTCACCGATCCCACAACCTCGGCCGGAAAGAGACCTTTTAGCCCATCGCTCTGGACAACTTTGCCCTCGACGATCTGCATTCGCCACCATGCAAGAGGAGCATCCTCGAGAATTTTTTCACCATACAGGTCGCCCGCCTCTGAGGCGGAAGTACTCGTTCCTGACAGAATGCCTCCCACAAGGCACACGGAACATGCAATTGAAGTGAAAACGCCACGAATTTGAATTCGTGGGGCTCGCAATTCTTGTCCTTGAATCAGATCGCTAATCGACATTCGCCATGCTCAAAAAACCATAAACGTTAATAATCGATTGCAATCGATTATTGGTGACATCAGTGGCATGCAAACATGTTTATTCAACATTGTCAAGTTGGTTTTACCACGAGGCCGAGTTGGGGGAGAACGGGAGCACTCGATTTCTTGTGTGAGGGTGGACTGATGAAAATTCATCAGTTTCAGAAGTTTGGGTGGGGCTTGTATTGAGAGGCTTCTACGTACCGATAACGTAAGCTTGAGCAGATTGTGAAGCTGCGACAAGAAGGTGAAGTGATGCTGACAGTTGGCAAGACTTTGAGTGAACTCTTGTAGAAATTGGAGTCCTAGAAATCGACCTGGATGCGGTGGAAGAAGCAATACGGAGGCATGAAGTCCGATGAGGCTCAAGGAGCTTGAACTTGAGAACCGTCGACTCAAAAAGATGCTGGCTGAATCCGAACTTGATAAGCAGATTTTGAAAGAAGCCCTTATCATCAACAATGAAGCGAAAGAATGAGGCGCGTGTTTTTCATGGATCACTCGGCGGAAAGATCAAACCCGATACGGTCAGTCGAGTTCTTATTCGAGGTGTGCTGACGCCTCTTGCTGAGCAATTCCCCAAGACTCAGCTGAGCCAAGTTTTGTCGATGGTCGACTGCACTCATTTCGATATTACTTCTGCTCGGTATGCGCCAATGCCGGACTGCCGGAGCGAATTCTGATGACGTGGCTGGGCCATCGTAACAGCAAGATGCTCCAGCACTACAACAACTTGCACGATAAAGAATCGCAAAAGCACACGGCCCGTAGCGGTCTTGGATCGTACAGGTGTTAATGTCGGGATCGATGTGCTGAATCTGCTCGGCAGTGGCTTTGATTTTTGTCGTCCCGAGATCGTCCTGAAAGTAACCTTGTGTCGTAATGTTCGTCGCTTCGACGGCATCGAAGTCGATGAGTTGGATTTGACGAACTCCGATGGAGTCGAGTTGGAGGGCAACTTGACGACCAATCGCACCGACGCCGATCACGGTTATGGCTTCTCATGAGGTCAGTACTCACCTGACTATCGATGATTCAGTTTTATCAAATGGAGTCATCAAATGGAGTCATCATCGACAAAGATTTCGTGATCGGGGTGATGTCAATATCCAATAAGGTGTAAGCATTCTAATTATCGTTGTTCGCTGGCAAATCAATCTCAGGCAGGTTGTCCAAGTCGATCGGGTCGAGTCGAGCAGGCTCGACGACATTTGTTTCTGGAAGTGTCGCCAGTTGGCAGCCGATCACGCGTTCCAAGGATGCCAATGTTTGATTCAAACTTGCTTCCATGCGAACCACTTGTAATTGGAACATCAATAAGTCAGACCAGTTGTCAAGAATCTGTTGAAAGTCAACCTTATTGACGCGATAGTCGGCGGTGGAAATACGCAGAGCTTGTTCTGATTTAGGAATAATACTTTCTTTGTACAGAATGATTTGTTCTTCCAATGCCTCAGCTTGAACGATGTAGCGGCGGATCATCCGGAGCGTGTCGTCACGTGAGGCGTCGTAGCGTCGGGCAGATTCCAGAGATCGCTGTTCCGCTTCGCGAACACCTGCATCAAGCTTGTCTCGCCAGATCGGCAGACTGACCCCGACCATGAAGGAGACGTTGTCGTTTCCAGTCGCAATCATCGAAAGTGCATTGCGTTCCGTGACGGTTTGCCAGCCGACCCCGAGGTTGAAGTCGGGATAATAATTCATGTGTGCCAAATCCCGCTTACGCTCGTCGCGGATGATTGCGTGCAATCTTTCCTGCAACTCTGGTCGACAACGTACTGCCGCTTCATAAAGAGCATCGATCTGCGCGGGTACGATTGGGACGTCAATGTCTGTGTTGGCTTGGAGCATCGCCTCTGGTGACGTGTGAATGACTTTGGCGAGATCTGCTTGAGCTGATCTTTGTTGCCGTTTCAGCTCGATTAAACGGTCAGCCAACCGGTCCAGCTCTACTTGAGCACGAAGAACGTCTTGCTGGCTGGTTGCACCCGTGCGGTAGCGGGCTTCTGCAAACTGCAGCAATTGTTCAAGTAGGTTTTTATCGCTTTCGACAATAGTGATCGCGTTCTGATTATAAGCAAGCTCGTAGTAGCTCAACTTGACATCTTCGATGACTTTGAGTTCTGCCTGTGCCAGTCGAGTCAGAGCGATCTTCGATTCCTGTTCAGCCACCTCACCTCGTACACGAAGTTTCCCCAGCCATGGCAATTTCTGAGACAGTGCCAAGGTGTTGGGGGCACGTCCCGCAGCTGTTTGGACACTGTTATCCGGGATGGGCTGAAATGTATCAGTCAGCATGGGATCATCCAACGCCGTCACTTGAGGGATTCTTTGGACCTGAGCGGCCACTGCATTCTGCGCAGCCAAGATTTCAGGATTCCTCTCCAAGGCAAACTGGACAAAGAAATCAACGTCGTACGGGCCCTCCAAGTACGGTTCTTCCGGAAGCGTGACGGAGACCTCCGTTTCATATCCTGTTGATGTGAGTTGAATATGGTGCGCCGTTGATGATACTCGCGGCTGTGGTTCTGGTGGCGTAACGCATCCACAAGCAGCAGGTATGCAAAAAATAAGTGGGATCGAAAGTTTGCGCATCGGAAGTGTCTCCTTGGTGTTGATCACAGCCATCGCGGCTGTCTCGGTCCGGCAGGCTACCGATTGCATCGGTTCTAGGAATGCCTGTACATAAGAGTATGGAGCCGCTTACTCGGATTATTTCGACGACTCAGTCGGCATAATCGGAACAAGCTGAATCAACGTGTCAGAATCGCTCGACAAAAAATCAGGAACGGGCGAATTCGCTCACGAACTGGAAGACATGGTCGCGAGACCTTCGGGTCAACCAAAGGGACCACACATGATAATCACTAGGGCGGCAGAACGTAAAATCCAATATTGGATGTGCTCTATAAAGCACGAAAGTCGCAATCTAGGATTGCTGCTCAAAGAGGGTATCGCGGATCCCCAATCGTAACTTGATTTCTTTCACCCAGCAGTACAACACGGGGACTACTAACATAGTCATGATCGCAATCGTCATACCGCCGATGCTGGGGATAGCCATTGGGATCATGATGTCCGCTCCTCGTCCGGTAGATGTCAGGATCGGGATGAGTGCCAGGATGGTCGTCGCTGTCGTCATTAAGCAAGGACGAACACGGCGCACTCCTGCTTCAATCGTTGCTTCTCGAGCCTGACCTATTGTGTCGATTTGCTTCTTACGAAAACTCTGATCGAGGTACGTTGAGATCACGACTCCGTCGTCGCTGGCGATACCGAAGAGAGCTAGGAAACCGACCCAGATCGCCACGCTGAGATTGATCGGTTGGACTTGAAACAGAGTTCGCATGTTGGTGCCAAAGATGCTGAAGTCTAGAAACCACGGTTGTCCATAGAGCCAGATCATGATGAACCCGCCTGCCCAGGCGACGATGATCCCACTGAAGACGATGGAGGTTGTCAGGGAGTCTTTGAACTGGAGATACAGAATCAGGAATATCACAAAGAGCGCCACAGGCAAGACAATTGCCAATGTCTTTTGGGACCGGATTTGGTTTTCATAATTTCCAGAAAACGTATAGCTGACCCCAGAGGGCAACGAGAGTTCACCGTTGTCGATTTTAGCTTGTAAATAATGTTGTGCCTGTTCGACAACATCCACCTCAGCGTTGCCCGGACGCATATCGAACAGGACATATGCAATCAGGAATGTATCTTCGCTCTTAATCACTTGAGGTCCACGTACGAAATTGATTTTCGCAAGCTGCTCAAGCGGGATTTGTGTCCCATCAGGAGCATCGACGAGGATGCGTCCCAGTTGCTCAGGTGAGTCTCGAAGTTCGCGTTGATAGCGAATACGGACGGGATAACGTTCGCGCCCTTCGACAGTCGTCGTCACGCGGCGCCCACCGATTGCGACTTCAATGACATCCTGAACTTTACGAATCATGATTCCATATCGAGCGCTTGCGTCTCGATCAATTGCGATTTCAATGTACGGCTTCCCGACGACACGATCAGCGATGACAGCGGAAGCTTCAACATCCGGAACCTGTTTCAGGAATCGCTCCATATCGAGCGCCACCTTCTCAATGGTTTCCAGATCGGGTCCCTTGATCTTGATCCCCATTGGTGCACGCATTCCACTTTGCAACATCACAATTCTGGCTGCGATGGGCTGAAGCTTTGGTGCAGAAGTCGTTCCCGGCACTTCGGCAGCCTTTACAATTTCTTGCCAGATATCATCTGGAGTTTTAATGTGCTCACGCCAAACTCGGTAAGGACGACCTGCTGGATCAGGAATCAACTCTCCGTTCTCATCATGAAGATAATCTTCCGTCTCTTCGTCGTAGGCAAAGTCGATGCGGTGCCCATCTTTGTCGGTCATGTACTCCGATTTGTAATTGATAATCGTTTCGATCATGGAGACCGGGGCTGGATCCAAGGCACTCTCGACACGGCCAAGTTTCCCGACGGCAGATTCCACTTCCGGAATCGCCATGAGAGCTTTGTTCTGTAGCTGGAGGACCTGCGAGACTTCGCCAATGGAGGCGTGCGGCATCGTCGTTGGCATATATAAAAATGAACCTTCGTCCAAGGGGGGCATGAACTCTTTTCCAAGTCCCGGTAGCAAGTCGCTGCCCGCTGTCCAGATTCGCGATTCATGCACCGCGACAGAATCACCGCCCACTTTACTGACTGCCCAAGGGACCACGCTAAAGAGACGTTCAAACCCTAGCCATGCACTTCCCCCCATGAGTAAAAAGGTAGTGGGAACGGACAAAAATAATATTTTATGACGCAAGCACCACCCTAAAAGTGGAGCATAAATCACCCGTTGAAACAGTTGAAAGAACAGCATCAAACTGCCAATCAATACGCCGACAAAAATCAGGTTTCGCAGCATCCCTTTCTCTGGTCCGAGTGGTAACCATGATTCCGTCAATAACAGTCCCACGACAATCACAGCGAGTCCATTGGCGAGCCACGGTCCGTACTTACGAGTGCCAGCAGGCATTTGTTTTTCCAAGAGATGCCAGACCGATATTGCAATCAGGATTGTGCCCACCCACCAGGGGAGCCAGATCATCGCTACAAATCCTGCGATGATCAAAGATGCAAACAGATATCGTTTCAGCTTCTCGGAACTGAGTTGCCCAGCGAACAGGACATGTGCGACCGGAGGAATGACCGTGAGGGCGACAATCACCGAGGCGAGCAGCGCAAATGTTTTCGTAAACGCCAATGGACGGAATAATTTACCTTCCGCCGCCGTCATCGTAAAAACAGGGAGAAAGCTGACCACAGTTGTTGAAACAGCGGTGAGAACAGCACCGGCCACTTCACTTGTCGCTTTGAAGATCACCTCTTTTCGGTCGGCTTTGGGATCCGCTTCGTCCAAATGACTGAGAATATTTTCGCATAGCACGACCCCCATATCGACCATCGTGCCAATGGCAATCGCGATTCCCGAGAGAGCCACAATGTTGGCGTCCACGCCAAACGTTTTCATAGCGATAAAGCACATCAACACTGCTAATGGCAATAGCGCGCTGATCAAAAACGAACTTCGTAAATGAACCACCGAGATAATCACAACGATGATCGTGACCAGAATTTCTTCGAACAGAGCTGAATTTAACGTTCCTAGTGTTTCATTGATCAGGCCCGCCCGGTCGTAAAACGGCACCAGGGTGACTTGACTAGTCGTGATCCAGTCTGGCCAACTTGCTCGCTCATTTGCACGCAACCACTGCAACCATGCCTCCTGGTTCAGATCAGCATCGACGTAGGCTGTGAAGTCATGCGATGCGGCAAAGTTCGTCACCTCCGAACGTGAAACGATTGCATAGTTCACAACTGCCTTCGTAGGCAGTCCGGGAGAAATCTCAGCGATCTTATCCTTGACGTGCTTAATCGCCTCCAGTGGATTGTAGCCGTAGCGGACAACGACCACGCCTCCAACAGACTCAGCACCTCCCTTGTCGAGCATCCCACGGCGTAGAGCAGGCCCCAGGGAGACATGAGCGACATCCTTAATGTAGACAGGAACATTATCGTTCGACTTGATGACACTCTTTTCAATGTCGCTGACTTGCTTGATAAAGCCTAAACCACGAATCACATACTCGGCTCGATTGACTTCGATCGTCCGCGCACCGACATCCACGTTGGACATGCGAACTGCGTTGAAGATGTCATCCAATCCGACCCTGAACGCACGCATGGCATCCGGATCAACATCGATCTGGTATTCTTGGACGAAGCCGCCGACGGACGCTGCTTCACTCACTCCTTCGGCAGACATGAGTGAGTAGCGAACATACCAGTCCTGAACGGTTCGCAGTTCATGAAGGTCCCATCCTCCGACAGGGTTTCCCTCTGGGTCTCGACCTTCTAGCGTGTACCAGTAAATTTGTCCTAGAGCGGTTGCGTCAGGTCCGAGTGTCGGTTGCACTCCCTCAGGCAAGGTTCCCGAGGATAAGCTGTTCAGTTTTTCGAGCACGCGGCTGCGTGACCAGTAGAAGTCGATTTCTTCGTCAAAAATAATATAGATTGACGAGAAGCCGAACATCGAATAGCTGCGGACTGTTTTGACTCCGGGCAACCCGAGAAGAGAAACTGTCAGTGGATATCCAATCTGGTCTTCCACATCCTGTGGCGAGCGGCCCATCCATTCCGTGAAGACGATCTGCTGATTCTCGCCAATGTCGGGAATTGCATCGACGGGGACCGGATCTCGTGGGAGCCCACCAACTTCCCAGTCAAACGGAGCCACGAGGACACCCCACCCGATAACTCCCATCACCAGGAGCGCAACGACGAGTTTGTTATCGAGACAGAAGCGAATAATGCCATCAAGGAAGGAACTGGAACCTTGAGTGCCCGTCGCAGGTGGTAGCTCAGTCGTCGATGACTTGTTGTCGCGATCAGTGTTCATGATTTGATTTCAGCAAAAGTGTCTCGAAGAAAGCAGAACGATTGAACAGGTTTCTCTCTCTTATTCTTCGTCTTTGGAAATCGCCTCCGCAGCATCGGGTTTCTCACCGGCAATCAATTCAGTCCGGTCTGCACATTGCAGCATGGTGGAACCGAAATAGGGGTTTCGAGTCTGCGAATTGTCTTGCAGCCAGATGGCTCCTTTGTTGTTAAAGGCCATTGGACAATGTAACAGGAAGACCGGCTCCGTCTCACCAAAACCAAAAGACATGGCGAGAACTTGCAGCACTGCCGAGAGCGGTTCAAACTGAGCACGGAACGCACGGATCTCTTCAGTTTTCTTTAAGGATTCAACAATTGCTGCCAGGTTCTTCTGCTCTTTCATCCAGGCCCTATGGGCTTTATTGTCAGTTAAGAGCTTCATGTCGGCGGACTTCATCGACTGTTCAAATTGCTGCACTGCTTTCTGTGCTTCAGGGAAATTGTCACTTGCCAACGCATCTCCCATCTTCTGATAGGCATCCCACAGCGACGACAGTTGTTGTTGGAAAGGAGCCGGGACAACCAGTTTTTGTGGCAGACTCTCAGCATGTGCCAGTCCGAACTGTTCATCGAGTCGCTGCATGTCACGTCGCAACTCACCCACAAGCTGCTGAGCCGACTTGATCGTTTTCACCGTTTGACCTTCAGTGGCATCATTTCCGATCAGCATACTCAGTTCACTCCATAGCATCTTCGGGTGTTCGGCCAGTAGCGAGGAATCGACACTTTGCACAACCTCCTTCAACTTTCCAAAGTGTTGCTGCACCGCGTCCAAATTTTCTTCTTCAGCAGCATTCTGAATGTGCTGCCACGTTGTATTGATCTCTATCAACCGCTGTCGAATTGAAATCGGTAAGTCCTTCAACTTCGGTGGCGTTCCGGAGGATGCGTTGTCGCCATGTTGATGACCTCCGCCTCCTTCGGGCGTCATCATGCTTGGCTTCGCGACAATTTGCAGAGCACTGTCAATTTTGAAGTTCCCGTTTGTGACGACCAGTTCTCCTTCTTTGAGACCACTCCGGACGAGGTAATGGTCTCCGGCACGGGGACCTAACACGACTTCTCGCCCCTCGAAAGTCGGCTCTTTCGCCTTGGGATCTTCGACATAAACAATCGCGCGAGTCCCCGTCACTAACGCGGCAGAGACGGGAATCACCAATGGTTGCGTGTTTTCCATTGCCTTCGACGAGACATACCCCAAAGATTCAGCCCGAACCAAAGGCATGCCGCAGATGTCACAGTCTCCTGGTTCGTCCTTGACAATTTCCGGATGCATGGGACTGATCCATTTTCCTTCGAGATCGGCGTCGATCACTCGGCCACCTGCAGCGACTTTGGCTTGGACGATTGCCCTGACGAACATGTCCGGTTTGAGTTTTCCTTCGGTGTTGTCAACGTTGACGCGGATTTTTACTGTCCGTGTTTTGTCATTTAAAACTGGATCGATAAACGCGATACGCCCTCGAAATTCCTGTCCGGGGTAAGCCTCGGTTGTAAACGTGACGCTTTGTCCGTAGCGCAGCCAGATGAGATCTGACTCGTACGCATCCATCTGCACCCAAAGCTGACTCAAGTCTGCGACCGTGTAGATTCGGTCTCCGGTATTGACGCGGTCTCCCTCCTGCTTCAATTTCTCGATCACAATCCCGCCCATTGGAGCATAGATCATCACGTTATCGGTCGGTTTCTCGCGAGTTTCGATCTCAGCAATCTGTTCCTGGGTCAGCCCGAGTAAGCGAAGTTTTTCTCGCGCCGATTCGAGCAAATCGATTCCACCTGTGGCAAAAAAGTCTGCTCCCGCAGCGTCTGCTTGAGCCTTTCTCACGCGAGCCGTTTCAATCAGTTCTTGTTGAGCGGTATAAAGCTGCTCGCTATAGATGTAGACCATGTGGTCACCTTCATTGACCTGCACTCCGGTGTAGTCAACAAAGAGCCGATCCAATCGCCCCGCGACTCGCGCGGTAATGCGTTTGAGTCGAGTTTCATCGTAGTCGACCTTGCCGACCATGCGAACGTTTGCTTCGACATACCGGCGTTGAACAGGAGTGACCTGAATGTTCATCAGTGCCCGAGCAGCTGTACTCACGACAAGCTGACGCAGGCCGGTCACCGGTCCCGTGTTCGTCGAAAGCGGAATCAGTTCCATTGCACAAATGGGGCATTTTCCCGGTTTATTCGCTTTGATCTGCGGGTGCATCGAACAAGTCCACAGCTGGGGCCCACGCTCCGCAGCATGGTCATGCTCAGCACTCGCTTCTGCCGAAGGTGCATCTGATCCGCCCCAGAACTGGCTAAAGGCGAATCCCAGCACAAACACAACCACCAGCTCCCCAAGTAGCACGAATATGCTCGATGGTTTGAGTAGACGACTGAGAAAAGAGCGAGTTTCTCCTGACATCTCTGATCACTCCGGCAAATTTCAAGATCTCTCCCTGACCGAATTGCGATTATCAAGGGGAATTTTGTGCATAATGAACACGACGTACTACAGCCACCCGTCCCATCATAAACAACTGCATAAACAACTGTGAATGGATTAAAACGATGTGAGAGGAGTGCTTCGCCGTGAAATCAATACTACGCAACGACACTGGCATCGTATACAATGAACAATAACTCTTGTGTCGAAATGCTGTTGATGCTCAACTCGGCGTGCATTTTGGAGTCTGTAAACCACTTTCAGTGGGCGTTTACGTCCATTAGAAGGGCAAAGTCGCTCCGTTTCCGGGGCTGTTCTGGCCCTTGGAAAAGTTGCCTTGCCTCAGCGTGAGCTTTCGCGTACAAATCATCTGTTCTTGTCGACTTTTACTGATCAAGAGAGTTGAGGATCTTCGATAACCTAGGTATCGCAAATACTTATTGAGCCAATGATGTCTCCAGTCAAATCAACAGCACGAAAAATGATCACATCGCTTCTTGCGATCGTGTTCTGCGTGCAATCGTTGACTGCCGCGACTTTTCTGGATTGTCACTGCCGACGTGCGAGCGCTGAAGTTGAATCGCAAGCAGGATGCAGTCATTGTTCAGTAGGCGAGTCCTCTGCAGAGACCAGTGCTTGTTGCCAATTGCCCATAGACACAACTCCTTCAGAAAAGGATCGTGTTCACTGCCTCTGCGGACCTCACTCTGAGCCAACAGTTCCCGGCAACAGCAATGTTGTCACTTACAACTGGGATCTGCTGATTGCTGCTTCCATCGCCGAAGCCGGTTTCGACACTGAGAAAATTTGGCTTGATGCCGCCCGACGAGAATTGGCGAATCACGGTTTCGTGCCTTCCGTCTCTCTGCAAATTCTCTGCTGTACCTGGCAGACATAACTCTTTTTTGGCGTAATTGCTTCCACGCCAAGCCGATCTGAAATTCTTACCTCAGATTGTGTGTTCGACTTCGTCAAGCACAAGCTTCGTGCTGCGAGATGACAATCCTCCAAGTGAATCACTCATGAGATGCGTGCGCAACTCATGTGTTTGACTGGCCGTCAATACCTTTGTCTTTCTACATCTGGTGAGTCCTATGACACAGCCAAACCCGAAATCAAAACAAGCATCTGAAACGCCAAAGTCGACTGGCCTTGAGGATCAAATCGTTGACGCACAAAAGCAGCGAGTGGACTCGCGTCGCTGGTGGCTCAAGCTATTCCTGCAACCGCTGCTGCTACTTGCTTGTGCTGCAGTTACGATTGCAGGGCTGGGCCTGGCGCAGAAGACGGGTTGGATTACTTCTGGAAGTGGAGGAACTGGTGGGGTGACAGGTCCGGCTGCTGCCGACGTGGACTATATCTGCCCTATGATGTGTACACCTCCTCAAAAGGAACCTGGCCGGTGTCCCGTTTGTGCAATGGAGCTGGTCCCTGCTTCTACGGGAGGAGATGGCGGAGATGAGCGATCTGTCATCGTTGATCCGGCATCGAGGCGTGTCGCCAATATACAAACAGTCGCGGCGCGTTCTGTTGCAATGACTCGCATCATTCGAGCGGTCGGCGAATTGAATTATGATGAAGGGACGTTACGTACAATCTCAGCCTACTCGGATGGTCGATTCGAACAACTCTACGTCGATTACACAGGGGCCGTTGTCAAAAAAGGGGACCGCTTGGCCTCCCTGTATTCACCAGAACTTTATTCATCTCAGATTGAATATCTCGAAGCTGCGAAGTCAGCTAATCGGGAAACGCCCAAGAGCCTCCTTTCTGTTGCAGACGCTAATCGACGGATGCAAGAAAACTCTCACCAGCGGCTCATTGAATTGGGTATGGCGGAGCAACAAATCGAGAAATTGATCCAAAGCAGAACGGCGCAGAGTCGACTCGACATTCTGGCTCCGATGAGCGGAACCGTGATCGAGAAAATTGCGGTCGAAGGGGAATATGTGAAGCGAGGGCAGCCGGCTTTTCGGTTAGCAGACCTGTCAAGTGTCTGGCTCATGCTTGAACTCTTCCCAGAAGACGCAGCCGACATTCGCTACGGTCAAGCTGTTGAAGCAGTCATGAAATCGCTGCCTGATAAAACGTTCATGGGGCGTGTCGCTTTTATCGCGCCTGAAGTCGATCCGGAATCACGGACAGTGAGCGTAAGAGTCGTGATAGATAACACGAATGGAATTCTCCGTATCGGAGATTATGCGAAAGCAACGATTGAGGTTCCCGTTGGCCAAGCTCACGATCGAGCAATGATCTATGATCCCGAACTGGCGAATAAATGGGTTAGCCCACGCCATCCACACATTGTCTCAGACCAACCAGGAAAGTGTCGCTTATGCAACATGGACCTCGTTCCAGCTTCAGAGCTTGGCTTTACAGACCAACCACAGGAGGCATCAAAGGCCATTACCATCCCTAGAAATGCCGTCTTAATGGCAGCGGGACAATGTGTGGTTTACGTCGAAACGCAAGCCGGACGATTTGAAATTCGCCGTGTCATCGTCGGTTCCTCTTCAAGGGGAGAGATCGCAATCCTCAAAGGACTTGCTGACGGAGAAGTCGTCGCTACGAAAGGTAATTTCCTACTCGACTCACAAATGCAACTGGCAGGGAATCCCTCTTTGATTGACCCTACACGGGCGACAGAACCAATGGACATGGTCCCCGGTTTCGATCCGATTATGATCGCTGAAATCAGGCGACTCGCTGAAGCGGATCAAAAGGTGGCATTGACTCAAATCATTTGTCCAATCACGGACTTCAAGTTAGGCTCAATGGGTGTGCCTCAGAAGGTCATGGTGAACGACAAAGCTGTCTTTATTTGCTGCGAAGGGTGCCGGGAAGGTCTCCTCGAAGAACCTGAGCTGCATCTCGAAAAATTGCGTTCACATCAAGATTCTCCCCAGCCTGAAGCCTCTCCGGAGAATCACTCCTTCCCTCCCGTTCCACCTCTGGGCGGGACACCGTCTCTGACTCCTGACGGGGCACAACCTCCCATTGGTGGGATGACCATCATCTCTCCGGACTCCAGGAAGAGTGGCGTTTCAGAAGAACGTCTGGCAGCCCCGGATCACAAGGCGGAGAGGTTTCAATAATGAAGACTATTCTGAATTTCTGTATCCATGAACGTATGCTCGTCGTCATTGCTTCGATTGGCCTGATCACCTACGGGTGGCATTCCGCTCAGCATGTTCCTGTTGATGCGATTCCAAACGTCAGTGAGAACCAGGTGATCATCCTCACGGAATGGATGGGGCGATCTCCGAAAGATATTGAGGATCAGATTACCTATCCGCTCTCGATTGCTCTCCAGGCGGTGCCCGGCTCAAAAAACGTTCGTGGCAAAAGCATGTTCGGTTTCAGCTTTGTGCAAGTCACATTTGATGACGATGTGGACTTCTACTGGGCTCGCTCACGCGTCTCTGAGCAACTCACGACAGTCGCTGGAGCGCTCCCGGATGGTGTGACGCCCACTCTGGCTCCGGACGCGACCGCACTAGGACAGATCTATTACTATGTTCTCGAACCGCCGCCGGGCATGGATCTCGCAGAACTGCGTTCAAAGCAGGATTTCTTTGTGAAGTACGCTTTGAAGTCCGTGGACGGAGTTGCAGAGGTCGCATCGATTGGTGGGTACGTCAAGCAGTACCAGATCGAAGTCGACCCTGATGAACTCCGCTATTACGACATTCCCTTAAGCAAAGTAATTGAAGCTGTCAAAGCATCCAATATCGACGTCGGAGCGAAGACTGTCGAAAAGGGTGACATGGAGTACATCGTCCGTGGCAAAGGCTTTATCGGTTCGGGCAAGACTGAACCGGAGACGGTTGAACAAATTGAAGAGACCGTCGTCGTCACGAAAGATGGGGTTCCGATTACCTTGGGCGAACTCGCGCACGTGCAGATCGGTCCGGCATTTCGTCGCGGTGCGTTGGACTTCAATGGACACGAAGCTGTGGGCGGCGTGATCGTCATGCGATATGGCGAGAACCCTCGCAAGGTGATCGACCGCGTGAAAATGAAAATATCATCGTTGGAGTCGGAACTGGAAGGCATTCGTATCGTTGGTGTTTATGACCGGACGGAGTTAATCAACGAAACCATATTCACGCTCACGACAGCACTTTTCGAAGAAACCATGATCACCATTGTGATCATGGTCCTTTTTCTCCTGCATTTCCGAGCGAGTTTGATCATAGCCATTACCTTGCCGATGGCAGTTCTGATGTCATTTATCGCTATGCACCTGTTCGGGGTTGATGCCAACATTATGTCATTAGCGGGGATTGCGATTGCGATCGGCACAATGGTCGACATGGGGATCATTATTCTCGAAAATATTTATGAGCATCTCGCGGACTGGGAAGCGGAAGGATCTCCAGATGGAAATGAAGGGCGTTTGAGTGTGATCCGTGATTCTGCAGCGGAAGTGGTCCCTGCTGTGATTACAGCCGTCACAACGACGATTGTTAGTTTCTTGCCAGTCTTCTTTCTAACCGGGCGTGATCATCGTCTCTTCGCTCCTCTCGCTTGGACGAAAACTTTTGCTCTCGCATCCAGTCTAATCGTTGCTGTCGTGGTCGTGCCGATGCTGTGTCGAGTCCTCCTTCGCAGCTCACAACCCACTTGGCTGAAACGAATTTTTTCATCGCTTGGTTTGTCCACGATTACTGGCCTCTTGGCATACTTCGTTTGGGGAGATTACCTTGCTGAGCGGATTCTTCTGCCGTTACCGCTGACCATCCTTTGTAGTCTCCTGATTGGGGCTGCCACAGGTTGGTGGCTGGCCGCTGAACGAGTACTCCCTTTGGAGCAAAACCCAGTCAGTCGCCTCGTACTTTGGCTGTACGGAGGACGATTAAAGTTTGCGTTGAACCATAAGTTGTTGGCTCTGTCCGTTCCGGCCTTGGTCTTCTTTATTGGCCTGGGAGCCTGGATCGGTTTGCCAACAGTATTAAGACCTGTCGAGAATGTTGCCGCTGCTTTGGGGGCAGATCTCAATGAAATTCCTGGATATGTCGATGCTAAGCATCTTTTCACAGGCCTGCAAACCGATGACTGGATTGCACTCGATGAAGGGAGCTGGTTTTACATGCCCAGCTTATACCCCGCATCAAGTTTTAGTCAGGCGATGGAAACTCTGCAGTCACAAAACTCGATGATCAAGCAGATCCCGGAAGTCGCGAATGTGCTAGGAAAAATCGGACGAGTTGAATCCGCGCTTGATCCCGCTCCTGCCGGAATGGTCGAAACATATATTATGCTCAAACCTCGCGATCAATGGCGGGAGGGTATGACTGCGCGCAAGATTTGGGATGAAGTGAACAAGGTTGCCACACTCCCCGGAATCACGCCCGCCTCACCTCTGCAACCGATTGAAGGTCGCGTCGTCATGCTGCAAGCGGGGATCAAAGCCTCCATGGCAGTGCGGATCTACGGCGACAATCTTGAAGGGCTCTCACAAGCCGCTTGGGCAGTGGCCAGACAACTCAAAACTCATCACTTGGTGAATCAGGGAACGGTTAATCCTGACATTGTCATGGGAAAACCCTATGTCGAATTCGAGGTTGATCGCAAAAGCGCGGCCCGCTACGGAATGAACACTATGATGGTCAATCAAATTGTGTCTGCCGGACTCGGTGGTGTCGATGCCACAGTGACCGTCGAGGGACGAGAGCGATACCCCATTCAAGTCCGGTATGAACGAAGTGCTCGCGAACACCTTGAAGAGCTCACTTCGATTCCGGTGGTGACCCAAACGAGTGAGGTTGTTCCACTCGGAGACCTCGCAACGGTTAAAACAACTTGGGGCCCCGGAGCGATCAGCAGTGAAGACGCTCGACTGGTTGCACATGTATCATTCTCTCCACAAGGTTCCGCCGGCGACTTGGAGACCGTCAATGCCGTCATGGCTTCACTGCGTGAAGCTCGCGAAAGCGGCAAACTCATTTTTCCAGAAGGTAACTTCGAACTGCAGCCAGTCGGCTCGTTTCAAAACCAGATCGAAGCCAATCAGCGACTGCTGTGGATTGTTCCAATTGTCATTCTGATTAATTTACTTTTGCACTACCTGCACTTCCGAAACCTGCCCATCTCATTGGTTGTGTTCTCGGGCATCCCCGTTGCTGCTGCTGGTGGCATGATTGCAGTGGCCGTGATGGGCGTGGACATGAATACAGCGATGTGGGTCGGTTTCATCGCCTTGTTTGGGCTCGCTGCCGATGACGGAATTGTCATGGCCACTTACATGCGTGAAACATTGAGTCGCAAAACAATTCGTTCAGTAGAAGATATTCGCGTAGCGATTTACGAAGCAGGTCTCAAACGAATTCGTCCTTGTGTCATGACAACGGTGACAACACTTGTTGCGCTGATTCCGGTACTGACATCAACGGGGCGCGGTGCCGATGTCGCACAGGCGATGGCACTTCCCGTTTTTGGTGGGATGCTGATCGAACCATTTACGACGTTTATCGTCCCAACGCTCTATTGCGCCTATATGGAGTTCAAGATGCAGTTAGGAGCAAACGATGAGGTCTTCACGGATGTGGATCTGAAGCATCTGCATGAGGACACGAAAGCTGCGTGAGTTGGAACCAAAGAATCGTACAGGATCACGGCATTCGCCTTCGTTAAGGAAGTCACTAAAACCCAGGAGGCACAAAACGAGTGGGTTCAAAAGGCAAGCAGAGCTTCTGCACTGGCATACTTACTATGATGGCTGGCTACTTTCGACTTTGCCGGTCGAACTGAGCGAATTCACATTTGTCGATTGTGGTGCAGGAAGAGGGCGTGTCTTATTGGTTGCATCGGAATTCCCATTCCGAAAAGTGATTGGAGTCGAACTGGCACATCAATCGCATGTTATTGCTTCACAGAACATTACCAATTCCCAAAGTCCACGTCGTCAATGTGAGGATGTGCGTTCTGTGAACAGTGATGCAGCAGATTTCGAATTTCCATCAGAGCCACTCATCGTCTTTTTGTACAACCCTTTCTCAGAAGAAATCACCAAATTGGTGGTCGACAATTTAATGAATCCCCTTGATGTCAATCCACGACCGGTTGTCGTCCTTTATCACAATCCTGTGTACACCAATCTCTTCGAGGAAAGATCGGTATTCCAAGAAAACGATGCGGACTGTCGACCTGGTCAGAACTGGAAAATCTACTCACTAAAACCAGTGATGAATCCTATCACAAATTCACCAATGGATTGGGAGCGAAGTCGATGTTCGACAACGGCTCTCTATTCAGACTTATGGAAAAGAAGAATGAAACCGTATTCACTCGTTGCGATGTCACTGTTTGCCATTTTGCCATCATCCGTCCAAGCCGATGATGGCCATGCTCACGATCATGCCAAGCGGGACCATTTGCGTGCGACGGCACAAAAGATTTGTCCGGTCACAGGGAAAAAGCTCGGCAGCATGGGAGCACCCATTAAGGTTGCCGTTGGAGAACAGAAAGAAGAAATCTTCCTGTGCTGCAAAGGCTGTACGCAAAAGCAGATTAATCCTCAACACTGGGCAACGATCCACACAAACATCGCTCAAGCACAAGGCAAGTGTCCCGTGATGCAAAAACCGTTGCCTGCCAACCCCAAATGGACAATTACCAATGGTCAAGTGGTCTACATCTGCTGCCCTCCCTGTTCCAAAAAGATCGCAGCCGATCCAGAAACGTTTCTGGGACGAGTTGACACTTACTTGACTGCATCAATGAAGCGGGATCCGAGTCATCAGCACAAGTAATCCTCCGACCTGATTGCTTTTGACTCTTGAGGAATCGTCGGCAACGGAGTGTCGGCGATTCCTTCATTTCTTACTTTTCTGTAGAAAATCTTCGGCATCACAATCAACGAATCGATTTTGAAAGGACTCAAATCATGAAGATAACGACTTTAGCAGCCTTGTTTTTAGGCGGATTTCTGCTGGCAGCATCGTCTGGTTGTCAGTGCTCCCGAAATACAACTGAAGTTCCCCACGGGTAATGGGGAACTTCACAACATATGCAACGTCGCCCGTAGTGACCGGAGCACCTATTGCTTCTGCACCTACGGATGCAACATATCTTTCTATACCCGAAGGATCGACGAATCGGACTTCGTCATATAGCTCTGGGGGAAGTTGTCCAGGTTGCCACTAATTCACATGAACAAATTGTTGCGAATCCTTGATCCATCTTTATAGCTTCGCCGTTAATGACACGGTGACTACAAAGATGGTTTTCATTTGCGACCTGAGAAAGCGTATATCTCAAACACTTTTAGCACGAACTGCAAAATCACTTGAGTTTGTTGAAAACAGTATCGAAGCCCTTTGGCATGCTCCCCATTTTCTGATCCAGATGTTATGAGAGTCTCACTGACCGATGATGGTCAAAGGAGACTCTGATGACGAAGCGACGAAGACGCAAACCTGAGCAGATTGCGAAGCTTCTCCAGGAAGGTGAAGCGATGCTCGCAGCTGGAAAGACTTTGGGTGAAGTCTTGCAGAAGTTGGAGGTCAAAGAATCGACGCCGCAAGCGGTTGAAGGGCTACACAAACTCGGTATCAAGATTCCCATGCTCACTGGCGACAACGAAGTGACTGCGCAGCATGTCGCAAAACAACTTAATATCGACGAGGTGGGGGCAGGCGTCAGCCCCGAAGACAAGCACAATCGTGTTGAAGAATTAAAAAAGCAGGGCAAGATCGTCGTGATGGCCGGCGATGGGATCAACGATGCTCCCGCCCTGGCTGCCTCTGACGTGGGGATCGCGATGGGGACTGGAACCGATGTCGCGATCGAGAGTGCTGGTGTGACACTCGTCAAAGGAGACCTTCGTGGGATTGAAAGAGCAATTCGTCTAAGCCGTATCACAGTGAAGAACATTCGCCAGAACCTGTTCTTCGCATTCATCTATAACACTCTGGGAGTGCCGATTGCAGCAGGTCTGCTCTATCCATTCATTGGAATCTTGTTGAGCCCCATGATCGCGGCAGCGGCGATGAGCTTGAGTTCCGTCTCTGTCATTGCGAACTCTTTGCGACTACGAACTGTCCGGCTGGAGAGATGAACTGTGGAAAAATTGAATCGAGTTGACGTTGATGAATGATTTAAATGAAAGGCAACGGCACCAAGTTGTCGTCATTGGTGGTGGATTTGGTGGCCTGGAGACGGTTCGCCAGCTGAAGAAAGCCGAGGTCGACATAACGCTGATTGACCGACGGAATTTTCACACATTCCAGGCACTTCTTCATCAACTCGCAAAGGGAGGACTGACACCAGCCAATATTGTTGCGAGATTGTACTCCATCTGGAGTAGATAATGACACTGACCTGTTCCTATCGATTTCCTTCGATAAGTTTCACAGTTTCACGGAGCATCTCTTTCTCACTTTACATTGACATTCAGTCAACGTACCTCGGATGTTACTATTCATGCTCTGAGAAACACCAGAACCATACCTGCCAAAATGAAAGGAGTCGTTATGCGATTCACCTACTCCTATGCGCTCACAGTTGTTGCTATTCTGAATTCCGTTGGGACTCTCTCCGCAGCAGATATCACCAAGGAATCACTTTCAGAAATCAAGAGGAATATCGACAATGAGAAGGCTGTGCTTGTGGATGTGAGAGAAAAACGAGAATGGGATCAGGGCCACGTCCAAGGAGCGATCTTTTTCCCCTTGAGCCAGGTTCGTGATGGGGTCACCAAGGCTGAACTGAAAGTGTTGCCGAAGGACAAAACTCTCTACACGCATTGCGTCGTCGGGAAACGAGCAGTGACGGTGGGAAATGTCCTGGAGAGGTACGGCTACAAAGTGAAAGCGGTGAAACCTGGATACAAAGAATTGATTGCCGCCGGCTTCTCCAAAGCAACGGAGTAGTCGAAGAGTGCTGGATGACCTGACAGAGTGGAGTCGATTTGCCAAGCCGAGTCTCACAGTGCTGGGCTTGGTGTTCCTCTGGACATGGGAGATGTTCTTCCCTCTCGTTCTCCCTCGTCGTAATCGGTGGTTGCACGCAAGTCGCACTGTTCAATACGCACTGTTCAATACGCACTGTTCAATACGCACTGTTCAATACGCACTGTTCAATACGCACTGTTCAATACGCTCTGTTCAATACGCTCTGTTCAATACGCTCTGTTCAATACGCTCTGTTCAATACGCTCTGTTCAATACGCTCTGGGCATTGGGCAAGAGTTGAGCGACACGCCGCACATCGGCCAACTTCTGTCCAGACGTTGTCGATAAACGAAGCGAGTACTCGCCCCATGCGTGTATGCCGAATTACCTCATCCGATACCTTGGGCCCAACACGAACTTTGGACGGTTGAGTTGAGGCGAGTTTGGGGTCGGCAACCGCTGCCAAAATCCAGTCACGAAATGCATCAAATTCCTGCTGCCGCACTTTCTTCTGCACCCGAGAGGAGTTGTCAGGAGCCCGCTAGATAAAGGTGAGGATTTTCGAGGTCTTCGGATCATCAACGTTGACCAACCCTTGCGTTAGCAACGCTGAAAATGTCTCTGCCGCACTTGGTCGAATGTAGTCTTTCAATGCAACGCTGCTGAGATGGCACTCCGTACAGCTCGAAGGATTTGGTGAAGAGAAAACTGGGAGTAAGCGTTGCCGAAATATCTTTTCTGATGATGCGTCCTTGCTTTTCGAACTTTGCAGTTCTGTTTGGCTCAGTTCAGTCGGCTGGTCCATGAATTCGGAACGCTCGGATTCCGACGATTGAACCACGTTCGCTGAATCACAACCGGTTCGCAAAACGATCGTACTCAAACAATCAATCCGGAATGAATTGCGCATATTCACTTCTGCTTTCATCACAAACTCTCGTCGCAGTCACATAAGAGAATCAGCTTCCGCCAGACATTAGTAACGGTCGCTTACCGACCAGCCTGAATTGTTGAATTTCCTCTTTGGAAGCGACCGTTTCGCAAGCCGTTATATCGAAGATGGTTACGCAATATTTGCTTGTCATAGATTAACAAATGGTTTTCTTGAACGGCAATGCGTACATGGTCCTATACATCGTTCTATGCGAGAAGGTTTTCCGGTAATTTTGTGATATTTGGTGGTAGAGCAAGGACGATTCTCAGTCAATCTCTTGGGAAGAGTCGTTCCAGAATTGAGATGACATCCGTGCTGGGAATCTGTTCTTGTTCGATTCGCAGGAACTCGGAGTGACAAACGTCGAAGGCAGACCTCTCGAAACTCGTCAGATTGACGGGTGGGAAAGGATCTTTTGTCGGATCAACTCGCTGCCCGAGTTGCTCTCGATGACGACACAAAGTTTCGATGTCCATCAGGAGACTTTTCACAGTTGGAAAATGGATGCGAAAACGGGAGAGAATTGAGAGACCATCGACATCGATGTCCCCCCAGTACCAGATGGTGCATTGGTGCAGCCACGGGATGAGGCGAAAGTCTGCAACCGCATTTCCGATGCCTCCCATGGCAAGGGTGTTCGGCAGATTTGGAAGTGTCATCAAACAGGTTTTGTTTTCGACAACGAGCACGTTGACCGAATCGACATTTTGTTTTGCCAATGTCTCTAAAGGAATGGAACAGTCTGTCCAAGGACTTCCGAATGCTTGTTGAATCGTTGGATCGAGAAAGCGGATTTGCAGACGGGGTTGATCGTATTGCAGTCCATAGCGTCGTGCGAAGTGCTGTTCATCAGCGCGAATCGTGGTTGGAGGCAATAAGAGATCCAGCCACCCCCGCAGAATGCGTTGATTTCGTTCAATAAACTTCGTGTCAATGTTTAAGGGAAGCTCGCGTGCGAAAAGGCCAGGGCGAGGGTTCGCTCGCAAATAGTCAACCACAAGAATCAGTCCATCGATATCGGCAGCAGAATCAGCGAGCAATTTTCGATTGGACCGAATCCAACGTTCAATTTCCGGGTAATGTTGACGGATGATTTTCACGGCACTGGTGAAGTTTTCAAACTCGTCTTCCTTGTCAATGAATCGTAAGAAATCCATCTGAGTTGAGAAGAAGATTTTTTCAGGGACCAGATTCTTTCCATGTCGTCGCGAAGTTCGTTCTCGCCAGTCAATCGAATATCCAAATCCCTTTTCTGCTTTCGATTCGCTTCTGAGCAATTGCACAGCATGAATGGCTGCGGCAGGATCGTCAGGCAATTTTCGATCAGCTGGAATGAGACAGGGAAAGAATTCATCACCATCAAGCCAGACCAGTTGGAACTTGGGATAAAGATTGTTCGCTTTCTGACGTATTTTATTCGGGTGAATCATCAATCGGTATTGTTTTTAGAGTTGCTGATTCGATGTTCATCCGCTGCATCAACGTAATTAGCAAACTCCTTCGCTGTCATCTGAAAAACTTCTGACCGATTATTTTTCTTGGTGACATGCAAATAATTCCCCACAAACGGCTGAGTGACGCAGGCTTTCGCATCCAGCGGCGCGACGATTAGCAACTGCAGACCAAATTGCCGGAAAAGTTTCAAAGCGTACTCAGCATGTTGATCGTCAACTTTGGAAAACATTTCGTCGACAACAACAAAACGGAATCGCTGTTCGTCAGGCTCGCTGGGGTCAAGATCGTATTGGTACGCAATGGCAGCCACGAGAATCGTAAACGCCAGTTTCGCTTTTTCCCCACCCGATTGCCCAGTGCTGTCATCGTAACTGGAGACTTGCTCGAGTGTCTTTTCATCGATCACATTGGCGAGAAAGTCGAACCAGTTGCGGACATCGACGACCTTGTCTCGCCAGCGACGATGACCTTCATCCTGAAGCTTGACGACAAGTTTTTGTATTCGCACAAACCTGGCTTCGTTCGCCTCTGCAGAATCTTCAAAACTCCCTTCGACGCACTCGCGCAACTGCCGTTGAAATTCGATGATCGAATGGTTTTTAACTCTCTGGGGGTCAAGCTGAATGTACGTTCCATCACGAAAATCAAGTTGTCTGAGCGAAAGATTGAGCGTTTCAATTTTGTCTTCGATATTACGTCGTTCTTTCTCCAGGGCGGCTCGGAACAAACCAATTTCTCGGGTCACTGTATCATTAAGCCGTTCTTTGAAGCGATCTGTATGTCGAGGGAGATCCTCATCAATGATCCGCTGACGCAAACCAAGAAAACTGTCCAGATACGCAACTCGCGGAAGCAGGTCGGCTTCCTCGGGAAACTTCTTAGTGAACTTGGACATGGCCTGCGTCAACTGCTCTTCGATGGGATCGAGCTTTTTACGCAGCACGATCTGCTCTTTCTCCAATCTTTTCCGCAGAGAATCTTGCGTTGGGAGGAGGCTTTCGATGGAAAAACAACTTTCATCAACGGAAGATTCCAACTCAGCAAATGCGGATCGGAATTGCTCCCAGACATCGTTCTTTTTGTATTCGTTGATCGTATTCCCCGCGTTGAGGATGAGCCTCTCCGCGTCTTGGATCGATTTTTCAAGTCGGCTTTCAGCACGAATGGAATCGTCGCGCTGAGACTCCAATCCTTCGCGACGAGAGGACAACTTCGCAGCCTGTTCCCGAAGAAGTTGAATAGCATCGGAATTCTCTTCGATGGCCGTTTTCTCGGCCTTCAAATCATCGATGGCCTGTTGATGTTGTTTCCAATCGATCTCTGAGAAATCGTTAAACGCTTGCAACTCATCCCAGGCATGAATCCGGTTTCGAATAGCACCAAGGTCAGTATCAATGGCTGCGATCTTTTGAGAAGTTTGCTGATCGAGTGCCTCAAGTTCAGCGATTCTCGCGGTGATCTGTTGTCGCTTCTCCTTGTTATCCCAACCCAGGATGAAGTTTCTTCTATTGAGCAGTTGATCGCGATCATCTTTGTCGTGGCGTTTACTTCCAGTTTTCACATGCCGAGATAGTGTTATCGCCAAGCCAGATGCCTGTTGAAATTCTTCAATTGACTCACAACAGCGGTAGTCAAAACGAGAAGCCAACTCAGCCTTGACCCAGGGCAATAATAAATGACCTTCCTTGAAACGTAACTTGCCAAGCATGGAAGCCGGATCGAGATCGGCCTTGTTCTGCAAGGTTGCATGCTCACTGATCCGCAAATAAATGAGGCGTTGTCCGCGTCCTCGTGCAATGAGCTTGGTCTGCTCAACATGACGACTCACCATGTGATAATACCGATCTGGAACCAGGAGGCTGAGACCGAAGCTGTGCAAGACTTTTTCGATCGATGATTCCCACTCTCGCTGGTTCTCCTGCACTGCGATGAGTTCCGCGACGAACGGCAACTCTTTCTCACTCAGCCCCAATTCCTGACAGATACTCTCTCGCAGTGAAACGGACCATTCGGGAAGGTTTCCTTTTTGTCTTTCGAGACTCGCCAACTCGATTGATAACTCGCTCTGCTCTTGGCGGACTTGACCACGACTTATGACCAGGCCCGTTCTGTTCTCCTCATATGCTTTGATCGTTGCTTCAAGTTGACCGCGTTGATCTGAAATGAACTGTTGCACTTTCTGAAAGTCTGATTCACACGTCACACGCGTGTTCAATTCAGTTCGAGTCAATGCACTTTGGTACAGGTCGTACCGTTCTCGTTTCCGCTTTAACTCGGAAGAGGCATTGTCAATCAGCAACGGAATCATCTTGAGTCGATCACCACCCTCGTTTTCGATCTCGTTCTTAATTCGTCGTTGCTCTTCTTCAACTCTATCAAGCTCTTGCTTGAAGCTTTTGTTTCGTTCGCGCACTTCAACGAGTGACTGTTGAAACTGTTTGAATGCGGGTTCGAAGACATCGATTGTTTTCATTGCGAAGAACGCATCCAGCCCCTGCGATTTCCTGATGGCTTTTTCAAGCTTCACGTTGAATCTGGTGTACTCCCGACCGTGTTTGGCAACGGGTTCCAACAGGGCTTGCTGGTCACGGACTTTTATTAAACTCGCATGAGCCTTATTTAACTGAGTGAAGTGCGCCAGCAATGCTTCCAGACGCTCTGACCAGTTATGCGGTTCAAGCATGTGATTGCGGATGAACTCATTGAGATTTTCAATGTCCTTGACAGCCACGGTCTGATTGAAGACATCCATGGCCTTCTTTTTCACTTTCGTGATTTTCCGAAACCAGCTTTCGTATTCCGTGAATGACTTTGTTGCCTTAAAGTCGCGATCTTTGATGGCCTTAAGAATTCCATCGCTGGAGTCCAGTTGTGAGAAATCACCAGTAATCGTTCGGTCGCCATCCGAGAAACAGTAAATTTTGTCAACTTTCTGCCCATTCCAGTACAAAACCTGCGTCAAGCTGAAGGCTGCTCCGTCGTCATTGTTCTGGAAACATGCCAGGAGGACTGAATAGTGTTTCTTTTTCGATCTCAAGCAGCGAGTCTTGATCCCATTACTGTCTCCATCCGCATTTCGGTCAAAGGCTCCTTCGAAGTACGTTCGCTCTGTCCGTTCTCGTTTCTTGGCACCTGCAGCAACGTTAAAATTGCGGACACCAGGCTTGACCAGTAACGTCAAAATTGCATCGACCAGTGTCGATTTTCCTGAACCATTCTGACCGACCAGCAGTGTCGACTGTCCCTCTGGAGAAACCGTATGAACTTGCTGGTCGAATGTCCCCCAATTCAAGAGTTCGAGTCGCTTCAAGCGAAACCCCGAAGACTGCGAAAACGTGGCTGACACGTAGTCTGCTTTCTCGAAGAGTGTGTCGGCTTGTTTTCTCATGCTGTCTCCTCGTCTACACTGATCCGATCCGTCGCCTGTTCTTCTTTCTTCAAGAGCAGTTGATCCTTTAAGCTCTCCAGTTCTGCGGCAGGGAGTCGCGCCTTCAAGATACGACGGACTTCCCATGTCGGTGGATCATCGCTGAATCTGCGCACGAATCCGAAGTCATCCAGTCGCTTGAAAGTGGCCCGCATCTCCTTGAGTTGTTTGACGTCATCCCCAGGGGAGAGACGAAGGGCTTTCCATTGGTCAAACAATGCAGATTCGTCCACCACACATTTCTCGTCGTGTGCCTCTTCCTCTTCAAAGCGTCGGTACTCGTCTCGCAGAAGAACAGACAAGATCGACTGTTTGTAACTCAGTCGCGACGTGTGAAAGAGCTTCGGAATAGCATCGTAGCCATTTGGCGTTTCTTCGTCGGACATCTGGCGGAGGAACGCCATGCCTTCGGATTCGTTGACGATCAAGACAAGCCCCAACCGAGCAAAGTAGTCTGTTAACCGAGAGGCATTGGAAAGGAGCAGATTCCATACGCGTTCATCTTCCGCATACACAACCCCGCGTAACAGGAGGACGGCCGGAATGCTGAACTCTTGAAATTGCGGAAATTCATCAGGCATGTCCATTCCTCCTCTTGTTCAAGAAGGTGACCAAAGGAACCCGCACCTCAATCCAGTTTCCCTTGCCCTGGATCGGTGGAATCGATAATGGAATTTCGACTGTCTCATCAATGTGATGATTGTCATCTTTCGCGATTTGCAGATAACCCAAAACTTCGACCGCTCCTGAGGTCGGTGGATACTCATCGAGCACATCCGCAAGAGTTGGAGCAGATCGCAGCTTGAGGCATTCATCAATTTGGGTTCGCATCGCGTTCCAGTCCAGTCGATGCATAGCTGCATACTGCTTGAAGACATCTGTCCGTTCGGCTTCATCCGGTTGAAATTCAGTAAGGTCGACCACCTCCAGTCTGGTTGGCTCCGTCCAGAAGGTGCGACGAAATGGTGAATCGACCGCTGCGTTGACTTCAACCGTCAGACCGACGTCATTGCAGTCATGTTGGTCGCCAAGTGAAATTACCAACCCTCGGATCTCCTGAAGGAGATGCGCCACTCGTTGTCGCTCGGCGTGAGTTTCCATATCCAGCAGGCGTCGCAAAGTTGTGGAAAGACGCTGGTTGGTCCGCATGACTTTCTCTGCCTCGCGCTGCAGCAACGTGACCATTCCCCGCACCGTCTCCATCCCCTCCTGTTGGTGACTCAGTTCTGGAATCTTACGAATTTCCGCGATGATCCGTTCGAGTTGTTCAGTTTGTACCGGGGACAGAATGAGGTTCACAAACTCATAGAAGCTAACGCCCTGATCGTCTTTCTTGAGGACATCTTCTGCATTGAGTGCGTACTCGAGAATACCACCTCGTGCTGCGAGCCCCGCGACCTGTTGCTGTTGGACTTCGAGAGTGATGTCTCGAAATGATTCTTCGACAGCGCGGAAATCTCCCTGCAACTGTTTCAGAATTGAAACAGCGGTAGCAAACTGATCTCGAATTTGATCAGGTCGATATGTCGCAACAACGCCGTCTTGCTCGATCTGAGTGATCTCATCCTGGATTTTCTTCTGTTCATTACGCAGATGCTGCAAGCGAGTTTCGGGATCGTCTGACGAACCGACAACCAGATTCGCAAGTAAGTCGATCACAAGCTTAAGCCGAGATTCGGTTCCGACGAAATTGAGATCCTTACCAAGGACAAGATCCAGAAACGCAAAAACGTCTTCAGTATGTGGAGTCAGCTGATAGCTTGGTTCGTCTGCATCCGCTTCCAGAAATCGTCTGAGCCACCGAGTTTCGCTGGAACACCACTCAGCAAGATAAGCATCTGCGCGAGACGGCAGTTTTCCGGGATCAGTCTCTTGCAAATTCTCTTGGTAAGCGATCAAAGCGGTAACGAGCTCAGAATGAGCCCAGGAAATCCGTTCGCTCTGTTTGAACAGTTGATTGAGAAAATCAATAATGAATGGTGCGTTCGATGACCGCAGCAAGCTCAACGCCGGCGAAGTATCAAAATAGACCAATAATTTGGCGAGTTGCATAGGCCCAGCTCAACATGTGTTGTCATCACGTGCATCCCACCACGTTCATTGAAAGCCCTCCATTTCTTTTTTGTCCCGACCCTGATGATATCAAACGGTTTGAGTAAATTCGATTGAATTAGAATCTTCGGTGAGAAATTGAGAAATGCCTAACTGGACAGCGCCAGTTCTTGGTTATTGAGGGGGAAGTTTGGGGTCGACGTTTTTGATTTTTTCGGGATTGATTCCCATCGCGTGATACAACGCCATACGCTTTTTGCGGTGGCTACGACTGGCTTGGGCGTTGCGGGTTTAATGGTGGCGAATTCGCTCCAGTTCTGCCTTGTATTCACGCTCACGAAGCAGAGACGGAAGGTCAACAATACGAACGAACACGTCTGCCGCTCGACGAGCTTGTTCGAGTGTTAACCGCCCCACAATGATGTATGCAGGAGGCACTGTTCTTAGAAAATCGGCCCGTCATCCGAGAGAATGGTTCTTCGACTTACAGGCCTTCCAGAACGGCTCTACGCAAAGACGCCTTTAACGCACCGGAATTCGAATCACAAATCGCAGTCCCAGCAACCTGTTGTCGAGACTACTCAAGAAATCACATCGCTAATGTTCATTGTGACACTGATGTCGTCACGCCCAGATCGCCAGGACTGCGGAATCGGATTTAACGATGGGACGTCGGAGGGATGATTTTGGAAGTAAGGGAAGTCGCTGCAAAGCGATCCGCGACCTGTCCAGAAGTCAAACGCTCCAGTGATCGTCGGAGTACCAAAACACCTTTGGAAAAACGCATCTCGAACGACTATCAAAAGCCAGAGCGGAGAACATTTCAGCCACAAAACGCCACAAATTCCGCCACAAAGTTCGAAAACCAACCGACCCAAAAAAGTAAATGCCTGCAAACCAATCACTTATGGCATGCAGGCATTATGTTAAGCGGAGAGAGGGGGATTCGAACCCCCGGTACCTTGCGGTACACAGCAGTTCCAGTGCTGCACAATCGGCCACTCTGTCATCTCTCCGGGCCAGAGAAAATACTCGGTGGTCCACTGTTTGTCAATTGCCTCGATTCGTGATGAGAAACGGAATCTCGCCGCTCATTTTGACATTCAGCCATTTCAGCTCTGGCGAGAGGCTCGCAGGAGGCGGATTTCCAAATTGAAAGGATCTCTGACCTGAACGAGCAGCATCTCTTCATTCCAAAAATACTGTACTCAATCCCTGACTTCTGACTCATCTTTGGAAGGATGCGAGCATTTTATTACGTGGAAATCAGCTGCTCGTCAGGCGAAATGAACTCTTCGCGAACAGTAAAAAGAAGATGATCAGTCTTATCAATCACTGCTGGTTTGTTTTTCGAGAAAGAGCCGATTCTTCCAGATGTCCATGCGATGCAAATGGAACTGAGCCAGTACGCCGAGTGTTGCAAGGCCGTACTTGGCACTGCGGCGAAAATTGATGCTGCTGGCTTCATCGAAGTACCGAACTGGAACGGGTACATCACCGATGCGAAATCCGAAGTGGACCGCTTGTGCCAGAAACTGGCTGTCGAAGACGAAATCATCGGAGTTTGTTTGAAACGGAATTTTCTCCAGGACTGCTCGCGAATAAGCTCTAAAGCCGGAATGGAAGTCTCCGACATTCTGTCCCAATGCAACGTTTTCAATTGTCGTGAGGAATCGATTGGCGATGTATTTGTAGACCGGCATTCCCCCCTTGAGTGCTTCTCGTCGGGTCCGGATTCGTGAACCGAGGACAACATCACAGATGCCGAGTTTGATGAACTCGATGGCGGCCCCCATGACCCGGCTATCGTACTGATAATCAGGATGGATCATCACTACGAAATCTGCTCCACGTTGAAGTGCGTGCTCGTAGCAGGTCTTTTGATTGGCTCCGTAACCGCCGTTCTTTTTGTGCTCAATCACAGTCACTCCCAATGACTTCGCAACTTCGACAGTGTCGTCGGTGCTGCAATCATCAACGAGAATGACTTCATCAACCACTCCCTTGGGAATGTCTTCGAGAGTCCGCCTGATCGTTTTCGATGCATTGTAAGCGGGCATCACTGCAATCGTTCTCTGCGGCAATGTATTGTCCGCAGCGACAGCGTGCATCAATGATTCTATTCTCCCGAGCGCGCGGCTAGGGGACTCAGTCGATTCAACAGAAGTAACCACGAATTTCTCTCCAAAGGTAACATAGCTTTGGAAAAACCTAGTTCACCAATCAGGGAGAGGCTTCGAAAAACCAGAGTTGTCGAGAGTTCCCGGGTCCGGTTATGCCGACTCGTTGCTTTACGTCACCAATTCATCTCCAAGCACTTTTTGGACCTGTCCGGAAACATGATTCCCGGCATTCTTCAATGGGATGTTCAATGCTTGTTGTACCTCGGAGGAGAATTCACTCTTTCTTCGTAACGACAAAGATCACTTCAGAGGAGGTCATTGCGCCTCGTTCATCAGTCGCTGTGAAATACCAGATGGTTGCGTCATCGGGGACTTGTGATGTGAGAACTTTGCCTTTGACGTCAAGATCGGCGGCAGTTGTTGACCACTTCCTTTTGGAGAGCAAGCCTCTATCGCTTGTCCAATGGAAATGAGCTTTCGAAATTGGAACTTGCGACTGAAACCGGGCGGTTGCCTGTGCGTCGTGTTGCTCCGGTCGGTCTATTTTTGCAAGAGGTTTTGCGTTATGGATTTTGCTGGCAACAAACTGCTCGATCTCCATTGGAGCCCAACCGGATGGATGTCCGTGCCTCATGTTGACTTCGATACGCAAATTCTTTTCGCCGGGAACAGCGTGATAGCTTTTCATGTAACTGTTGAGGGGATAATGAATATCGTTCGTCCCATTCACAAAGAGAATCGGGACATGACAGTTCACGAGGTGCTTTGATGGATCGTACATTTTAATCCACGCTTCTCGCTTCTCTGGGGAGAGCCGGTCAATTTGCGGCTTTTGGACAGATTCTCCTTCATAGAGGAAACCACATCCGTAGACTGGAACGGCAGCTTTGAATCGTGAATCAACCGAGGCAGCGATGCATGTCAGGTAACCGCCCCAGCTAATGCCGGTGACTGCTGTCCGTTCGGGATCGACTTCCGGAAAACTTCGTACAAGAGAATGGGCCAGCAAGATGTTCGAAATCGCGTGATACTGCCAATCGTCAGTGATGTCACCGCCGACGTTGTTGAATTTCTCCTGACCAGTATGTTCCGGTCCTCCATGCGGTAATCGTGTTCGCACAAGCTTGCCGTGGTTTCGCTCGACGACAAGTTCATTCGTTTTCCTATCGAAGACGGGCGAAGCAGGTCTTCGACCAGAGAAATCGAGTGCAATGGCAGCGTACCCACGCTTCGCCCAGAGTTCGACCCAATCGGCGAAAGCGGTCCCGCCTCCTCCATGCAGCAGGACAACGGCTGGGAGGTTCTTGTCTTTCGATGTGTCCCCGGAAAGGGTGCCAGGTGTGGCATAGAAAGCAAAAACCTGAGTCGGTTCACCGTTGTAATCAGGCCCGGTAAAGATCAATGATCGAATGGGGACATTGGAATCAACCCACTCCATTTTCGGTGGCTTTGAAAGAGCTTTCAGATCCCAAATCGAAGTCGATATCTCGTCAGCATTTAACTGAGAGGTCATAGCGATCAAAACGAAGGTTGATAAAATTTTCATTTGAGATCTCGATCGTACTGGAAATGTGTCAGTTCAAAATTACCGATTTCACGTCATCGCGGAAGTAGTCTTCATAAGTCTTCATTTGAAAAAATCACGCATTCTGCTTCGTGGAGAACAGTTTTCTCTCCTCGTTGAAACGTGCATCACAGAGACGAAAAACTCGAATCTGTTTCAAGACCGCCTCTACTCTAATCTTGGCCAAAACACTGTTGCAGGATAGGTTCCGACCGCATCGGTGACGACAAGACTCGTTCCAGGTTTGGCGAATTTCGCACGCACAATCGCAAATCCAACGCTTGTTCCATCACCTCGTTGGGCAACCGATGTGATTGTGCCAACTTCCTTTTCTTCAGCCAGAACAGACGCTCCGTTTGAGACGCTCTCCGCTTCAATGACCAAACCTCGCAGTTCCTTATTCGTGTGCCCCATTGCATCCAGACGCGCGATCGGTTCCTGACCAAGGTAGCAGCCTTTCGTGAAGCTGATTGTCTGATCGGTTCGTGCAGCTTCCTGTGCGATGTTGGCTGCAGAGATATCAACACCTGCGAAAGGGAACCCCGCTTCAATCCTCAATCGCTCGAAATGCGCGTCTGTTCCAACTGGGGCACCTTTCTCAAGCAGGTACTGTTGAGCAACTTCAATCTCTTCTCGTGAACCAGATACGAGATAAGTCGGGAAGTTTGTGATGTCGACGCGAACGATCAACAGCGAGTTTCCTCCCAGTGCGATTTTCCGCCCCTGATTCAATTCAAGACTGACAGCCTCCCCGACGACATCTGCAACGTTGTCACCAATCAGGCAGAGCAGGCCAGTGTCGTTGGTCTTATCCTGAACTTCCGCCTCGACACCGAGCAGGTATTTCGTCAGGTGAGGCGCTACCGTTTCGTTTGCGCCAGGAACAGCTAGCAAAGTCAGATGTTCGTCCTCCGCGACAACAAAAAGATGCCCTAGTATCTTTCCCTTAATATCCGGGATGAAGACTTCACAAACTGCTCCAGAACCGAGCTTATTGATATCGTTTGTGCAGAAACTCTGCAGGAAGGATTTCCGGTCGACGCCAGTAATCTGAATTTGTGACCAGGCTGACAAATCAAACAGCAGTGTATCCATCGTTTCAGAATCCGAATTATTAATAAGCAAAAGTTGACAGATCATAAAAATGAAGACAGCCCGGCTCGCGCGAACCGGGCTGCCTTAAAATCAGCATACACACTTACTAGAGCAGTTTGCTCTAACGTGTCCCCGTGAAGAACACATTTCTCTAGAACTGATCCTGAAATTTGAAATTGCTCTCTCAATCATTGAGAAAAGCAGCAATCCCAGAGGTTTACGGACCGGTTCTAGTAAAAATGCTGTTCGCCACGAGGCAAAATCTGAACACCAATTCGAAAGATGGTCTCACTCTAACAAAAACTGCACGAAATCCTGGAATCTCAGTGATCCAACTCAATCTCAGAGATCTTGTTAGAGCTTCTTAACTTCATTTCGAAAACCATTCTCTATTTCTTTTGAAAATCGATCGGGTCATTCCCTGTGGTGTCTCCGAGCATGTAGAACTCAAGATCGTTTCCTTTCACGATGGTTTGAGCGAGCATCACACCGGAGTCGTTCATTTCCATTGCCAGAACTCCATCTTTGTCGACGCTCCAAATTCCACGGACTTCTTGAGTTTTCCCATCTGTCGTAAACTTCCAGGTGAACTCTTGGTTCTCTGCGAGTTCCATTTCGTAAGTGGACTTATCACGAGTTGCTTCCCAGTCACCTTGCAGTTGTTTCGCTTCAACAGGGTCTGCAGGTTTTGGAGGCTCCACTTTCTTGGCAGGGTTCGGGATTTCCGCGTCTGGGTCAAGCCGCTGAAGCATCTGAATTGAGACCTGATCCTGCGGGTTTGCTTTGACAAGACCTTGCAGTTGCTCGATTGCTGCGTCGTTGTGACCTGCGGTCACATACTGATACGCAAGGACAAAACGAGATGCCTGATCGGAAGGATTTTTCTTGCAATAACTTTCCAGTGCTCGCAGCTGTTCAGTATAGACATCGACACTTGGGTACAACCCACTCAGTGTTGTCCAATCCCAACCGGGGCCAACACTTAAGACTGCATACAAAGTCGCTGCGGATTGTTGATAATCCGCAAGAGCGAAGGTGACCAACGCTCGGAACTCATGAATTGCAGTATCGTTTGGCATCTCCTTGAGTGCAGCGTCCGTCGACTTGAGGGCTGCATCGTAGTCACCGTCGTAGAACTCGTTTCGCGCTTGATCAAAGCTCGACAAAGCCGTTTCCGGAAGTGCAGCAGGAGGCTCCGTTGAAGCTGGATCAGCAGCGAGCGTTTGCTCATCCGGTGTCATGACAATCGGCTGTGAGTAGTCATAATACGCGCTGCTGTTGTCAACATAAGACGTTGCATATGGGTTGACATAACTATTGTATCCAAATGCCCAACCCACACGGTTGACCGCCCATGTCGTGACACCGAAAGCTGTCATCACAGGATAGTTGTCCCACCAATAGTTCCAGCGAGCCCCCGGATAGTAATGACCATGCCAGTTTCCATGGTGCCAGTCTCCATGATGATGGTAGTGCCTGTCGTGCCAGTCGTCCCATCTGTCATTCCGGTCGTTCCATCGATCATTCCGGTCATCCCACCGGTCATTGCGGTCGTCCCATCTGTCATTCCTGTTCGCCATACGATCGTTCAAGTTATCTTTACGGTCGTCGAAGCTCGGACGATCTGGTCGGTTGCCGGGTCGGTCTCCAGCATTTGGTCGGTCTCCGATGTTCGGACGGTCACCATTTCCAGGGCGGTTTCCGGGCCGATCCCCAATATTCGGTCGATCTCCACCCCCGGGGCGATTGCCTGGGCGATCACCAATACCAGGGCGATTTCCCGTTCCACCACCAAGTCCCGGAAGAGTTGCTGGGCGTCCATCAGATCCCGGTCGACCGGGCAATCTTGTCCCAGTATCAATCCCTGAACCGGGTCTGTTGCCACCGCTGCCGGGGCGATTTCCAGGTAGGGTGCTTGGACGATTTCCTGGCTGAATGCTCGGGCGATTTCCCGGCTGAATGCCTGGTCGACTCCCAGGTAAAGTGCTCGGGCGATTCCCCGGTTGAATACTTGGCAATTGACCAGGACGTCCACTTCCTCCACTTCCGGGACGAGAAGATGGAAGGTTAGGACGACTGCTTGGGATGCTTGGGCGACTGCCTGGCCGACTGCCGGGAGTACTCGGCCGGCTACTTGGGATACTTGGACGACTGCTGGGAGTGCTTGGTCGGCTACTCGGTCGACTTATCGATGGAGAAGACGGTCTTGAAGATGGCCTCGAAGATGGTCGGCTGATAGAAGGAGAAGAGGGGCGACTGATTCCGCCACCGCCACCAAAGCTACGTCCACCACCTCCGCCACCAAAACTTCGTCCGCCGCCTCCGCCGCCGCGTCCACCACCTCCACCGAAGCCACGTGCAACGACCTCTTCAGCACCTGCGAAGCTGACTGCGAGGCATAGAAAGAATATTTTCATTGATGAAGTTTTCATAATTGTCGATTCTCACGTCTCGTGTTTTGTACTTATCCGAATCCTGAAATGAGTGCCTTCTTTTCTCACTGAAAGCTCAACCTCAAACATTCGGATCAGTTCTTAAAGGAATTGAAAAACTCGAACAGTCGAGCCGACATTACTTTTCTGCAGCTTCAGTAAGCCCCGGTTTTGGTGGTTGCCGAACCATCGAAATTGTTTCCCCGGCGAGATGGACTTCATCTCCCACGACGAGATTTTCAAAATGCCACTGGACCGTTTCCGCGTCAACAATCCGATAGACAGCGGTACTCGTCACAGTTTCTCCTTCGGAGTTGAAACCACCAGACGTTAAGAGCCAACTCCCTCCCAGTTGAGTCCAGACTCCAGACATGACCCCACCACTAGAATCAAAAGTCCAAGAGCGAATCTTTTTGTGAATGGGATCCCAACCGGTTCGTTGGACACCAGAAAGTTCGCGACCGTCAAAAGTCCGGACCTCAAATTTTCTGATCAAAAAATTTCCATCTTCAGACCAGTCACATTCCGTATACACTTTTGCCTGGGAATCTTCATTCACCCATTTTCCCAACATCCATGAGAGTTGAGCAAGTTGCTGTTTGCGACCGAGTGGTTCTCGAGGAAAGTCCTTGAGAATCTCAATCCGCCAAACACCGTCTTCCCCCTTCGTATGAATTGCGACGTAGCGATTGCGATTGAGCGGTTGCCCCGGGCCTTCGGTGGCGAGAACAACTCCTTCTTCAATGGCAACGGTTTCGCTCAAATAACGAACACCTTCGATATTGATCGCTTCGATCATCGCTTGAGAACCGTCAGCAAAAGCCTCTTCGAAGCGGGAAATGATTGCAGCTCGACCATGTGTCCGAACTCCTAATTCATCCAGGAATCCAGCATCTTCCGTGAACAATTCCCCAATCGCTTCTGCATCACGATTTGCATAAGCATCGACGAATTTTTGAGCACTCTCCCAAAACGGCTTTTCTTCCTCTGGAACAGTAAATTCCTCGGATTTGACCTGAGGTGTCTCCTGAGCAGCCGCGATATTGCTCCCAATGAGCAACATCGCCATAAGAACAAATGGTCCTCGCAGAGCAGGGCGTAGGAGCATAACTGAAACCTTTTTTAGAACGCCTGACAAGACCGATCGAATCGTTGCCACTCTCTGGGACAACGATCACTTGCTCAGTTTTTATCAGAACTGGTGAGATGGCTAAATGGGACAGACCTGAGTCAATCAATTCGAGACACGAGAATAGCTCGCCGTACCCTGTGCTCGTGAAGAACGCGTTTCACTAGCGAAATTGCAGTTCGCCACGAGGCAGGACGCGAACACCAATTCGAAAATGCTACAGAAACTCACGACTCTTCGGCTCTCCGAAAAATCAGGTCATTGTGAATGATTCTTCCCGTCCATGAGTCCATCTGGCACTCTTTGCCCAGAGTACCTTTTCAGAAAGCCCTGCAATGAAGAACTTTCAGTCTTTGAAATTCCAACTTCAAGCTTTCGGATCAGTACTGTTTTCAGTTTAACTTGAATAGTCATGATTACAAGAAGTGGACTTGGGGAATTTGTTTGATTTTGCTAACGGACTGAAGCGGACTGTCAAACCTTGCGGAAGGTTGATTGTCGCTGAGCCGCCTCCATCCGCCTGCGTCGTTTGCCCCAACAACTTCTCTCCCAAATTGAATCATCAAGGAGGATTCCTGCCAAGCGAATCTGTCACATGCACCGCAATCGATTACGGACTTCGACAAGACCACTGTCAGCGAAATCGCGTCACTTAACGAGGTCGATCGAGAGATCGAGAACACAATTACAAATCGCTACGAATCGCAACGCCAGAGCAGTTTGAAACTATGTAGGAAGTCTCCGTCAATCGGGTATTGTGGAACTGTTTTTTTCACCACCCCGATCTCAGGAGACGACTATGTTTTACGTTGGATTAGACGTTCACACAACACAAATTACGGTTTGCGTCCTCAAGAACAACGGAAAGGTTCACAAGCGATGGACGGTTCGCGAGCTCAAGCAGTTGATCGAAACGCTTTCCAAGCTGACCGAGCCGTTTCAGGTCTGTTTCGAGGCGAGTTGCAATTACGGCTGGCTGTCCGAAGCACTCAAGAAAGTGGCTCTGCGGGTGGTGGTCGCGCATCCCGGACAACTCAGATTGATCTTCAGATCGCACAAGAAGAACGACCGCAACGATGCCGAAAAGCTCACCAAGCTGTTGTATGTCGATCAACTTCCCGAGGTCCATGTCCCACCCGCCGACGTCCGGGCGTGGCGGGAACTGGTCACCTTCCGCAAGCGAACCATCGAAAAGCGAACCCGAGCCAAGAATGGAATTCGAGCCTTGTTAAGATCATTGGGAATCAAAGCTCCCACGCGACCTGGTCTCTGGACCAAAGCAGGGATGCAGTGGCTCAAAGAACTGACATTCGAACAATCGCTGCTGGCAATAAAACGAGACATACTTGTCCAGGAAATCGATTTTTTGACAACGCAGGTGCAAAGGCTCGAAACCGAATTGAAAAAATTCTCCCGGGACAACCCCGCTGTCTTTCAGCTGCAATCGATTCCGGGAGTTGGTCTGCGAACCGCCGAGACAATGGTCGCATTCATCGACGATCCGCATCGCTTCAAAAGCAGCAAACAGGTGGGAGCCTACTTCGGTCTGGTTCCGACTCAGGATCAATCGTCGGACAAGAACCGCCTGGGACACATCACTCGACAAGGCTCTGCGGCAGCTCGTGCGATGTTGACCGAAGCCGCCTGGCAAGCGATCCGCCGATCGGCAACGGTCCGAGCCTACTTCGAGAGAATTCAACGCGACGATCCGGCACGCAAGAAAATTGCCTTGGTGGCGACGTCACATTACTTGTCACGAGTCATGTGGGCGATGCTCAAACATGGCACACTTTGGAAAGAGGCCGTTCCTGCGGTCAGTGCCTGAGCCCGACTCGAGCTCAGCAAAAGAGACCGTCCCATTCACCGCACCATCACCTGGGTCTCAATTTGAGTTGCAGACCCAGGCCAGGGCGAGGCGAAAGGGACTCACGCAAGATCATTTTATAGTAAAATCACAGCAGTAGAGTGTTCAGAGTTTCACGTCGAGATGGAGAGTGGGATTGCAGTTGGATCCCGTGGTAGAGCATGGTCTTCGAGACCGTCAGTTTGAATGGGACCGACCGAATCATGTCTATTGGCGCCTCACTTCGGTGAGTGATGCCGGATGGATGCCTGGAAAATCCCGCAATCGTCTCACTCCCGACTTGACAGAAACTTCCTCATGGATGCTCTACCGTGTCCCCCGTGAAGAATCGGGTCTCTTAAAGAAAATGCTGGTCTCAACGTTCTGATTCGTAGCAAGCGTTCTACGAAGTCGCTAAAGCGATCTTCACGGCTACAGTGAACATTGGAAAATCTTTATTCGAATCGAAGAAAACCAAAGCGGGGTGGCAAGGGTGTCTCGCCGCCGGAGTTCGTCCAGCTTTGAACTCCGACTCCCGGGATAACACGTGTGACCCCCAACGCCCAAGTCTGATTCACGTTCAGTTCAGAAGCGACGAGTTCTTGAATTGGAATCGCAATTTCAAATGACCATGTTGTTGCATCCTGTGCAGCGGCTACAAACCATTCGGGATTATATCCCCAGGCATCCCAACAAGCTTCGCGAGTCCAGCCACGTTGATCGACATCGAAACGATAATACGTGACGTAGTCACGATCGATATCGAACTGAATGGAGATGTAGTCATGTTTCCCGAGATCAGCATCCCGAGGACGACCTGCTTGCTCAGTTTCAGAATACTCAATCTCATCGCTCTTCGGGACAGTTCCCCCGATGTAAAGATACTCTTGATCATGCGAGAACATGACAATCGGTTTCTGTTCAACGATCTGAACCTGCCCACCACGTGCCTGCTCAGTCCCAATGAAATCCGCATCGGTCGATTCTTTCCCGAGCTGAATTTCATTCGCTTCCGACCAACAAAGGTCAGTGATTCGACCATCCAGCACAGGAGCGAGTTGAGTCGATTTACAAGAGACCACTGGTTTCGGAGAGACCGCTCCGGGACGAATCAAATACGCCTCTCCCTTGGCTGCAACGTGCCAGGGATCATCATCGTTCAAACGCTGTAAGTATCGACCGTAGATTTCGTCTGCCCGACGTGCTTGCTTTCGCCGACGCATTAAGGCTGCGACCACGAATTGAATCTCATCCTTTTCGAAGAGACGCGGATATGCGGCCGACATATCCTCAACAATCAAGCCTGCTGTTTCCTGCCAGCGACGAAGTTGCAGCTCGTACTGATTTGCACCAGTCGCATCTCCATTGAGAAGAGCAGGGGAGTTGCCGAGGGTGGGGACCAATGGGTTTGAGTTCCCATCCAAAGGGCTATCGAGTTGACGAACTTCATTCTCAAACCCGGCGACAGTCGCATTTCGTGCAGCAACGTCGAGAGCTTTCTGAAAGTTGGCCTGAACGATTGTCGGATCAACCTGGATTTGCGAGTTGCTCGCGTTGATTGTCCGCAACCGCTGCCAGTTCATCTCGGCACTCGTTGAATACTCAACCAACCACAACATCGCATCCAGTGCGGCGGGCTCCCGAGAATAGTTAATGATCAACTGCGAATACGTCTCTTCAGCCAACTTCCATTGACCGCTCTCTCGATACTTCAAAGCCAGATTTGCCAATTGAGCGGCAGCCTGTTCATCTGAAAGTGGTTTGAGAATTTCTCCCAGCTGCGCAAGGAGTTGTGCACCTTGTTGAGGACTGTCGATCATTCGCTGCGTGATCGCTGTCATTGTCCGCCGATGTTTTGCCTCATCGATTAGACGATCGTAGTCGATCGATCGAATTGATGGGACATCTCGACGAGCGTCCGAGCCTTTTGAAATCCCCAAGTCTCCGAAGAGAGTCCCCTTCGAGAGTTCCAACCCCGCAGCAAGGTACAAGACTTCGTAACCGCGATTCGAAATGGTTGAGTCCGACTCTTTAAACAATCGTGATGATGCCTGTTTCTCGGCAACATCGAGTGTTGTTTTCAGATGCGGCAAAATTTCAAAATTGTCCTGAGTCATTGAGCCCTTCAAACCCGGAGCGCGCTCCATCACAACTTTCTTCACACTCCATGGTGCCAGCCCGACCTTGAAATGTTCCGGATACCTGTTGGGGTCCTGAGCCTGCTCCACAGCCTGCGGGAGCGCGTGATGAATCAGTTTTGTCACCGCGTCATCTTTGGGAGGTTCGTCCAGCAAAATGACATCCGGTTTCCAGGTTCGAATTTGAGCAACCAAATTCCCCAGCAAAACCTGTTGCAGCCGATTCTCCGTCAGACTGAACCATTCATCAAGAAGTTTCTCGTCATCACGATCCAACCCGGGCAACGAAACTGGTAATCGCCAATCAATCATCGCACTGTTGCCACCGGCGACGAGAACCGCCTGCTCCAGCAAGACTCGATCGTCCCGGGCGAAGTGAGAATCCACGCCTAAATCACGACGTGATGTGAGAGTGACAGCAGAACGGTACCCCGCTTCACGCGACCAACGAGTTAAAAACCCCAACGGAACGCGACTCTTGTGACCATGCAAAGCCCAGAAGGCGAGGCGACGATTGTTCCCTCGCACCGTCTTCCAGGTTTGCCCACCATCCTCAGTGACGCAAATACGCCCGAACATCCCGACTGCGACACCATGATGCTCATCGCTGAAGTGCAAACTTTTTAACGGGGCACTCTCGCCGGTCGATTGAATTTCCCAGTTCTGCCCACCATTCGGAGAGTGCAGAATGACCGATCCGGGTCTCCCGGCGATCCAGACATGCCCTCCTTTTTGAGCAACACAACTGAAGTCAAAGAAGTCGCCGTATTCTTTAGGAAGCCGCAATTCAGGAAGCGACCAACTCACTCCGCGATCTTCACTCGTCAGCATTAACGCTCCATCGCCAACCATCCAGCACGATCCGGTCGAATCAACACTGACATCACGAAACGCTTTCAACCCACCAAGATTTCCACCGCCAGCGATTAATGCTCCGTTCGCAAATGTCGACTGAGCCCCTTCATCGCCAACGACGAAACCCGTATCTCCATTGAAAAATGCGGCTTCATTCCAAGTTGCATTTTCGTTGGCAGGGATCGCTGTCCAGGTCTGCCCACCATCCGAAGTATTCATCACCCCAGAGGGATACTTGGCGGTTCTTTCTCCAACGGCCAAACCTCTGTCTAAATCAAAGAACTGAATCGACCTGAGATACGGCAACTGGTTGTGAGACTTCACAGTCCAGGTTTCGCCCCCATCGGTTGTCGCAAGTACAATCCCGTGATGGACTCGCCCCACCTGAGAAACAGTGCCACCGGAAATCCAGCCCACACGGTTCGTGAGAAAATGAACGCTTTCCAGGGTATAGGATTGGAGTTGAGGATGCGCATGGATGAAGCTCCAACTTCGTCCACCGTTGGTCGTCTTCCAAATTGCCCCTTTCTCGCCAACTGCCCAACCTGTTTCATTTCCAACAAATGTCACATCATGCAGAGTGGCATCATCCTGAGAGGGAGAGACTGAAAGTTGTGATTGAGCATTCAGACTCAGCTCTTGAGCGTTGAGAAAGCCTCCGCCGGGCAGCCAGAGAAAGAGCACGAATAACAGTGCATTTGTCACACGCCTGTTCAAATCTTTAGCATCCATGCTCGTTCTCTCAATCGATGATTCCCGACGGGAAAATTTCAGACAGCTATTGGTCACTCTAGAGCATTTCCAATGCTTCTCTTGTCCGCGAAGTACGTTTTCACAAGTCCATACGCTGTTGCCACGAGACAGTACTGTTAAGACGGATTTCAGATTCGCTCTCGTGAAACGCACAATCCACTGCGCAGACCGATCCCGCCAATAGTGTCATTGAGAAGCTATTGCAGAATCGTTCCCAGCGTCAAGACCGATGACGGACACGAAGAGCTGGCTTTTCACGTTGCTCGTTTCGTCGAAGCGACGAGACTTATCCACGGCTCCAGCGGACGCCCTCTTTGCCATCTTCCACTTCGACTTTCAGTTCGTTCAAAGCATCACGAATTTTATCTGCGACGGCCCAGTTCTTTTCTTCTCGCATTTGCTTACGAATCTCTAGCACCAAGTCCATCAGGCCGTTGACGAATTCGTCGTCGACACCGGTTTCCTTCTCAATCGGCTTGCGAAAGACCCCGACAAGGTTCGAGAGCTCTTTGAAGAGCGTCAGCATGGTTTTCAGTTGAGACTTCTGCTCGTCGCTGCAAGACTCTTCGAGCTTATTTTGACTGACAAAACCATTGATGACGCGCCGCATTTCAAACAGCAGACCAATCCCACCGCCGGTATTGAAGTCGTCATCCATCGCTTCGAGGAATCGGTCTCGCAAATCGGTCAGAACTGTTTTCGATTCCTCACTAAGTCCAGCAAGATCGGTAGTCGCCTCGCGAGTCGTCGGTGCTGGCAGTTCGTAGAAACACTCACCGGTGATACGTTCGAAGTTCTCGAACATCCGGTAAAAGCCTTCCATACTTTTTTCAGTATTCGCAATATTCTCCAGAGAGAAATCAATCGGGCTGCGGTAGTGCGTCGAGAGCAAAAAGAAGCGGACGACTTCAGGATGGTGATGTGCAAAGACCGCTGTCTTGACCGACTCAGCTCCGGCGGACCCAGCCAGCTTGTTCGCAATTTGAGCTTCTTCCGCATCACTTTCCGAGACAGGCTTGTCTCCCCGCTTATCGTGACCACCACCAACTTTGCCGGTGTTTTTCCCGGACTGCATCAACCCGTTGTGCATCCAGTACCGCACGAAGGTTTTCCCCGAAGATGACTCGGACTGTGCGAGTTCGTTCTCATGGTGCGGGAACATCAAGTCGAGCCCGCCGCCGTGAATGTCGATCGACTCACCGAGAATCCTGCAGCTCATCACTGAACATTCAATGTGCCATCCAGGCCGTCCCGGTCCCCAGGGACTCTCCCAGGCCGGTTCGCCATCTTTCGAGCCCTTCCAGAGTGCGAAGTCCGCAGGGTTTTTCTTGGATTCATTAGATTCGACGCGTGTTCCCGCCATCATCGCTTCGACACTGCGCCGACTCAGTTTTCCGTAGTCAGCGTCGGAGGTGACATTGAAATAGACATCCCCGTTCAGAGGGTATGCATGCCCCTTATCGATGAGTCCTTGAATCATCGACTGCATGTCTTTGATGTAATCGGTCGCGTACGGGAAATGATCGATCGAATCAACACCCATTGAATTGAGGTTGTCGAAGTAATCCTGCGTCATCTGCTCAGCGAGAGCTTTGACTTCCATTCCGAGCTCAGTCGCCTTATTGATCAATTTGTCATCAACGTCTGTGATATTGATAACAAAAGTGACATCGTACCCGTTGTAGCTGAGATAGCGCTTGACCGTATCAAAGATGACCGGTCCGACCATATGGCCGATGTGAGCCGGTTTATAAACCGTTGGCCCGCACAAATACATCGAGACCTTTCCCGGCTCGATTGTCTCAAACAGTTCCTTCTCGCGGGTGAGTGTATTGTATACGCGAAGCGACATCTTTGACCTTCCGTGTCACATCAAATGTGAGGGCGTAGTGTTTTGACCAGTATGATTGTTTTCACTCGTCGAAAACCCGGAACGAACGCGACACCGCAGGTCGGTGAGAATTCCGGGTAAAATCATTTTGAATCTGAATTCGAACTGGTCCTGAAACTTGAAATTGCTCTCTCAAACATTGAGAAAAGGGCGATTTCAGAGGTTTTCGAACTGGTTCTAAAAACCATCGCATGGGTCCGCTGCGGACCAAAAGTGCTGAGAGCCAACAAATCATTCGGGTAGATTAGCGAACAGAGTCAAGCAAGCCAAGATTGGACTGACTTCAGACTCTCAGGCAAACTGCTCCATAAGAAATCTGACTGGAACTGTCACGTCCCCGTATGCTTTGTCGGTGTCGTTTCGATGCCAACGGAGACGCCAGATGTAGACGACGCGGGCTACTTTCTGACGACCATTCTACCTAACAGCGACTTCCCGAAGCGAGAGTCTGTGGCGACTGCTTGTCCATTTTGTGCGGCCTCGACACGCTCGACAGAGATGAACGCCTCGGGAGCGTGCTCTTTCATCAGTTTCCGGACGTGCGACAACTGTTTCCGACGAATCACCGTAAAAGCAATCTCCACCGGCCCCATCATCCCACTCCCCTCAACACGTGTGACCCGGTAACCTTCAGCACGAAGCAACCCCGACACATCGACATCTGCGACTCTGGAGACGACCCGTACCATTCGATACCCGAGGGCCAGCTTTTCTTCGATCAACATCCCGATCAACACACCCGCACCAAAACCGCCTGCGTAGGCGACGACCGCGATTGGGTAGCTCAGATATTTCATCACGCCTCCGACGGCAAGAATCCAAATGGTCACCTCTGCGACGCCGAGCACGACAGCCAGCGCCCGGTGGCCAGTAATCATCAGAATCGTCCGCACCGTACCGAGAGAGACATCGCAAACTCGCGCAAAGAAAATGAGGATCGGAATAAACCATGGCATGAAGCTGGGAACCTTTTCAATTTTATGTGTGAAATGAACTCTCGCCTGCTTCAATTAAGAGCCAAACAGACGAATCTTCCAACATCATAACATAGAGGCTCAATCGTTTGAGTTGCAGGTCCTGCTCGCAGCCCTCCAAGAGGAGTGCGCTCCACCGCATGCCCAGGAGCAACTGGTTTCGTCATTGAAATTTCGATGGTCAATGAGGCAGAACGTAAAGAACAAGATCGGATTTGCTCTAAAATCGTATTGAGTATTATATACGCGAACTGTCTCGTGGACATCAGCGCTTCATCACACGAGAAGCGATCTTCACGGACACAAAAAACACGAACGTGTTGAGAACAGTTTTGAAAAAGATGTATGCGAACCGTCTCGTTGACATCAGCGCTTCATCACACAAGAAGCGATCTTCACGGACACAAAAACACGAACGTGTTGAGAACAGTTTTGAAAAAGATATACGCGAACTGTCTCGTGGACATCAGCGTTTCATCACACGAGAAGCGATCTTCACGGACACAAAAAACACGAACGTGTTTTAGAATCCGGTGTTGGGGTACCAGCGGCTGTAGTGGTTTTCGCCGAGTCTGGTGAGTGGGGTTGTCACGGGGGTGTAGATCAGCGAGCCGTTGCGGACTTGTTGGCGATGACCGAGTTTGGAGACGAGAGGCCAATACGGATGTTTGCCGGATTCCCAATTGACGAACTGATTCGGATCCCAGACAGCGATTCCGTCGGCCCCGTTATCGTAATCGCGAGCGACGCTCTGCTGCAAAACCTCGGCGGATTTCATTTTCCAACCGACATAGAAGGGAAAGATTTTCACATTCGTGCCCTCTGTGATTTTTGCATAGTAGGGCGTATCACCAGTTTTGGTTCGCAGCCCGCTGGTGTAGTAAGCAAACCACGCGATCCCGATTTGATCGATCAGTTCCTCTTCAATCCAACGTTCAACGTCCAACCCAAACTTCTTGTTATCTGCGGGTGTTGAAAAGGTTGAAACGGCGAGCTTGAGTCGTTTTTTGGGATCATCGCGGGTCGCTGCGGTTTCATCGAGGACTGCTCTGATTTTGCGAATAAATTCCGTCACAATCTTTGCTCGAAGTTGAAACACACGTGGATCATCCTCTGCGATTTCACGTGGGTCTTCGCCAAATTCTTTTATGAATCGCTGACAGAATGGTTCTTCCCAGAGAATCATCGGCATCCCCCGATGGAACAGGAATCCAGCCCCATCCGCCCCGCATTTGAGTGCTTCTCGGTAAACCTCGATGAGATGGTCTTGCACTTCTTCCGCTGCGTAGCTGAGGTGCATTGTCGGCGTGCCGTCATAATCAATACAGCGCCACTCAGGATGAGCTTCATAAAAATCGCTTATGAAGAATTCCTCCCAGGGAGGGGCTGCTTTCCAGCCAGCTGCGCGCAAGCAGACGAAGAATTCGGCATTCTGAGCATGTGCCTCGTCGGCTGCGACCTTCAGCGGATCAATCCTTTGTTGATGCAGGTGGCGCACCGATTCTACATATTCGCGATCAACACCCCGAGGAAATGTATCGAGATGCCCACCCATCAGGTTGCCCACCTGACTCGGATGATGCACTAAATCCGCTCCACCGAGTTGAAACCACCAGGTCTTGAAATCACTGTCACGATACGCTGAGAAGGTCGCTGCCAGATCGGCTCGGTTTTGTGGGCGAAAGGGATGAATCCACGTATATCCGTCGAAGGTTGCCACCGAGGTTTTCGTGACCGACTGGGCACGATCTTCAAGCAGCGCTGCGACTTCCTCCTCGCTCAAAGGAATCGTTTTGACATAGTGAATCCGCGCCGGCATTTTATACACAGTTGAGAACTGCAAATCGTTGTCCGTCAGATCGACAGCCCCCAGAAAGACTTCTTCTAAGACATCTCGCCGACGGGAAGCGAGATTCTGTCGATTCGTCAGACGAGTGTAAGCCGGGTCGCTGGTGAATTTCGCTTCGACATTATTCTTCGCCGGACGTACCAGATCGGTGATTGTACTCAAGCCAATATAAACAGCGTGCCAGCCTTTCTTGTTCAGCTTCAAGGTCAGGTCAGGAGCCGAGGATTCGCGACCGATGGAGACACATTTCCCAGAAAAATCGGCTGTTTCATACTCGAACACTTTCCACTTATCATGATGCCGACGGTCAGAGAGAGCGTCGGCGGGTGTGCAGAGAGTCATATCCGTGATGAGTTCAGCCTTGGCTGCATGCTGCCATTGATCCGGATGCGACAACGTCGTTTTCTTCGACACGGGCTTCTTCAAAGGCGGCTTTTCCGGTGTCAGGAGGGAGATCAGTGCATCTGCGATCAGGCGATGTCCACGCTCGTTGGGATGAATCCCGTCAAGCAAAAGATCATCAACGGACTCTCCTTTTGCTTTCTCAAACCTATCAAAGGCTCTCTCGACATCAACCAACTGGACATCTTCAGCTTTGGCGATTTCGCGAACAGCTTCTGCATACTCCCTGAGCAGAACATTGAAGCCATCTTTCTCTTCTGGAAGATAAGGGGACTTGCCATACATTTCGAGCATTTTCGGCGTCCAACGCAGCGGATTGGGCGTCATGAGAATGATCTTCACTTTACGTTTGTGAAGTTCAGCGATGAAGTGCCGCAAGTTGGTTTCGTACTCTTCCAAAGCGATTCGTGGTTGCGTCGCAGGTGGAGTTTTCCAGACATCAACAGCAGCGTCGTTAATTCCGAATTGGATAATCACAACATCCGGGTCGTGCGAGAGGACGTCTTTCTCGAAGCGAGCCCGTGCATGCTGAGTATTGTTTCCACCGATGCCCGCGTTAATGACGTGCACGGGGACATCACTTCGGGAAAGTCCGGTTTGTAGAAATTTGGAATATGTCTTCAACTTCCCACGGACAGCAGTTGTCGAATCTCCAAAAGCGACAATCGTAGTTGGTTCCTGGGCGAAGAGAGCTGTCGAAGAAGCCGCGACAAACCCGACCGCGATGACGATTCTCAGAGTCTGTGTCAGAGAGTTGATCATAGTGCATTTCCTTTCAGCGGTGCGCCGGTTTTCCTGGCCCATTGCAGCCACTCTGCTTCCAGCTCTTTCACAATCTGTGGATTCTCGGCAGCGAGGTCATTGGTTTCAGTCCGGTCTGCCTCCATGTCGAAGAGTTCCCACTTCTTCACATTGCTCCCCCAAACCAGTTTCCATTTTCCCTTTCGCACGGCGCGGTTTCCGTACAGATACCAGAACAGAGAATCGTGATCCGCCCGCTGCCTGCCTTCGAAAACAGGCAACAGGCTGACTCCATCTGTGGGTAAGACTTCGATCTCTTCACGAAATTCTGGATACGTCGCTCCTGACATTTCAATGATTGTCGGCATGAAGTCGACGATGTGCCCGACCTGATGCGTCAACGTCCCTGCACGAATTTTCTTCGGCCAGCGGACGATCATCGGCGTCGAGATTCCACCTTCGTGCGTCCAAACCTTGTAGCGACGAAACGGTGCGTTCTGTGCCCAACCCCACCCCTGAGCCACATAGTCGTAAGTGTCGATGCTGCCAGGAAGTTCTTTGTTATACTCTTCGTGAGCCTTCTTGACTTCGACGTTTCGATACCCCGAATGCGAAGCGCAGCCACCGTTGTCGGACAAGAAAATCACGCAAGTGTTCTCTGCAATCCCGCTCCGTTCGAGCGCCTCCATGACACGTGCAATCCCCTGATCCATCGAATCGACCATCGCTGCGTAAACCTCCATCCGACGCCGTTCACGTGCAATGTTTTTGACCTCATCCCAGGGGGTGATTTCATAGTCATAAGTCAGTCGACTCTGCTGCGGGTCAGGTTCTGACAATTTCCAATCCTGATTAATCAGACCAAGTTCCTTGAGCCGTTCGATTCGCCGTTCGCGCATGGCAAAGTAACCATCATCGAAACGCCCTTGATACTTGGCGATGTCCTTCGGTTTGGCATGCAGCGGATAGTGCGGCGCGTTGTAGCAGAGATGCAGAAAGAATGGCGTTTTTTTCTCTGCCTCAGCGAACTCCTGAATTTGCTCCACCGCTCGATCAGTGAACGCATCCGTTGTGTAATAATCTTCGGGGAACTCGGTGATCGGAGTCTCTTGATCAAGAAACGGTTCCGGCCCCTGACCTTGGTAATAGTCGGGAAAAGGTTTCGCAGGATCAAAGAAGTTGCAACAGCCTGCTGCAAGTCCGTAGTAGTGATCGAATCCACGACGAGTCGGGAGTCGACCTCGGTCTTGTGGCTTGGTGACCGGGAAATGCCATTTCCCGATGAGGCTGGTACGATAGCCCGCTGACTTCACAACTTCGCCAAGCGTCGTCATGTTATCGTGGAGCATCCGTCCTTTAACACGTCGTGGATGGAGTCCGGTCAGTAGTGCGACACGCGATGTTCGGCAAACGGCACAGTTGTAGAACTGCGAAAACTTCAGCCCCTCTGCTGCCAACCGGTCAATGCTCGGCGTCTCAATCTCTCCGCCATAACACCCCAGATCCGAATACCCCAGATCATCTGCCATGATCAACACAATGTTCGGCCGATCATCAGCGGCGTTCAAATCTCGCCCAGCGAAAGCAAGGTAACTCAACAAAGCGAAAGCTGCAAAATGCCTGAACCAGCCGTACTCAAAAGTCAGCGCCTGCAGATTTTTCATGTTCGACATTCCCTTTGTGCTGATCGTTGAGCCATGGACCAGCAAATTCGCGGCGTGCATTTTCAACAAGCATTTATAACAATCATAGTCATAACAAAATGAAAGGCGTGTTTGCAGGGCAGAGCAGGGCCCCATGCCGAATCCCCGCCGCACGCTTCATCGCCATCGAAATCTGAACGTCTCAATTCGCTTCAGAAATGACGCTGACGCTCAAGCATCTACGACTCTATGTCCCGTTGATGTCTGCTTGTCTACACGTCTGCACGATGCCGCAAGAGCATGACATCGTCACCCACAAAAACCAATTCTGCATTCCAATCTTCTGCCAGCCATGCAAAAGTCTCGCGAGAGAAAAAGCTGACGTGAGTTCGGTCATTCTTGTAATGCCAGTCGGCAAATGCTTCTCGATCCAGAACGAGCTTGGTCATAATGCCGAGCAACCCTCCGGGCTTGAGATATGACCAGAGTCGACACAATTCCTCACCGGGATTACAAAAGTGCTCGACGACCTCGCTCGCAGTGACAAAGTCGTACTGCAGGGTCAGCGGAGCCGTCTCAGGAGCATAGTAGGGATCGTAGATAGCCATATGATGACCAGCCTCCTCGAACATGACCGACAGAGTCGGCCCCGGCCCCGAACCGAAGTCGAGTCCATGACTGCCCGCAGCGATCCGGCCATGAACCGGTTCAAAGAGGCGGCTGAGAAAGTTCCGATAGCGATGATCAGAAGGCGAATTCTGGTGCAGATCGTAGACCGCTTTTTCGTCAGATGGCGTGAGATGAAAAACAGACGGAACAAACGTCAATTGACAAGCGACGCAACGAACATACTCGCGCCACTTGTCGACATGTAGCGGAAGCACGTGATCGGCAGAGCAAAGAGGACAGGTGATTCTACTGATATCGTTTTCCATTTGACCTCTGCGTATCGACTCAACAGGACTTCCAGTTGAGCCACCAAGCGGTCCAATTTTCAAACCACGCATCATTCTCCGACGGAGAAAATCAGGCTGAAAGGATCCCTCCTGCTACGGCTTCCCTGTTTGCGCAAACCCGTCACTTGCCCTGACCTATCACAAATTGACGATTCCCACAGTCTGAGGCAGCTGTTTGATTGGGGTCGGTGGCAGGTAATCAAAGGATACGTATCGTTGCTCCTCCACACACCACAACTTCGATCTAAAGCATGCCAGAATGCTTTTCGGGCTGAGAGTTGTGGTGACAGGTGACTGCAGTTCCGGCAGTCCGGCCATCGCTTCAGGCAGGCGATAGAAGGGGATACGGTGATTGAGATGGTGAATATGGTGGTAACCGATATTCGCAGTAAACCATCGCATCAGCGGATTCATTTTGATGTAACTGCTCGATTTCAGGGCAGCCTTGACGTAAGTCCAGTCTTCACGATCACCGTACTGCACGCCTGGAAAATTGTGTTGAGCGTAGAACAGATAGGCTCCCATACAGGATGCCACTGCGATGGGAAGCAGGAGCGAGAAAACTAAAACATCCAACCCGTAAGTCGCCACCCAAGCAAGAATGCCAACATGTAGAACCGCTGTCACACCACAATCCCAGTGCCGCTTGGGACTAATGAAGAAAGAGCGAATACACATTCCGAAAAGAAAAATTGTGATGTAGCCGCAAGCGATCGTCAGCGGATGCCGTGTCGCAGCGTACGTAAATCGCTCGCGTTTCGTGGCAACAGCCCATTCATCGGTCGTCATCAGCGGATACGACCCAAAACCGATTCCGTGTAGTTTCGAGTTGTTGTTGTGATGATGATTGTGGGAGCGAATCCAGATGCTCGGCGGACTCAAACCGAGAAAGCCGTACGTGTACATAATCACCTTCGCCAGTTTCGATCCATGTAGAATCGAATGATGAGCAAAATCGTGATAGATACAGAACAGGCGAACGAATGTGAGACCAGAGCAGACCCCGGCTGGAATTCGAAGCCAAAGCGGCGTCTTCATCCACGTAAGCGTGAACAGGCCGATGAAGGCAGCGATTGTTGAAAGCAAATGCCACCAGCTGAGAAGTCGGTTCTCGCTGCTATACTGCTTCGTGGCAATCAGCAACTCTTTTTCCGTCCGCATCGGTGACCGATCGATCGTCTGAGTTCCCGACATGGGATCGATGAATAAGTGCTGCTGTGCGAGATCTGCTGAACCTCGAAGCAATGAGAGAGAAACATAGGTGAACCATCGGTCGGCGAATAGGCCGATTTTGCAGCTTGAGAGCATTTCATGAGAATTCCCCCCAACGAAGAACCCACGTCGCCCCCGTCTTAACGAGAAATGTCGCTGAGAAAACACCACTGAAAAAGCATGGATCGCTGAACCTGCAGACAGAAACGTTGCACACTGTCTAGAACTGGTCGTGAAACGTGAAATTGCTCTCTCAAACGCTGAGAAAAGCGGCTATTCCAGAGGTTGTCGGACTGGTTCTAGCTAGCCCACGCCGCATCAGAAAACATTTCGTATTTGGTACACAAGATAACCTGTCCAACCGTCCTTCTCGGGAACTTGTTCCACGTACTACGATGAAACCTGGCCAGCGAACTCTCAATCCGATTGCTTCACAGAGACATCAATGAACTTGTTTTTCATGATCAAAGAGCGGTGAAATTGGTGATAAACGACGCCAACGGAACATGGCATGAATTGCGACAGGGCACAGCAGAAGATTGATCAGGAAGGACTGAATCAATAATTCAATAAATGTAAAAATCCCCTCATATTCGACGCCCAGACCAAATTCAGCGAGAGCGACGGAACAGGTGCTCCAAATGAACACAGTCAAAATATGGCTTGCGAACATTCCGAGAAGCCCGAACAAACGCGGTCCGATCCAGGTCACCCCCAAGATCAGTAAATAGATCAGCGTGTAAACTGTGTAGGTCGCCACTAGAGCAAATCCAATCTTAGTCTTTACGCACTGCCTCGTGAGGAGCAGTCTATGAAGTGATGGGTGTGAACTTCACAGGCACGCCAAGCAATGAAAATGCTCTAGACATCAATCCAGATAAACAAACTCGTTTAAGTTCAGTGCCATCAGGCAGAAGTTCTTGAGGGCGGTTTCCTTGTCTTGACCAAAGTCGTTTTCTAATGATTTCAAGAGCTTCAGACCGCGATCGACCTCCTGTTGAGTGGGGGGGCGTTGCATGACGCGGTTGAGGGCAAGCTGGACTTGCTTTGAGGCATCCGCGCCCGCTTCTTCCTTGAGCTCCTTGGCGAACTCTTCTCCTTCTTCGTTCAGGAAAGAACTGTTGAGCATGCCGAGTGCTTGGGTCGGCTGCGTGGTGGTGAACCGAACAGGACAGGTGAAGTCGGTGTCAGCGACATCAAAGGCAGCCAGTAAGGGGACCGCTAACGATCGTTTGATGTGGATATAAATACTTCGACGCCGGCGATCTTCTTCGCTTGATTTTCCCCAACCGGCACCGGGGCGAGACTGCCCGGCGAGAACCTCTGCGGGAATGATGGGATAGATGCTCGGCCCGTACATTTTGTCGAGGTTAATGGTTCCGTTGACAGCCAGAATTGAATCACGAATTTCCTCAGCTCGGAGCCTGCGCATGTCGAAACGCCAATAATTGTCGTTGAGGGGATCTTTATCGTAAGACGATTTATTCGGAGCGGAAGACATTTTCCAGGTGTTCGACATGACCATCAGCTTGGTCAGTTTCTTCACGCTCTGCCCGTTATTCAAAAACTCCAGTGCCAGCCATTCGAGTAAATCAGGATGTGTTGGCGCATTGCCGGTCAGGCCGAAGTCGTTTGGCGTGCGTACGATTCCGCGTCCGTAGTTCCATTGCCAGACACGGTTCACAAAGACCCGGACTGGGAGAGGATTACTCTCGTCGGTGATCCACTTCGCCAGCGCAAGGCGGCGGCCAGAACTTTTCCCATCGACCGTGGGAGTAATTTCCGGCGTCATGGATGTCAGGACTGTCGGAAAGATCGGTGCAACAATCTTTCCTTCTCCGGTGGGATTGCCCCGAATCAAGATGTGAGTTGCAGGAGGATCAATTCCATGCTCTTTCACCGCTAAAGCTTGCTCTGCACTTTGCGGAGGGTGATTGCGTAGCTCAGTCCATGCTTTGCGTTTGGCTGCATACTCTTTAAATTCTTTTTGAGTGATCAGCTTGCCTTTGTGCTTTCTGATAATGCGTAGACGGACCGAGTCATTCTTGAAGTCGTCTCGCTCACCACCGACAAGTTGCTCGCGAATCCCTTTCTCGACGACGTCGAGTTCCTTCCGAAGCTGACCAACACGAGCCTGATATTTCTTCAGTTCTTCCGCGTGTTCTGCTTCTTGCTCAGGTGTTGCAATACTTCTGACAGAGGCCTCGAAAACACTTTGACCGGAACGGACTCCGTATCTGCGAATATTTCGGAAGAAGGCGACCATGCTGTAATAGTCCGCCTGCGGCAGAGGGTCCAGTTTATGATCGTGACAGCGAGCACAATTCATCGAAAGCCCGAGCATTCCCTGCGAGGTGGTCGCGATGATATCGTCGAGTTCGTCGTACATCGCAAGTTTGGGATCTGCCGGTTCATCGTCCCATTGTCCGAGTCGATAGTATCCCGTCGCAATGATTGACTCCGGCGTGGGGTTCTCGAGTTCGTCACCTGCCAACTGTTCCAGAATAAACTGGCTGTACGGTTTATCTTCATTGAATGACCGGATGACATAATCTCGGTACTTCCAGACAAACGGCTTGGGGTCGTCTCGTTCGAAACTATTGCTTTCTGCATAGCGAACCAGATCGAGCCAGTAGCGTGCCCAGTGCTCGCCATAGTGCGGCGATTCGAGGAGTGAATCGACGAGTTTCTCGTAGGCCTCTGGTGAGTCGTCATTCACAAAAGAATTGACTTGCTCCGGCGTTGGAGGCAACCCCAGCAGATTGTAGTAGAGCCGACGCACAAGAGTTGTCTTCTCCGCCTGTGGATTCGGAGTGAGCCCCTTGGCTTTCAAGTTTTGATAAACAAACGCATCGATGGGATTTGCCTGCCAGTTCCTGTCATCAACCTGTGGAACTGGTGTTTGCTTGAGAGGTCGGAATGACCAGTGGTTTTTCGTCTCTTCATTGACCTGCGGCGGGCCATGTTCTTCTTTGATTTCAATGACATCGGTCCGCACCGGCATCGGAGCGCCGCGTTTGATCCATTCTGCCACAAGGTTGATCTGCTCTTGTGGTAATTTGCCTGACGGAGGCATTTCGTAGCTCTCGTAATTGAGGGCGTCCAGAATCGTGCTCAGGTTGTGATCTTCAAGGTCCACACCCGGTCCACTCTCTCCCCCTTTGAGGACGAGTTCTCGTGTGTAGAGACTCAGCCCCCCCTTGGCTTTTCCGTTGCCATGGCACTCGAAGCAATTTTTGGCAAAGATCGGCTCAATTTCCTCTTTGTAAAACTGAATGCCAGTATCATCGGCACCGCGAACTGAAAACGGTGAGAACATCAATAGACAGATGAAGCTGCAAACAGGAGCAAAACGCAACATACGGAACTCTACCTACAAAATGGCAAATGAATCTTAATGATGACTCTATTCTTACACAGAGCGATCAGTCTGGACAATCGTGGGCACAAAGATACTGATCCCGCCTGATCAACAGTCTACGACAACTCCTGAAGTTTCCTCAATCACAGATTCGTCTTTCGACTTCGCTTAGAGCATTTCCAATGCTTCTCTTGTCCGCGAAGTACGTTTTCACAAGTCCATACGCTGATGCCACGAGACAGTACTGATAAAACGAATTTTAGATTTGCTCTAGATTCTTCCCAAGTGACGAATCGCGTCTTTCCGCCAGTCTGACTCTAGGAAATTTCGAACTGCATGTGCGGCTGCGAACTTTTTTGAATCAAGTTTGCGGGAAGCTTGCTCCACTCGGCAGCGAGTTCCTCAGCACGTTGAGGATTCACTTTTCCATCATGTACATACAGTAAATAGCGAAGCTTGAGTGGTTGCATTCTGGTGGTGACGAGTCCTTCATCTCGACAGGCTGATGCTCCCATCCAGCCATCTTCACGCACATGCCATTTCGCAGGATAGTTGGGATTCTCCGGGTGATCGAGATAGGTGACCCCGTTGTCGACAGACACCCGTTCGCCAGCTTCGTTGCGGGACGCGACCGGTCCAGAATAGTCCATCCACCGATTCTCTTTTCCGAAGAGCGAGTTCTCTCCAGCCTCTCCCGACGCTCCCGTAATGATCCCCTCACCAAAGTGTGCCGAGATGCTCTTCGCCACACGCACGGCCAGAAAGCCAAAGTTGGACTTCTCGAATTCAAGTTCCGCCGCGAGAGGTCGAAATGTTGATTGCAAATCGAGTGTCCACTCATCGTTCTCCAGTGGACGTAAAGTGGCGATCAACTCCTGCTGGAGCAACGGTTGAGGATCGTGTCCATCGTGCCAGTCTAATTGAACGGCCATCGTACATTGATCATCGCCATCGCGGTATTCGAACCACATTTTCTGCTCGATGCTGGAATCGGTATTCTCACTCCAAAAGTCGATGCCTAAGACCTTGTGATGTGCAAACCAGACCGAGCGATGATGATCGTGATTCGACGCTCCAGGATGCCCCACGCGTGTTAACGTCTCTCCGCTGGGACCATTGAACGGAAAGAAGAACGGCCGCTTGTATTGCGGACCATAATGCCAGCGTGTCTTCTCGATTCCATCAACACGAAAGCTCACCTGGTAATCGGCAAGCGGAACGACTTCACATCTTTTTTGTGGTGGCATTGGTTTCGTTTCTACTGTTCAACGACGTTTTAATATCAGAGCAACCGAGTCCCGAAGACCGCAACGAGTATCAGTCCGATACAAAGTAGAGGCCCAGCGTTTTTGGAAAGCTGACTCTGTCCAGAGATCGAATTCGACGCGATCGCTGCGAATGCAAAGACGCAGCAGAAAAAGAGCGATAAGCCCTGTGCCCAGGCAGAGACTGCAAACAGCAACCAATCGATCGAGAAGGGCGGGGTCATTTCTAAAATCGCGTAGAGCAACATCCCGATCCATGCAATCGAAACGCAACAGAGACAGCCGATTCGAAAAATCAGGTTGAGACGAAGATAGTTAACAGGTTGGCTGGGTGTAGTCATCGAGCAGAGTGAACTTCAGGCTGTAGTTTCAGGTTTTGAGATCTCAACGTTTGAGTTCGCAGTATAACGCAATTCGATTTCCTTCGCAGTCAAGAATCTTAAAGCAACCCAGAACCATCATGTTTTGCTTTAAGATGAAAGTAAATCAGGGCGGTAAAGCCCCACTGCGGTGCAGAACTCCCGACGCAGGCTTCCTCAACCCCTGAACTGCCGGGCCATATCAGGTCGTCGTTCTCCATGCTGCACGATCTATTCAATCAAAGATTGAATTTTCTCAGTTTTCAGTTGATGAGTCACTCCGAGAACAGTACCTGTCTTGTCTACAAAATAGAACGAAGGAAGCAGGCTCGCTCCGAAGCGATTCATTGCCAGGCCGGTCGGGTCTGCATGAAAGTCCATGTTTGCAAACTGTTCTGCAAAATCATTTAACTCCTCTGCTTCCGTCACATCAGCACAGAGACTGATCACAGAGACTGAGTCATTGAGCGTCGCGATCTCCTCGTTGAGTCGAGGCATGTCCTGAATGCAATGCGCACAATATGTCCCCCAGAAATGAACGATCATCGGCTTCGACTTGAACTCTCCAAGAGAAACATTCTCCCCAGCGACATTCGACAGTTTGAGATCCGGCACACTCGCTGGAATGACTGGCGAGAATCCAGCCGCGATCAACAGATCAGTTTCCGATGTCCCGGTTGGATTTGTCGCCGACTTCTCATTGGCAATCTTAAGAACATAACTGGCGATTGAATTGATATCGCTGTCAGATAAAGCCGTTTTTGACGCAGGCATTGGCGTGCCAGGAATGCCATCTCTAATGATGGTCTGTATCGACTTCTCAGTTTTCTCAAACCGCCATTGAGGACTATGAAAATCGCGAGGTCGAATTGAAAGGGCCCGCAGGCCTTCGCCGTCACCGTTCCCTTCGTCACCATGACATTTTGCACAATGCTGCATGTAGAGAATTTCGCCTCGCGAGACAAGAACATCTTCTTCAGAACCATCAGCCTGACGGGCCTCATTGAGAGCTGTCGTGTTCGCGAGTTTCGATCGATTTCGCAGTTGCCGACCTCCCCAGACAGCAACAACCAGGACCGTGACAACGAACAGAACTTTCGCCACGGCTTTAAGGGTGTCAGTAGAATTACTCATGGATCGCTACCTGAGTTGAACCTGTTGAAGTGGAAGGCAACTTGGTGGTAATGACCATTTTCTTGCCGTTCTCGGAGAGACTGCTCCAGGCAAAGGTTGTGAGATCGCCGTGACTTTTAACGCTCGGTCGAGACTGAAATTCGCCACTTTCGGTCAAAACCGTTTGTGGTGAAGAAAAGCTCTCCCCGTTGTTTTGCGAGATCACCATTCTTACCGCAGAGCTAGATCCTGATGGAGCCCCATGAGAATGTTCGCCATCGTTTTTTGATGACGACGCAACTGTCTCGTCCCAAGCAATCAACAACCCCTGAGGTGATTGCGTCAGGGAAGCATGCCCTTGAATCGCTGTCGATTGGTGAATGGGCTTGGTTGTGAATTTCCATTCACCAATTGTTGCTTGCCCGTAGTAAACCTGTTGAATTCCGGTGTGTGCATCCATCCAGACCATATGGATTTGATCTCCATCGATCAAAAGCGAGGGACCATCGTGCGGGCAACCGTTGAATTCCCACCGTGGTTCAACGACCGAAATCGGCTCGGAGAATTGAGTCTCGTCTGCACCGCGAACAGCGAGCCACATATCACGATACCCATTGATACTGTTCCGAAAAGCGACAATCGTTTGCCCTTTGTCCGTGACGTTGATCTCAAGGTTGCAGCAAGGGCAAATCCCGGCATTGTCAGGACCGGCATACACTCGCTGTTCTTCAACTTCTTGGTTTGAAATCGCAGCGAACGGTTGTTGGACGCCAGCACGATAATCGAGCCATGTGGCTGCAACTTGCCCTTGATCATTCGCATTGAAAGCGACGAAAGTCGGACGAACTGCGTTTGCTGTGGAGAGTTGAATGGCGTCGCTGAAAGTCTTTCCATGATCGGATGATTCAGCAAACATCAGCTTCAGCTGACTGAGGTCTTCTCTGTCAGACTCGACCCAACTCAACAATAAACGATCATCTGCAAACTGAAGATTCACCCACATTCGGCTGGACCGTTTAATTGTTCGTCCACGCATAGCTGCGTCCCACGAGTAAATTCTGGATTTACGAACCTGTTTGGGCTGAGTAAATGTTTTCCCGTGATCGAATGACGTGACCAGAAAGATCGCTCTTTCGTCTTCATTAACTTGAGACTCCCAAGCAACCCATAAATGCCCTTGATCGTCAGTCGCCATTGCAGGCGCTTGTAAACGGTCCTTGATATCATACTTTGAGAGCATGAACTCATGGACTTGTTGTTGGCTTGCGAGAGAGGTCGGTTCCCCTTTGAGAATCTCACTCTCGTCAGCTTCATTTTCACCCGACGAAGAAATCGTTTCAGACGAAGTTTCGGATGAGGTTTCCTGCTCACTTTCTGGCAGCAAGAAGCCAAATCCCAGACCGACAGCTAAGACGGCGATTATGAGCAGCGGGAACATTGTTCGATTTTGTTTAACTGACATGATATTCCTCAGAGTAAGTTTCTTGAAACAGTTAGCCCCCATGGACCTCAGAGGGGCTAACCAGAAAACTCAATGGGCAAGTGTCAAAAATTAGACCAGTTCTAAAATTCGCCGATCACCTCGCCACCGTTTTTCGTGCCCAATGCTCGCCAGATTCCACCATCGATACTATCGCTGACGAATCGAACGGAACCATCTCCCAGGCCGCAATGAGTTCCTCCGACATGCATGCTTCGAGCAGCGAACCAGCCGAAGCCATTGCGATGAATGTCCGGTGAATCGAAATTCGGAGTCATGTAGGTGTTAAAAGTCGTCAGATGTTCTCGCCCCCAAATCCAGGAAGAGCGTCCACGTCCGTCAGTCGTTGATGCTGCCGCTGCAGCGGCACGAACATCTGGATTATGGCCCGGCGGGCCGGTGAAACCTTCTCCAGGTCCTCCCAGTCCGCCGCCTCCATAGCGAGCCATTTGCCGATCGACGTTAATGTCTGCCAGAGGAGTCCCATCCTGCTTGTTGCCCATCAGCGATTCAGCAAGCACAAGTGTATTGGAAGATCCATCAGTCATGTCTCGAAACCGACTCGATGATCCCCAGAAGAACATCCCATCGGTTCGAGCACGGGTGTCATAGTTTGAGTCGGTTCCACTTCCGGTACAGACGACATAGTTCGTTCCGGCGAATTCATTCACTCCGGTGTTGGCGTTCTGAAAAATCGGTGGCTCCGGTTCACTCGGACAAAGAAACAGCGGCAAGACCTGTGCTGCAACCTGAGCATGAACCGGGTTCAATGATTGACTCCCACCTGAACCAAGCATGAGTGGGACGTCGAAGTCAATCAGGTTTTGCAGGTTGCCCTGATCGATAAACGGCAGAATGCGAGCTTGAACAGAAAAACCGTACTGACTCGAAGAGGACAATCCGGGGAAAACAGAGTACGAGCTTTGATAATTGTGCATCGCGAGCACAATTTGCTTCATGTTATTTTTGCACTGAGCCCTGCGAGCAGCCTCGCGTGCCTGTTGGACAGCGGGAAGAAGCAGAGCAACCAGAATCGCAATAATTGCGATCACAACCAATAATTCAATGAGCGTAAAGCCCCGCGCAGAACGGGGGCGTAGAGACGTAAACATATTCTAAACTCCAGCAGTTCGCGCAACGTCAGAATGCATTTACATGACGATGCCCAGCGAGAAAAAAGTAAAATAGAACTTCTTTCTCAGGCTCTCGGAGGTGGAGTTTCTGGTGGTAGCTGATCGTTAAGAAACGACACTTCAGGGAAGAGGAGTAGATCCACTAAGCATTTATCACTGACCACAGAGACAGCAGCAAACAGACTTCTGGGATCTGAGACAACCACGAAGCCTTGTGGTTTTTCGCCGCCACAGGAACAAGACGAAACAACTGGGCCTTCAGGCTTTTCACTGCTGCTGCAACAAATCGATTTCGCGACCTGCTGCGCTCCACAGTTGCTTGAGTCTTCAGCTTTCGAAGAGCTGCAACAGCGGCTTTTCGTCGCCTCGGCTGCTCTTTGATTTCCCTTGGCAGAACAGCAGCATGCGTTGTCCGACTGTGCTTTCTCAGAACAACGACAGCCTGACTTCACAGACAGATCATAATCGCTCCAGCCTATCACAGAGAAGCAATAGACGATGATCAGAGCAATCGTTAACAGTCGTTGCGAATTCATACAATGCGAAAATGTAGGGATTGTAGCGCATTTAAGTCTCTCGTTTTTCCAGAAGGAGTCAAGGAACTCTACGAAGCTGATGAGCACCAAGACCGGATTTTCTGCGACATGAGAATCATCACAACGGAAAGCTTCACATCGTTGACTGAACTCGTGCGAGGTATCCCGGCCGATTGTGGTCGTGGTCTTACAAGACTCTGTCTGATGAAATTGATTTGGTCAAACGCTGGACAATGAATGCCCAGCCACGAAAGCTGATAGACTTCAATCGCTCAGCCACGGCATCGCACTGATGAGACATCGCACTGATGAGGCATTCCTATTCGATCGTCTTGGCATTCGTTACGCTGAGCAATCCTTAAATGAATTGTCCAGAATTTCTACCCAAATATCTGACCAGATTTCTGATGCCCATTTCCGGCGACTTCAATCCGATATTGAAATTGCGTGCAACTCCATGCAGATGCAAATGCCGACTCAGGTGCCGCTTCATCAGTTGCATTCTATTTTCTCTGTTCGGCTTCTGTATGGTTTCGCAGGTTTGGTTCGTCCCTGTCAGCCAACTTCATGCGCAGGAGCCACCGGGACAATCAAAGTTTCTCGATGAGCGTGCAGTTCGAGTGACAGAAGATGCGTTGAAATGGCTGGCTGAACGTCAAAATGAGGACGGCACTTTTGGGACGGCGAGAACATCCCCGCATCAAGTCGGAGTCACAGCACTTTGCGGAATGGCGTTTCTTGCATCAGGAAGTGTTCCAGAGGCAGGACCGTATGCAGAGCATGTTTCAAAGTCTGTTCAGTTCATGCTCTCTTGTTCACAGCCGAATGGTTATCTCGTCAACACAGAACTCAAAACACATGGTCCCATGTATGGGCATGGATTTGGGACGATGTTTCTGGCCGAAGTTTACGGCATGTCCAACCGCGATGACTTGCGCCTGAAACTCAAAAAAGCGGTGAACCTCATTATTGCGACCCAAAACTCAGAAGGGGGGTGGCGTTACAATCCCGTCCCGGACGACGCAGACATCTCTGTCACAGTCTGTCAGGTGATGGCATTGCGAGCGGCGAGGAATGCAGGCATTGCAGTCCCCAAGGAAGTGATCGACCGGGCTGTTGTGTACCTCAAGAAGTGTCAAAACCCTGATGGAGGATTTCGATACCGAATCTTCGATGCGGCAGAATCCAAAGTCGCCCGGTCTGCGGCAGCGCTCGTCGCACTTTACACTGCAGGAATTACTGATGACCCAGCATTGCAACGGGGGTTTGAATACCTCCATGCGAAGCGAGAACTCAACGATGACCGAGCGTATCGTTACTATGCAGCCTACTACAGCGCTCAAGCGTACTGGCACTCCGGTGGAGAGGATTGGTCGAACGGATTTCCGGTACTGCGTGACAGACTCCTTGATTCCGTAAACACTGATCACTGGGAAGATACTGCAATGGGAAACGAATACGCCACTGCGATGGCATTAATCGCGCTGCAGATCCCCAACAATCTGGTCCCGATTTTTGAACGTTAACCCTGTATGATTCTAAAACTCGGTTCAATAGTCTCACCTCATTTCCGACAGCCATTATCAGGCAACGACAATCAGGCAACCATGACTCCCCGCAGTGAATCATCCAACTCGTTCCTATTCAGGCTGCTTCTTTTCACGTTGCTGCTCTTCGCCGTACCCGCTTTTTCGTCAGGTGAAGAGATCGTGCTGAGAATGCAGGATGGTGCTCAAGCCGAAGTGACCAACTTGAGTTGGGAAAAGGATTCCATTCAGTTTAAGACCAGTTCGGGAGCCCCGGATGTCCTTCCAAGGAAACAAATCAAAACGATCTCATTTCGAAGGTCATACAGCCGGAAAATAACACGTTCCATCGGACTCCAACTCACAAATAACGACATCTACTTTGTCAGCGATCTTCTGCTTTCTGAAGAACGATTTCTTGCGAAGTTTGAAAACCAGAAACTATCGATTCCAATCGAATACGTGAGGGAAGTCTTCTTCGATGTCTGTATCACGAATCTGAAAAAGAGTGCAGTGGATCCAGAAGCGGATGACGTCGTCATCTTGAAAAATCAGGACGTCGTAAGAGGGGAATTAGTCTCTTTCGACGACGACGAAATCCATTTCAAAACAGACTTAGGAAACCTGAAACTTCCACGATCCAATTCACTGTCGATCAAACTGAATCCGGCACTCGCTGCTGAGATTCCTATCGGTTCCAAATATGCTCAGTTGTTCCTGAAAAATGGGTCAGTTCTTTCAACAATTGCGGACGATTTCGACTTTTCGAAAGAGAAGCTGAATGTTGAACTCCCGGAGATCGGGACGCTCTCGATTCGGATGAGTGATATTTGTCGCATCGAGTTCTGGGATAAACGGCACCATCTCCTGAACCGGGATCAGCCACTCCGCTCTCACAACGAAGACTATTTTGGCAACATCACCTCTTTCAATCAGAACCGGAATGCCTCTGGACAACTGTTGCTCTCTGGCGATCAGCTTTTTGCGACTGGCTATGGGGTCAGAAGTCAGTCTGAACTTATTTTCGCGATTCCTTCAAATGCCGAGTCCTTCATTTTTTCTCTCGGGCTTGATGACCGGGCTGACCAAAACGGGGCAGTCGACATTCACATCAGCCTCGATGACACCGAGGTCAGTTCACACCGACTTTCCCAGACAGATTCTCATTTTTTAGAGCCTTCTGCTCTGCCAATCCATGGGCAAAAGAACCTTAAACTCAGCGTGAGATTTGGCTTACGTGGCGACGTTGGCGATTGCGTCAACTGGTGTCAGCCTTACTTCCTACTCAAAGAGTAACCTCCCAGTCTTCGCATTTTACATAATCTTCGCGACCCGCATGATTGTCAGAATTCTCCTAATGCGGACGACCAGTTTCTGCCGATGACGAACCCTATGTGGGCCTATTTTATTGATAGCGGTCTGTCCATTGAGGGACTCAAGACGATGTCGTCACGTTGGTATTTTGTTCGACTTGTAGCTTGTTTGGCAGCTTTTTCACTGTCGATTCATCAAGGGGCCAATGCGCAAAACCAGTTTGCCGGCTCTCAAAGTCTTCAACGATCACCATCGGGCATGAAGATCGTCGAGGCTTCTCAGCCCCAAAACCAGACTCATTACTTCACGATTGTTGGGGCCGTTCACCGGTCTGGTGTCTACTCAGCTGATGAACACAAGGTTTCTCTCTCAAGGCTTTTGGAATCTGCAGGAGGCTTCGCCTCGGTGACCCGCCCGACAATCCGTGTCGTCGGTGGTGGCAGGGAACGATATCGTTTTCTCTATAACCCGAATCGTGAAAGCCAACCCAATGTGCAGTCGGGTGAAGTGATTGTCGTCCTTCCAAACCCCGGGCAGATGACAACGGAAACAGAAATCCCAGTCATCCCGGTCGCTTGCATTGGCCTTGATGACCGGCCGATTGTCTTGCCTCTTTCGACTGACATTCGAACCGTTGATGACCTCCTCAACCGGCTGAAACAGACTCAGCAATTAACGGATTCCGTAAACATCCTAGACCCATTCGGCCGCCCCAATACGAGAATGCTTGCACCAGGATCAGTCATTCTGTGCAACCCTCAGCTTGTCGACACTCAGGCTCTGAGCTCGACGGAAGCCTTTCCGCCAGCTGTCCCATTGACACCTGAAAAGAATGAAGAACCTCTTAGCAACAACGAAGCGCCTGAATTAGAGAGTTCCATGGTTGTGGTCCCGGCTCCTCTGAGACCATCGATCGTCACCCCGATTCCGGAAAGACCGATTGCTGGCCCGGAACTGACTCTGACTCCTCTTCAATCACCTCTCGTCTCGACCGAGAGACCTGCTCTGCCAAAGATGGAGAAGACTCAAGTTGCCAGGAGCTTTGAGAAAACCATCCCGAGTGAGATGACGACCAAGATTGCGGAATACCTGAGTGAGCCGCGACAGACTGCACAGACTCAACTTCAGTCTTATGATTTGCCGCTCCTCGAGAGCGAATCTGCGACATCAACTTCCGCTCCAGCACCAACTACCGCTCCGGCACCATTGCCAACCACGTCCATTTCATCGGTTGCCCCCGCACCTCCAGAGGCGTTTCCTGTCCGCAGAAATCAGGTCAATCGAGGCAATCGAAATCAAGCAAGCAAAACGGGGCTCGTCCCAACAACATCACCTCAGAGTGCATTGAGAAAAGATGCTTCCTCCTCAACCATCGCAAACTCTTCTCCAGTGGTAACCAAATCTGAGACTCCAATATCAAAACGAGTACCATCAATCTGGACGATCCTTCCGATTGCATTTGCGGTCGCATTGATGGGCTTCATCGGCTTCGTCCTTTCTGTTCTCTGGTCGAGACATGATCGCCGTAAGCAGCGAAATCAAATCAGCGACACAGCCTCGAACACTCGTCCATCAGTGGATGTTTCCGAAGAACAAAGTGACCTTCAACAGGTTTCAATGATCTTGAATCGCTCGATCCCGATGATCGAGGAAGAAGTTGTTGTTCCCTCTGAAATTCATATTCATGGTGAACCAGTTGCTCAAGAACGATTGATCCACCATGACCGCCACGAATCACTTCGTGGTCCACACTTTGCGAAAACTCCTCAAGCGAGCAAGCCGAAAAAAACGAGACTCTCCGCAGCATCTACCGTTGACTCGGCGGAATGTTCTGATGAGACAGCAGAAAAGAACACTGCTGTAAAAAATACTGCTGTAAAGAACACTGCTGTAAAGAACACTGCTGAGAAGATGACTGAGCGAGTACATCACCGGATCGACCCGGAGCACGCCCCCGAAGAGAAGGCAGAAGAAACGGTTTCTCAGACCGAAGTCCATCACGTGAATGAAGTTCACCGCGCTGTTGTCCAACCGGTGAAGCATCAAAAATTGAATTCAGCCTACGATGTCGTCGAACCTGTGCGCGATGACGTCACTCACATACCAGGTGGTCCACTTGAACGGGCTCTGCGAATCCTGGCACAGGAGCAGAAATCGTGAAGACAATTGCATTAGATCTTGGTTGTAGTGAATTCCGTTCTATTCGTCAGGATGGACAACGCCTTATCGCTAGAAGAGTCCCGGCTGTCTATTGCAGCGTGGCTGACGAACCATCAAATCGCAAGTTGTTAGAACAGGCGCGAATTCCTTTTTCGTTCGCTCAGGGCGCCCTCATAGTCATCGGAAACGCAGCTGAGGAACTTGCAAGCTTGATTCATTGCCCTGTGCTTCCTGTCATGATAGAAGGGCACTTCCCCTGGGATGATCCAGTCGGTCGACAGGTTTGCTCTGTGCTGATCGAAAGCCTGGTGCCAATGGCAAAAGATGCAACCTGCACTGCGACACTTCCACATTCGATGATGCGGAAATCTACCGAACAGTTGAACGTCATTGAAAAACTCCTCAGCTTGCGCGGATATCGATCAACATTTTTAAAACCTGCGTCGGCGTTGGCATTAGCAGAGTTGCAGGAATCCGAGTTCAGCGGGATTGGAATCGTTCTGGGCTCCGAATCAATCTCGATCAGTATCACGCGTTACGGGACACCAGTTCTGGAAACGGTTTTCGGCCAAGGATTTCGGGCAATCGAACAACGTTTCGCAAAGAGCCGTCATCGATATTTATGGGACCAACGCGGGAATCGATATCTTGATTTGCACTCGGTCCGGAAGTGGCTTCAAGAGGCGGACATTTCTCTCGAATCGCCTGGCTCGGGTGACGAATTATGGATCGTGCAACAGTTCCATCAACTTCTTTCCGATGCTTGGGCCTCAGCGCTTCCAGACTTAATACGCGTGAGTCAGAATTTACAATTGCAACGACGGCTGCCGGTTGTCTACTCCGGGGGACCAACTCACATGAATGGTTTCCCCGAATTCCTTTCGCATGTGATGCGCAAGAGTCACATGCCGTTCCGCATTCAAGAATTGCGATCATCAATATTCGGACCGTACAGCGTTGCGAGAGGACTCCTTGTCCACTCCACCCTGAACTCTTTATCCAGGCAACCTGCAAGCACCAAAGCTGCCTAACTCTTTGAGTGCCCGTGAAGATTGCAGTGTTGACGTCATAGATTCTCGCCACGAGGCAGATCGCGAAGACCAATACGGAGCTCACCACAGAGACATCGTTCAGTGTGACGATGACGAAAACGGTGCTCCCTGCTGCCGAGGTCTCAGGAATTCGACTCGCCATGCCTCACTGCCGACATGACACACTGCCGACATGACGCGCGATTACGCACTTCTGCTTAAAACCTGCTCACATCTACTTGCAAGGTTTGCTAACTCTACGCGCCTTCGCTCTCAGACATATGCCGTAAGTTGCTCTTATCATTGATGATGCGGAACATCTCGTGATTCAGGAGTTGATGGCATACCTCTTGCAAACAGAGAGCGTTAAGTGCCGGGCATTAGAAAAGTGAACAGGACACAGCGAGTGGGCATTGGCTGGGGGTGTGGCCGGAGTTTTCCTTGTTGGGAATTTCCGGGCGAGCGCCCACGCCCCCAGCCATTTTCACTCGCCGCTTTTGCTATGGGGACGTTAGGTCACTCTTTCCTTCAGAAAAGTTCATCAAAGCTCTGAAAGACCGTGCAGCGAATCACAAGGTTTGCCACGAGATTTGACACTCTCTTCGTCTTCCTCTTTTCTCCCATTCCAGCCGATTTGGACGCCGTCTCTGAGCTCCCTGCTGAACGCCTTCCAAAATCGAGGAGCAGTCCCAGAAGGGCGAGGTGCTATGATGAAAAGCCAAGAGGAATTCACAAATCGGTTTTGCCTTCGATCCAATTAGAAAAAGCCCGCAGCATCAACTGCGGGCTTTTCCTGATCTGGCACTTAATAGAACTGATCCTGAAACTTGAAATTGCTCTCTCAAACACTGAGAAAAGCGGCTATTCCAGAGGTTTTCGGACGGATTCTACAGAAAGCCTGGACTGCTATTCGTATGTCCGTGTAGGGGTTGCGACCTTTCGGTAACCGAGATCACGGATCACTTCCAAGACTTCGCTCCAGGTGGGGAACTGACGCCCACTGCGACGCTTGTAGTCATCCATTGCTTTCATGAACTCGACTTCATCAGGCTGGTAGTCACGTTCGCAGGTGGTTGGATCAATCTGTCGTCGTCTTTCGACAGTCCGGCGCGAGCTGACTCGTTTTTCATCACCCGAGAATTCTTTTGCTTCGACGACTCTTCGATCACTTTGAGTCCGA